>VBNZ01000223.1:0-278 GCA_005877675.1 Gammaproteobacteria bacterium
ACCAAATCTATCGGTGCCGGCACCGGTCTGGGCCTGTCCGTGGCGTACGGCATCGTCAAGAAACATGCTGGTACGCTGGAAGTTGCCAGCACCGTCGGCAAAGGCACAACGTTTACGATTCGGCTGCCGATCGTACGGCCAACGCGCTACAAGCTATCGAGCGGGAACAATCGCACGGATCGCCTTGCTTGACGTTTCGATGCGCCCGCTACCGGTGAGCGCAACAGCAAAGAATACCGGCAGGTATCAGAACGGAATTTCGTCGTCCTCGAAATTGT
>VBNZ01000223.1:446-899 GCA_005877675.1 Gammaproteobacteria bacterium
TTTCATACGAACCGTATTCGATGCGCCCTTCGATATAGACCTGGCGTCCCTTCTTCAGGTATTCGCCGGCGATTTCGCCGAGTTTGCCGAACAGCTTCACCCGGTGCCATTCGGTCTTCTCGATCTGCTGACCGTCCTTGTCCTTGCGCTGCGACGTGGTGGCGAGACTCAGCGAACAGATCGCCATGCCGCCCGCGGTGTATCTGACTTCGGGATCGTTGCCCAGATTGCCCATCAGGATGACCTTGTTGACGCCGCGTGCCATTTGTTGCCCTCAACCGAGAATTGAAATCCGTGTGAAAAGGATAACATGCGCGGTTGGCGATGGCTGTCAGCGCAAGTCGCCAACGCGTGTCGGGAAAACACCGACAATGCAGCCGCCGCAATTTCGCCCCGTTTGCGCCGTCGATTCAGCAGTTTGGCTTGCTCTACTACGCGGAATTTCGCTGCGGG
>VBNZ01000223.1:907-6178 GCA_005877675.1 Gammaproteobacteria bacterium
GGCCGCTGATTGCCCGTTTCGCCGCGGCGGAATCTCGGCTCGGCGAGCTGGCAGCGCGCCGACGCGGCACGTCCGTCGTGTACGAATTCCTGCGTTTCGGCTGCAAGCAAGCCTGGGCCTGTCTGTTCGGCGGCGCGATGGTCGCACTGCTCGTCGCCACCCACTGGTGGTATCCGCGCGATGCGTCGTTGGCGCGCTATGACTTTCTATTCGTGGCAGCGCTCGCACTGCAGGTGACGATGCTCTACCTGAAACTCGAAACGCCGGCCGAAGCCAAGGTGATCCTGATCTACCATGTCATCGGCACGATCATGGAAGTCTTCAAGACCGATGCTGGTTCATGGCTCTACCCCGGTGCGGGTCTGCTGCGCGTCGGCGGCGTGCCGTTGTTTTCCGGCTTTATGTACGCTTCGATCGGCAGCTATATCGCGCGCTGCTGGCGTCTATTTGATTTTCGAATCACACATCATCCGTCGCTGCAGTCCATCGCAATACTGAGCGCGGTGATCTACACAAATTTTTATACCCATCACTATATGGTCGATTTGCGCTTTGCGCTGTTCGCCGTTGCTGCCGCGCTGTTCGGCCGCACTTGGGTGCACTATCGAATTTGGCGCGCGCACCGGCGCATGCCCCTGCTGCTGGGCCTGTTGCTGGTTGCACTGTTTATCTGGATCGCGGAAAACCTCGGCACGGCGACCGCGACGTGGCTCTATCCGCACCAGAGCGCCGCGTGGACAGCGGTTCGCCTCGGCAAGCTCGGTTCGTGGTTCCTGCTGCTGATCGTCAGCTACACCTTGGTTGCAGCCGTAAACCGACTGCAACCACATCCGTCTTCAGGGTGACACCTCAGTTGCCGGGCACCACCGGCAGCTCGATCGCGCTCGCATGCGTCGCATTGCGATACACGCGCTGTGTGGCCTTCTGGTAGTCGGCCGGCTTGGCGAAGAAGATGTTCGGCACGAACGTCTGCGGATTGCGGTCGTACAGTGGAAACCAGCTCGACTGGATCTGCACCATGATGCGGTGGCCGCGTTCGAACACGTGATTGGCGGTCGGCAGGCCGAAGCGGTAGACCAACGGCTGGTTCGCGGCGAGCGCCGCCGGTTTGTCGAAACCCGTGCGATAACGGCCGCGGAAAATGTCCATCGCGACGCCGAGTTCGTAGCCGCCCATTTCGGGCTTCGACGGCACCGAATCGGGATAGACGTCGATCAGCTTGACGACCCAATCGCTGTCCGTGCCGCTGCTCGAAGCGACGAGATTCACCTGCGGCGCGCCGCCGATATGCAGCGGCGCAGTCAGCGCTTCGGTGACATAAGTCAGCACGTCGGTGCGGCCGTCGACGAAGCGCTGATCGACCACGAGCCAGCGCTTCCACGCATCGCCGTCGCCAAAGTTCACGGGCCGCGGCTGATACGGCACGGGCTTCGCCGGATCGGACACGTATTCGTCGAACGCGTCGAGCGCCGCTCCCGGCGCACTGAACGATAGGCTGTGATTCGCCCCGAGATACAGGGGCTTCGACGTCGCCGCGCAACCCTGCGCGCAGGACAGCGGCCAAGATTTATAGCGGTCCCAATGATTCTCGCCCGTGTTGTAGATCCATACCGGCGGCGTATCGGCCTTCGGCGCACCTTCGACCAGGTACTGATCGAAGAACGGCTTCAGCACATCGCGGCGGAATTGCAGTGCCGAGTCGCCTTCCCATTGCAACACGCCTAGCGACGAACCGTCGTAATTGACCTGACTATGCCGCCACGGCCCCATCACCAAGAAGTTCTTGTCGTTGGCCGTGTCCTTGAGCTCCATCGCGGCGTAGCAGTGGATCGCGCCCCACATGTCCTCTTGATCCCATAAGCCCTGCTCCCACAGCACCGGCACGCTTAGCGGCTGCTTGGCCATGATCGCGTCGAGCGCCTGGCCCTGCCAGAACGCATCGTAGGCCGGGTGCTCGGACAGCTTCTTCCAGAACGCGAGCTGGTCAAAGCCCATCGCGTGCGCATAATCGCCCGCGGAACCTGCGCGCAGGAAATTTTCGTAGTCGTCGAAATTCACACGCGCCGACCGCTTGCCCTCGCCGTGCGCCGAGGTCTGTCCCATCACATAGTCGAAATTGGGCTGGCGGAATGCGCCGTAGTGAAACCAGTCGTCGCCCATCCAGCCGTCGACCATCGGGCTCTCAGGCGCGGCGACCTTGAGCGCCGGATGCGGATTGATCAGCGCCATTACCACGGTGAATCCTTCGTAGGACGAGCCGAGCATGCCGACGCGGCCGTTCGATTCCTTGACGTTCTTCACCAGCCAATCGATCGTGTCGTAGGCGTCGGTCGAGTGGTCGACCTTGGAGCCGTTGAGCGGCCCGCGCAGCGGCCGCGTCATCACGTAGTCGCCCTCGGAACCGTATTTGCCGCGCACATCCTGCACCACGCGAATGTAGCCACCTTTGACGATCACTTCGGTCGCATTGTCGTAACCCCAGAGTTCCGGCCCGAGATGGGAGGTGGGACTGTGATTGGTGAGCGCGTCAGCATCGTAAGGTGTGCGCGTCAGCAGAATGGGCGCATGGCTCGCACCCTTGGGCACGAGAATGACTGTATGTAATTTGACCCCGTCACGCATGGGAATCATCGCGACTCTGCGGGTGTAGTCCCACGTGGTCTGATTTGGCTGGAAGTTTGCGGGAGTCTCGCTCGGATAATCGGGGTACTGAGACTGCTGTGCGCTGGCGATGAGTGCGATTGCGGTGAGGCTGAGGACGAACGCAGTACGGCGCAGGACAAATTGGAATCGCATATTCAATGCCTTTTTTTGAAAAAGTGCGACCAAGAGGATGGTCGTTCTGTCTTGGCGATCGGGACGATTGCGAAAATAAGCCTGCGATACTAGTCGCGATCGCGGCACAGGCAAAGAGCCGGTGGTCACGCGAAGTCGCATGCGCGACGGCTATAATCGGCGCAAATTCGCGTCAAGAGTCCAGATGGCCATCGCCCCCGCTCCGCAATCGATCACGAGTTTCGCCGACGTCCAGACCTACGCTGCGCCAGCAATGGCGCGCGTCAATGCGCTGATCCGCAGCGCACTCGCCTCCGATGTCGTTCTGATCAACCAGATTGCCGAGCACATCATCGGCGGCGGCGGCAAGCGTCTGCGGCCAGTGCTGCATCTGCTTGCTGCGCGCGCCGCCGGCTATGCCGATCACGACCAGCAGGACCATATCCAGCTTGCCGCGGTGATCGAATTCATCCACACCGCGACGCTGCTGCACGACGACGTCGTCGACGAATCCGACCTGCGCCGCGGGCGCAAGACCGCGAACGCGCTGTGGGGTAATGCGGCCTCGGTGCTGGTCGGCGATTTTCTCTACTCGCGCTCGTTCCAGCTCATGGTCGACCTCGACCGCATGCGCGTGATGCGCATCCTCGCCGATACGACCAACCGCATTGCCGAGGGCGAGGTGCTGCAGCTTTTGAACATCCACAATCCCGACGTCGACGAGCCTGCGTATCTGCGCGTGATCGAGCGCAAGACGGCGGTACTGTTCGCCGCGGCGACGCGCCTGGGCGGCGTGCTCGCGGGCGTGCCGGCCGCGCAGGAGAACGCGCTCGCCGATTACGGCATGCATCTGGGCTACGCCTTCCAGATCGCCGACGATGTGCTCGATTACGTCTCCGACGCGGGCACGCTCGGCAAAAACATCGGCGACGACCTTGCCGAGGGCAAGGCGACGTTGCCCCTCATCTACGCGATCGAACGCGCGCCGGCCGACCAGGCAGCGAGCCTCAGGCGCGCGATCGAAACCGGCGGACTCGACTCACTCGACAATATCGTCAGCGCGATCCGCGACACCGGCGCGATTGCGCGCGCGCGCGATCTTGCGCAGGTGCATGCGGACAAGGCCAAGGCTGCGCTCGCGCTGCTGCCCGAGTCCGAGGCGCGCGATGCGCTGGGCGTGCTCGCGGACTACGCACTGCAGCGCGATCACTGAGCATCGCCGCATCGTCCGCAACCGTTACTCCGGCTCGACGTCCTCGCAACCTATATCGCTCTTGCCACTCGCGACATCCGCGCGCGCGCGTTCGGCGAGTTTGCGATAACGCGCACGCGTCTGGTCGAGCAGCGCATCGTCGAGTTCCTCCAGATCAAGCAAGGCGTTGTGTGCGCCCTCGATCGCGCGAATCAACTCGTCGATCTTGATCTGCAGCGCCTCGCCGTCCCGGTTCTGGGTGTTCTGGATCAGAAACACCATCAGAAACGTGATGATGGTCGTACCGGTGTTGATGACCAGTTGCCAGGTGTCGCTGAAGTGGAACATCGGCCCGGTGATGACCCAGACGAGGATGACCGCCAAGGCCAGCGCGAACGTCAGCGGACGGCCAGTCGCACGCGCGGCCCAGTTCGCGAACCGCCCGAAGGTGCCGCGATTGCGCATCAGTGTCATTTTTCGGCGAACGCTTCGTCAAAGAGCGCGTGCATCGCCGCAAACGCACGCTTGGCGGTCTTCTCGTTGTAGACGCAGCCCGGCGGGTTGTGCGAGACCGGCACGGCGAAGCAGTGCACGGTGCCGGAGTAGTTGTGGAACTGCCAATCCACGTTCGCCTCGTTCATTTCTTTCTCGAACGCGGCGATCTTGTCGGGCGAGACGCCACGGTCGTCGGCACCGTTGAGCACGAGCACCTTGCCCTTGATGTTCTTCGCGAGCGCAGGATCGTCGGTGGAGAGATTGCCGTGGAAGGTGACGAAGCCCTGCACATCCGCACCCGAACGCGCGAGATCGAGCGTGGTCGCACCACCGAAGCAGAAGCCGATCGCACCGTAGTGCTTGCCGTCCAGCGGTGCCTTGCCGGTCTGCGCCTTGAGCTGGCTCAGCGCTGCGTTGATGCGCGTGCGCATCATCGCGCGATCGCCGAGCAGCGGCTTGATCGCGGTCGTCGCCTCCTCGTCGGTTTTCGGGCGCACGTCGGTGCCATAGACATCGGCAACGAGTATCACGTAGTCCCTGCCGGCGATGCTTTTCGCCAGCGCGATCTGGTCTGCGTTCATGCCCTTCCAGTCGGGCGTCATCACAATGCCGGGGCGCGCGGTCTTGACCGCGTCGTCGTAGACGAGCGCGCTCTGCATCTTCTTGCCGCCCACGTCGTAATCGAGATTCTTCACTACCATCGCAGCCTGCGCGAAGGGCGCACACAGCGCAAACAGGGTAGCGAGAGCGAGTTTCGATTTCATGGCGAGACTCCTGCGTACGGGAGCCGAATCATAACGCCTTCGCCG
>VBNZ01000223.1:6234-12754 GCA_005877675.1 Gammaproteobacteria bacterium
GCGCGCATAACGTCGAAGACCGCGCGACTGAGTACCGGCAGAGCCTGATGCACGTGGTCGGCTGGAATTTTTCACCGCTCAGTGCGATGGTGAAAGGCAAGACCGCATTCGACGCAGCGGAATTCTCCAAGCGCGCCGACCGTATCGCGTTCCTGTCCGATCAGTTGCTCGAAGGTTTCCAGAAAGCGCCACCGCATGGCGTAAACACCGACGCCAAAGCCGAGATCTGGACCAGCTTCGACGACTTCAGCACGAAAGCGAAAGACTTCGTTGCCGAAGCGAAAGCACTAAGCGATGTCGCGAAAGCGAAAGACGAAGCGAAGGACAAGGCGCAGTTCAAGAAACTTGCCGGTGCATGCAAGGCCTGCCACGACAAGTACAAGAACGACGACTAGCCGAAGCTACGCGCCGAAGTAACTCAGCGCCAATACGGCCGCCGCCACAATCGCGAATACAACGAACGCACGCCGGCCGCTTGCGAATCGCAGTGGCCCGGCGTCGACACACTTCTTACCCGTAATCATCGGCAGGACGAGATTGTCGTGCTTGAGCAGCCAATGCAGCAGCACCGCCGCTACATGCAGACCGATCAGCGCGAGCAGCAAGTTCTCGCCGAGATGATGCAGGCGCGTGGCCCAGCGCACGCACACGAGTGGAACACGTTCGGCGAATGGGCCGTCCTCGTCGATGCCGTCGCTCGTGGCCAGACCACTGATCGCCTGCAGGAGCAGCACGAGCAACAGCACGAGCACCGACCATCCGCCGAGCGGATTGTGGCCGACGCTCATCTGCGGAAGTGAGGAAAATTCCGCACGTACATGGCGCCATAGCGCGCGCGGCCCATGCATGAAGTCGACGAAGCGGCTGGTCTGCGATCCGACGAAGCCCCAGATGAGGCGAAAAAGCAGCAGCGCAAGCGTGGCGTAGCCGAAGCGATAGTGCCATTCCATCGACAGCCAGCCGAATTCGCCGGTGGCGAACTGCAGCGCAACGAGCACGACCAGCGTCCAGTGAAACAGCCGTGTGGGCAAATCCCACACGCGCTGCAAGCGTGTGGGACGATCTGCACCTTCCGAGTTCACATCAATTCAAATAAGCCGGTAGCTTCGGCAGCCTGGCGAAATCTTCTGCACTATGCTGCACGACGAAGCGTGCGTGTGTGTTCGTTACGATCTTTTCGACGCGATCGATCGACGCGAGCGTGTCGGCACGCTCCGTGTTGAAGATCGGCACGCGGCGGAACTGACGATTGGCGAGTGTGTGGTAAAGATCGCCGGACAAGATCACGACGCCCGATTTCTTGAGTTTTACTTCAAGCACCTGATGTCCCGGTGTGTGGCCCGGCGTCTTAAGAATTTTCACGCTGCCGTCGCCAAACACATCGTAGTCGCCGTCAATCGGCTGCGTCTTTGCCTTGGCCACGAGCGCTGCGATGCCGGGATCAAAACCGTAGGGCGGCGGGTTCTGCTGCGCAGTGGCGACTTCCGCCTTGTTGACGATCCAGGTAGAGCCCGTGAATTCGCCGGCGTTGCCTGTGTGATCGAAATGAAAATGCGAGAACGCGACATAGCTGACATCGGCCGGCGTGACACCTATCGACTTGAGCTGATCGATCAGCGTTGTCTTCTGACTCAGATGCAACGCCCCGTTTTCGACATCGACGCCATCCTTGGCCGCGGCGATCTTATCCCCGAGTCCGGTATCCCACAGCAGATTGCCCTTCGGGTGGCGGATCAGGAAGCACGGCGCAGCGAGATTGCCGGGTTTGCCGTCGTATTCACCGGTGTCCGCAAATGGTGTCAGATCCTTAAACTGGAGGAGGCCGCAGTCGATGGCATATAGACGCACTTCGGCGACCGCCTCGGCGGCACGCACGGACATGGCGTCGAATGCGAGCAAACCGGTAAAAAGTAGTGATGCGATGCGATGCATAGAGGAATTCCTGCACTGGGGGAGGATGAAGCGGGCGCCGTCTAGGCGCACCGCCGTTGAATATACAGCACCAACGAGTACAGTATCGAGAACGCCTCAGGCGATGCCGATGCCTTCAATATCGCTGATCGCCGCCGGATCGAATCCTGCGAGCCGTGCGAATTCGCGCCCGCGCTCGGCATAGTCGTGAAACTGGTCGAAACTTGGCGCGCCGGGCGAAAGCAGTATCGTGCCGCCATCAGGCGTGAGCGCGCGCGCGACTTCGAGCGCCTGCACCAGCGAAGGTGCAGCCACCAGTTCGAAACGCGCCGATTCGATCGCGCACAAGGCCTCGGCAATACGCGGCCCGTTCGCGCCGGTCGTGACGATCGCGCGCGGCGGATGTGCGGCGACATAGGCGACGAACGGCTGCCAGTCCAGTCCACGGTCGAAGCCGCCGACGAGGATCGTCGTCGCGCGTTCGCCCAGGCTGCGCAGGGCCTCGATCGCCGCATATGGCGTGGTCGAAATGCTGTCGTTGACGTAATCGACGCCGCCGCACGCGCCGAGGCGCTGCAAGCGATGCGGCAGCGGCTTGAACGTCGCCACGTGCTGCGCGAGTTCACGCAATTGCGCCTGCATCGCCGTGCGGTCGCGCATGTCGAAGATCCCCGCAGCTTCGATCGCGGCAAGCGCGGCGCAGACGTTGTGCGCGTTATGCAGTCCGGGCAGCGCTATCGATGCGAGCGGCAGCATGCGCTCGCCGCCGCGGAAGATCGCATCGTCACGCACATGCCAGCCGTCATCGCGATTGAACGCATAGCGCGTGCCGCGTTCGCCCGATTCAATCGATCCGTAGTCGCTCAGCTCGTGCTGCGCGGCGTTGACGACGACACGTCGCGCATGCGCCGCAATTGCAAGTTTGTCGGAGATATAGTTCGCGCGCGTCTCGTGCCAGTCGAGATGTTCCTCGAACACGTTATTGATCACGGCGACCTGCGGCGCACCGCCGAAATCGCGCGCCTGAAAACTCGACAATTCGATCACCCACCAGTCCGGTTCGGCCTCCTGCCCCGGATGGCCAACGTCGAGCAGATCGAGCAGCGGCAGGCCGATATTGCCGGCGAGCGCGATGCGCAGGCCATGCTGACGCAACAGATGCGCGATCAGCGCCGACACCGTGCTCTTGCCCTTGGTGCCGGTAACCGCAATCACGCGCGCGCTGGCGTGTTCAGCGAACCATAGCGCCGTGCCCGAGGTGAAGCGCACGCCGGCGTGCGCGGCTTCGGGATACGGCGCACGATACGGACTGATGCCGGGCGACTTGATTACGACGTCGAAGCGCGACAACGTCGGCGCGCCGACCGGCTCTTCGATGATGATCAGGCTCGGATCGTGCAGCGCGTGTGCGGCCTCCGCCTCGGCCGGCTGGCAGATCAGATCGACGAGTTTTTCCGGATAGCGCCGGCGCAGCGCGGCGAGAGCGGCACGGCCTTCGCGGCCGAAGCCCCAGATCGCGACGCGCTGGTCGGCGAGGCCGGCAAGACCGGATTGGGCATCTGGCGTTTCAGTGCGCAGCATGCAGCAGTTTCTCGAACCGTGCCGGCAAGTAGTGTGTTATCGACGGGGCGAGGAGGCCGTCGAGCCCGAGCTCGCGCGTATCGAGTTGTGGCGCGATCTCGCGCGCGTAACGCGCGACCAGCGCATCCTCACGCCATTCCGCGCGCTGGGCGAGCGTATGCAGCGCAGCGCGCGACTCGCGCCCCTCGCCGACGCATTCGAACGGTTTGTGCTCGCGGTATTCGAGCAGCGCATCGCAGATTGCGGCCGAATATCTTCAGCAGACGTGGCTTGGACACGAACGGCGCCAGCGCAAGAAACACGAAGTGGCACTTCGGGCACTCACCGCACCAGCGATCGGCGGGGCGTGTGCCGAGTATGCGGAAGTTGCGGTTGCAGCTCGAAAACGCGTCGTCGTATTGCGCCGACTTTGCGAACGCGCGCGCGACCGCGAGCTCGGACCAGGGCCGCAGCAGGGAAAAATAATCAAGATCAGCGGCAATATGCAGCTTTGTATACTCACGCAGACGACGCTCGAAATCGACGCCCTTGCTCCACTGATGGTTGACCTCCTGGCCGTCGTATTCGAGCGTCGCGCTCGAAGCCGAGCGCTCGTTTGAAAAGGCGATCGCGTCATAGCCATACAGAATCGCTGCGCAGATCAGGATCGCCGAATTGATCGCCGTTACCGGCACATGGCCGTTCCACGCGCCGAGGCGATTGTATTCGAACAGTTCCGGCGCAAGCGCGCGCTTGATGTTGAGCAACGGCAGTCCCGTGCGCGCCGCACAGGCGGCGATCAGCGCGGAATCGCCGACCCAGATCGCAGTCGCCGGCTCCTGGATACTTTTGCACATTTCCACACTGACGAGCGAATCCTTGCCGCCGCCGATCGGCAGCAGGGTACGGCGCGGCAGGCGCAAGCTTGGCGCATCGATCGCCGCAACGTACGGCGCGTCGGGCTCGACGGCAGGTTCGCTGAAGTTGGAACGCCGCACGCGCCTGCGCAACGGCTGGCCGTCCGGCGATTGCAGCAGCGAAGCGAGCCGACTCCTGAGATCGAATCTGTTGTGATAGGCGAATTCGCCCAGACCATGCAGATAAATTTCGTGCAGAAATGCCGTCGTTGCGACATCGGGCGCATCGCCTTCGAAGTGTATCGCCGGCGGCACGCCCGCCTTGTAGTAACTCACGCCGGCGATGAGATGCAGCAACTGCAGCGCCATGGCAAACGCCGTTTCGCGCTCGCGCGGCAGCGCCGGCGCAGCGGGAAACACGATGCGCTCGATCATCACCGCGTCGTCGTCGAAGGCGTAACGCAGGCTCGCCGTCGCAGTCGCCGCGTCGTAGTCGGCTCCGACGAAACGGAATACCTGCGACTTGCGCGGGTCAGTCAAGCCACTCACAGTACGGTCTCCCTGGCACGCCCACGCAAGTTGTAGTCGGACGCCATCGCCGCGCCGTAAGCACCAGCTTGCGCGATCAGCAGCACATCGCCTTCCTGCGCGGCCGCGATGCGCCGGTTGCTGCCGAGCACATCGCCCGATTCGCAGATCGGACCAACGATCTGCGCGAGCTCGGTCGCCTCCGCGTCGAGCCGCGACAGATTGACGATGTCGTGATACGCCTCGTACAGCGCGGGTCGAATCAACGTGTGCATGCCCGCATCGACGCCGACGTAGCGAAAGCCCGCCTTGCGCTTGGTCTGCGTCACGCGCGCGAGCAGCACGCCTGCGTCGGCAACGAGGAAACGACCAGGCTCGCTCCACAATTCGAATTGCGGATACGCGGTCTTCACTTCGGCCAAGCCTGCCGCGACCGCGGCGAGATCGAGCGGCGCCTCGTCCGCACGCGCGGGCACACCGTAGCCGCCGCCGATATTGAGCGCGCGCACGCTGCCGATCTTCTCGGCGAGACTCGCAAGCTGGATATAGACCTCCTTCCAGTGCGTCGCATCGAGGATGCCGGAACCCAGATGCGCATGCAGTCCGCCGATGCGCACGCCGTGCCGGGCGGCGAGACGCTGGAACTCGCTAAGCTCATCGAGCGCAAGACCGAATTTGGAGCCCGCGCCACCGGTCTTGACCTTGTCGTGATGGCCGCGGCCAACACCCAGATCCAGACGCAGCTCGATCTCGTGCCCCGCGAACGTCGCGCCCCAGTGCGCGAGCGGATGCAGATTATCGAGCGTGATGCGCGCGCCCTGCGCGATGCCGGCGACGTAGTCCTCGCGGCTAGCGAAATTGAGCGTATACAGCACATCGATCTTTTCGCCGACCGCCTCGCGTACGCGCGCAAGCTCGCCCGGCGAAACGCATTCGAGGCCAAAGCCAGCGCGCGCGATTTCACGCAGGATCGCCGGATGCGAATTGGCCTTGATCGCATAGAACCAGCGATCCACAGCGGTCAACGTGCTGCGCAGTGCCTGCGCCTGCGCACGCACCGTGGCGAGATCATAAACATAGTGCGGCGTCGCCTCGCGCGCGAGCTCGAGCAGCTCGGCGCGGCGCGTGCGCCACCAGGGCATTGTGTGTACTTGTGGCTTTTTATACAGGTCGACCCAGCTCGGTCCGAACACCGCTGCGTCTTCGACGCGCATCGCCTCTGCGCGGATCAGCATGTCGTGCAGTTGCGGCACGAGATTCGCAGCAACCTCCTCGTCGACGACGAAGGTGAGATTGAGATTGTTCGACGACTGCGAAATCAGATGCACGCGCAGGGAGCCAAATTCGGCCAGAACCGAGGAGAGTTTGTGCAGCATCGAGCGCATGCCGCGCCCGACCAGGGTGATCGCCGCGCACGGCGCGATTACTTTGACGCGGCATACCTTGGCGAGGTCCGCGCACAATGCCGATAGCACGTCGGTATTGACCAGATTCTCGGTCGGATCGAGCGACACGGTGACGTTGGTTTCGGCCGTGCCGACGAGATCGATCGACAGACCATGGCGCTTGAACTCGGCGAACACATCGGCGAGGAAGCCGACCTGCTGCCACATCCCAATCGATTCCATCGAGATCAGCGTGATGCCCGAGCGCGACGAAATCGC
>VBNZ01000194.1:0-1588 GCA_005877675.1 Gammaproteobacteria bacterium
TGCCAACCCGTTACGCGGCGCAGCGGCGTAATCGCGAGCGTCCCGAGCAAAAGCCTCAGTGCCCAGATGCCCGTGCGGTGCTCGAGCTGCGCAACCGGATCGGTACCGAGCGAATCGTGCACGACGTCCCACGCCAGCCAACCCAGGGGCATAAGACACAGTGCGAATACCAGCGGCTTGCTGGCCGCGATGCGGTCGCGGAACAGTTTCATCATCAGAAATACTTGCGCAGATCCATGCCGCTATAAAGACTCGCGACTTGATCCGCATAACCATTGAACGGCCGCGTCTGGATACGGTTGCCGAGCAGATTGAAGCCTTCGCCAGCTATGCGCCGTTCGGTACGCTGGCTCCAGCGCGGATGATCGACCGCCGGATTCACATTCGAGTAGAAGCCATACTCGTTCGACGCGGCATCGTTCCAGCTGGTTCGCGGTTGCGTCTCTACGAACTCGATTTTCACGATCGCCTTGGTGCTCTTGAAGCCGTACTTCCACGGCACGACCAGGCGCAATGGCGCACCGTTCTGATTCGGCAACTCGCGCCCGTAGAGTCCGGTTGCAAGCAAGGCGAGTGGATGGGTGGCCTCATCGATGCGCAGGCCCTCGCGATATGGCCAATCGAGCACGGGATAGGCCAGGCCGGGCATTTCCGATGGCCGCGAAACCGTGGTGAAGGCGACGAACTTGGCGCGCGATGTGGGTTTGAAGCGCTTGATCAGATCCGCAAGCGAAATGCCGTCCCACGGAATCACCATCGACCAGCCTTCGACGCAGCGATGCCGGTAGATGCGCTCCTCAAGCGCGTGCGGCTTGAGCAAGTCCTCGAGCGTGAAACGTCCGGTGACTTCCGCGTGCCCCGCGACTTCCACACTCCATGGCAACGGTTTGAAGCGTCCCGAGGTGCGTGCCGGATCACCCTTGTCGGTGCCGAATTCGTAGTAGTTGTTGTAGTGCGTGACGTCCTTGTAGCTGGTCTGTTTCTCGTCCGTGACGTATTCGCCTTTGCGCGCGACGGCGAGCTGCTTACCCTCAGGCGTCGCAGTTTCGGAAAGCGGCGTTGCGCTGGGCGCCGATTCCGAGCCACAGCCGGCCACGAAGCCGCTGACGCCCAAGCCAAGCAGCTTGAGGACTTCGCGGCGGCGCAAATAGGCACGTTCAGGGGTGATTTCGCTGGGGGAAATCGCGGGAATCGGATTGCGACGAACAGTCATAATTGGTAAATCACATAGCGCAACGACTTGCGTTACCCAATGGACGCTTGCGCCGCGCCTTTCCTTACATCGAACCTACGCCTTCGCTGAAAGTTTCGACCTTCGCAGCGCCGATAGGTTCGCGCGCAGATGGCAGCACCAGCGTGCCGCGTAGGCGCTGCAGCTCGAACAGAGGCGAATCCGGCCGTTGCCAGCCTGCCAGCCAGGTCTCGCGGGTCAGATGGACGCGGATCGCAGGCGCACGCGCGGTGCTGTTGTTCGAATTCGGTGCGAGGGTGAGCAAGGTCGCCTCTGCCAGCGTTGGAATCGCTACGAACGCAGCGGTCGCAACTTTCAGGGTCGAAGCGATCAAATACACGTGGTAGCGACGGTTGA
>VBNZ01000194.1:1659-5367 GCA_005877675.1 Gammaproteobacteria bacterium
TGCCTGGGAACGGCGACGGTGAAGGTCCCGCTGGACGAATCGTCGGAAAGCACGGCGCGTACATTGAGCAGCGTCGCCCAATCAGACTGCTGTAGCTGCAAGCGGAACGATTCCATCACTGCGTGGAGATCCGATCCCGACATGACGCGCATCTGCTGCTTCAACGCACGCGCTTTGTCGGCTTTGAACGCGGCAGCAGCTTCGGCACTGACTTGCTCGCGTAGGGCCGGATCGAGGTAAGCGCGCTCCCACGCAGCGTCTGCAATGCGATATTCCTTCACGCGCTGGCGATGCTCGGCCGCCGCGCGGTTCTTTACGGCGCTCCATAGCGGCGGTACCAGCCACTGCGCCACAGATCGCTGCGGCAGATCGGGCGGCGTGGGCTGGACCGGTCTCGGCGCTGACGGCGCCGTGTCTGACATCGTAGGAAGACGCTTAAAGGCAGGCTCGGGGACACGTGCGTCGAGGCGTATCAAGGATTGGCTGGCGGCGAACGCCTTTTGCAATATTTGTTCGATTGCGGAACGTGAGTTGGCAATCACTTGATCGCGATAGGCTGCCGCGATGAGGGAGCCGTCTTCATGCCGGAATTCGAGCATTCCGTCCGCCAAACTGGCGATATGTACGCCGCCGTGTAGTGCTGCATCGTCGCTCGAAACCCGAATATTCATACTTCCAAAGAATCTCCAACCTAAACCCTCGCATTGGTACAACAGGCGACGAGGGTTCGCAAGACGAACAGTTCACAAAACGTAG
The DNA here is from genome assembly GCA_005877675.1 of Gammaproteobacteria bacterium. Taxonomy (GTDB): domain Bacteria; phylum Pseudomonadota; class Gammaproteobacteria; order Xanthomonadales; family Rhodanobacteraceae; genus Rudaea. Next base: position 2,416 of record VBNZ01000194.1, read on the forward strand.
CGCTAATGTGGCCACAGCAGTTTCAGATCTTGCTCGGCGATCACTATCGCATCATCGCACCCGTCGCCGCTGGGCTGCGCGGGCTTCAGCGATATCCGTTCACGCAGCGCCGCGGCGTCGATACCGGCGATGGCCATTGCGATCGCGAATTGGCCGCCATCGATGCCGCGGAAAGTGACATTGACCGTATCGCCGGCGCGGAACTCGCCACAGCAATCGATCACGCTGACGCACCGCACCGCTGCGAGCTTCTTGCGCAAGGCGCGACCGATGTCATTGCGCAACACGATCGTACCGCAAGCAACGGATAAGGAAGTTTCATTGGCCATCGTGCTTATTCTAGGGCCGGACGGGCAGGTGTCGGCGATTTTCCGAGATTTAGTCGGAGTTGCAGATGATCGCGCTAGAAGGTTGATGAAAGGCATCTCCTCCGTTTTCGCCCAACCGAATTCAACTGCTTGAACTTCAAGCAGATGCTACGCATTGCTACACGATCGTGACAGTTTGAGACGCGCGCTACCTGGAAGAACTGACAGTTGTCGAGCATCGATTCTTGGCGCACATTCCGTGTGCACACGGAAGAACTGGGGGGAAAGCCGCGAGTGTCACAGCCGAAGAAGATGCAGATGCACGGCGTCTGAGTTATAGACGCGCACGATTCGGCCAGCAGCACCAAGGCAGCGCACGCAACACAAAAACCCGTCTCTTCTTGATTACCTACTTTTACCGGAGAGAAGTGGGCCGGCCTTCTGCGCTCATGTGAAACGCGCAGACGACCGGTTATCGCACAGCAGTACCTGACAACTTTCTTGGACATCGATTGTGGGACGTCGAAGGCCACATGGCCCTCAGGCGTTCCATCGACGAAAACTGCTTCATAGCCGAAGGAGTAAGTTATGCGTTCTGCGGGGAGTCGATCAACAGCTGTTGCTTTGCTATCGATGTGTGGCGTGTTGCTCGCGTCGACGTGGGTAAGTAACGGGAGTCAGCAGGCGGCACAAGCCGCCACACCAAGTGGTCCTGCGATCACGGTGTCGCCGAAATTTCCCAGCGAGCTCAACCCTCCTTACAATGCGGGCCCTCCGCAAACCGGCGGCGCGCCAAGTGCTACGCCGACGCAAGCTGCTGCATTCGCCTGGCAGGAGTTCATCGCACTCAACTGGCCGGCCGGGCCGCAGTCGGGGCAGCAGGGGCAACGCGACACACCTTCTTCCACCTGTAAGTTCGGTGATCCGAACTGCAAGGGGCCTACGACCTGGCAAACGTTCCGCGGCAAGGTTGAGACCTTCCCCGGCAAGGGCAATCCGCCGGGATTCGTCGCCAATGCGCAAGCCTCGTATGGTTACGATGCGCTACCGCAATACAACTACGCGGTGCCGGTGACGGCATGCGATCCAAGTCAGGCGAACGATCCGGTGCCGTGGGTGAACCTCGACGAGACCGACCAGATCACGCTCGACAGCATGTACGCAGGCGTGGTCCAGTCCGGCAGCTCGCCGGGAAACAGCTTCCCCCAGTTGATTCGGTTCCTCGCCAAGTCCAGCCGGCTGCAGTATGTCTACGTGGCTGAAAACAGCGATCCGAGCAATCCGCTCAACCAGTGGTGGAACGCGATTCCCCCCGGTGTCGTGACGGCGACGAAGAACTATCTGTCGGCCAACCAGCAAAGTCCGTCGCCCGGCAACACCACGATGGTCAGCCAGTACAACGGCACTACCGAGGCTAAAGCTGCGTGGCGCCCGCTCAACCAGAGCGAGATCTCATCCGGTCGCTTCCATACCCAGCCGGTGCGCTTCTACGAACGCGGTGCGCAGCCGAACTCATACTGCTATCGCGACGCGACCTGGGGCTTGGTCGCTCTGCACATCATCCAGAAGACGCCATCTGCGCCGTACTTCATCTATGCGACGTTCGAGCAGGCGGACAACCTTTTGACCGCGAGCGGGACGCCGGTCGAAGACGCGGACGGCAACATCAAGTCGCCGGCACCGGCTACGGCGACGACGCCGCAGAGGTGCCTCGTCGACCCGCAGCCGCCCAGCAGTACGCCGGCAAACACGACGCCGAGTACGCTCGGAACTGTCATCCTCACAGGCAATTCTGCGACCTGCCAGCCGCTGCAGCAGCAGACCTACTGCACAAACCCCGGTAATCAGCTCTACTACCGCAACACACCGGCCTCACCGCCGAACAACGCGCCGAGCGGCGGCAACATCTGCGTCAACAAGCGTGACAACGCGATTCCGTCCGAAGTCATCGCCGCCAACACGCAGGCGCACGCTGCTATCGCGTCCTATCTCAAGCAGAATGGCATTGCGTCGGCGCCTTGGCTTACCTACAAGCTCGTCAACGTGCAGTATTTTCCGCACGACAAGGTCATCACGAAGCAGACACCGAACGGCTCCCTGTATTCGAGCCAGCCGCCGTACACCGCGCAAAATCCGTCGCCGTCGAGCTTCTATCAGGCAAACATCGTCGTCGAGACCAACCGCGCGCTGCAGCTGTTCAGCGGCGGTCTTTCGCCAAACATCAACACGGATTGGAACCAGGACGGCTCGCAGCACAAGAACACCTATTACGCCGGCTCGCACTACAACATGGGCGGCTGTATGGGTTGTCACGGTAGCCAGGGACAGAATCCACAAGGCCAGGCCGGCGACTTCAGTGTGATTCTCGCTCGCGGCTCAGTCGTCAACCCCGAAGTCCCCGCTCTCGAATCGGGTGGGAGCCTCACGCGCGTGCAACGCAATCGCAGTCTCAGCCAGTAATCCACATCAACCAGCCAAGGAGCAGACTCAATGACCACTCACGACCATAAGTTCTTCGCATCACTCAGCTGCCCGACCCAAGTCACCTGGACCAACGACATTCAGAAATTGTTCACCCCGACCGACGTCAGTCATATGAAGCAGGTGACCGGTGGTTCGCTCGATCTGAGCAACTATCAGAGCG
>VBNZ01000194.1:5417-6722 GCA_005877675.1 Gammaproteobacteria bacterium
CGGCTCCGGCGAGCAGCCTTGGACGTCGACCATGGTGAATACCTTCGGCTGCTGGATTCAGCAGGGTTGTCCGCAATGAAGTAAAGCTTTGTCCGCGTCGACCGGCGAGCCCGTCGACGCGGACGCTTCACTGCCTGTTCTTCACCCAGCCGATTAGTCTGCGCCCATATTCGGAGCGAAGGAACTGTCAAGGATTACAGTAGCGGCTTTGTATCCAGAGTGGTCAACTGTACAAATTCTGGCTGAATATCAGCCAAAATCGGTTGGCATGGATTCAGATACGCAGTGCTATTGACCAGCGGAAAGGTCGGGTGCCTCGTCATGAGTCAGACCTGTACGAACCTCTTCACCGGGACCGCGGTTCATCGGCGGCATGAGGAGTTGAATCGCCTTGCCGATTCGACCGACCCACGCGAGGTCGCCGCCACCATAGTGCAGTTGGCGCAAAGCGAGCCTGGTTGCAGGCGTGCTGCGGTCGTATTTCGCTTGAACGGCACCGGCACCCCGGAAACTGAGCCGGTAACGAAACTTGATCGCGAAGAGATGGATTTGGTACGCGCGGCGAGCAAGGACGCATCGCCGGCAGCTTCCATTAGTGGCCGTCGGCTCGCGATGCCCCTGTTTCGGACCAATTCGGCTACGGCATCGTCCGTCTTGCTCCTCGAGGTAGACAGGCCCGCCGACGCGCGGCGGCTTGCTGATGAGATGGCGGCGCCGATCGAGATCGCCGGACTCCATCTGCGCCGCACGCTGGAATTTGCCAACCTGCAACGATCGCTGCAAAGTCTGGAGCGCTCGGAAAGACTGCAGCGCGCACTGTTCGCCATTTCCGACCTTGCCGGCTCCGATCGCGATATGCATGACATGTTGCGTGGCGTCCACGCGATTGTCGGTGAGCTGATGTACGCCGAGAACTTTTACATCGTACGGTACGACGCCGAGCGCGACAGCTTGCGGTTCTTGTACTACGTCGACGTGGCCGATCCGCAGCCGCCTGGCGACGACGACGAATTTCCAATGCGTTCGATCGAGCGTTCACTCACTTGGTATTTGCTGCGCGAAAGTAAACCGCTGATGGGCAACAGCGAACAGCTGGGGATTCAAGTTTCCGGACCGCTGGCCATTCGGGGACCTCGCAGTAAGGACTGGCTCGGCGTTCCCATGCTCCAGGGCGGCCGCGCCTGTGGTGCGATAGTGGTCCAAAGCTACCAGGCGGGAAATTACTTTTCAGCTGACGACCGGACCTTGCTGGAGTTCGTCGGCACCCACATCCTGACCGCGTTGGAACGAAAGCGGAGCAAGGAA
>VBNZ01000195.1:0-331 GCA_005877675.1 Gammaproteobacteria bacterium
CCCACTCGGCCAACGTCTGGCGCGCGAGGCGGCGCGGCGGACGATCGCCGACGCTCGGCACCTGGATCGTTTCCTCCGCATGTGCGAGCTGCGCGAGTGCACAGGCGTACCTGACCTTGATTTCTTCGGCATGCGCGGTCGGCGTGCGGAAACCTTGCGCGATGTCGTTGGTGACTTGATCGCCGCCGATCGGCAGCGACGCGGTGTGGCGGATCGCGCCCTGCGTAAAGATCGAGATATCCGTCGTGCCTGCGCCGACGTCGACGAGGCACACGCCGAGCTCGCGCTCATCCTGCACGAGAATGGCCTTCGACGATGCGATCGCGGTCGG
>VBNZ01000195.1:340-2615 GCA_005877675.1 Gammaproteobacteria bacterium
GATGTGCACGTTTGCTTCGAGGCGCACGCCGGACATGCCGATCGGATGGCGGATGTCTTCCTGCCCATCGATGACGAATTCCTGCGGCTCTTTGTACAGCACGCGCTGATCGGCCGGAATCGCGACCGCGCATGCGGCATCCAGCACGTGGTCGATATCGGCCTGCGTCACTTCGCGATCGCGGATCGGCGCGGTGCCGTGCGAGTTGCGGCCGAGGATATGGCTGCCCGAAATGCCCGCATATACCGAACGAATCTCGCAGCCGGCCATGAGCTCGGCTTCCTCGACCGCGCGCTGGATCGACTGCACCGTCGATTCGATGTCGACTACGACGCCACGCTTCAAACCGTGCGATGCGTGCGAACCGATGCCGATGATCTCGACCGGCTCGCCTGGCGCGTATTCGCCGACGATCGCGACGACCTTCGAGGTGCCGACATCGAGGCCGACGATCAGGGATTTTTCGCCTTTGTTCTTCATGCGCAACTCAAGCCTGTTTCTCGGGCGCGCCGGCCTTGGCCGGCGCGGCGGGTTTGTCGAAAGGTTTCGTGCTGCCCGGCGCGGCACTGAGCCAGCGGATCGCAAAGCCATTCGCGTAGCGCAGATCCGCGCGCGCAAACGTGTTCGTGCCGCGACCCGCAGCAAGGCGCGGGAACACGTCGAGGAAGCGCTGCAGATGCGCGTCGATATCGCGCTGACCTAGCAGGATTTCCGAGCCGTCGACGAGCACGAGCTTCCAGCTTCCGCGCGGCGACAGGCTCACGCCCGCGAGCGTAAGCCCGCTGCCGGTCAGCGTGTGCAGCGTCTTGTTGTAGAAGTCGACCACATCAAGCAGCGCGCCATCGGGGCCATCGAGCTGCGGCAAGCCCTGGATCGCTTCGGTACCGGGCGCGGCGAACAACGCGCCGTTGCGCCCGATCAGCTGCTTGTCGCCCCAGCGCGCGAACGGCTGCTGCTCGAACACGCGCATCTCGACCGTGTCGGGCCAGCGCTTGCGCACTTCGACGCGCTCCACCCACGGCAACGCCGCTACTGCGGCACGCAGGTCTTCGAGCTTGATCGCAGATTGAATTCGGCCGCGACCGCCAGATTGCGGATCGGCCAGCGCTCCTGCGCGAACCAGCCGTTGAGCACGCCGGCGACCGGCAGCACGACCAGCGTGATGGCAATCACCCAGGCGAACAGCTTGAGCAGCGTGCGGTTCATGGCTTGCGGGACTCGGGACTCGGGACTCGGGACTCGGCAGAAGCTGCCGCACCAATGTCCGAAGCCCCACTGCGATTTCCGCCATCAGCCCGCTGAGACTGGCTGTGTGCACTTCCCGAGTCCCGAGTCCCGAGTTCCGAGTCCCGCTCAAGGCTCGTTTCCAAAATCCGCCAGCACAGCTCTTCGAACTCGATACCGACCGCACGCGCCGCCTTTGGCACGAGCGAATGGCTCGTCATGCCCGGTGTCGTATTGACTTCGAGCAGGAAGAAACGCCCGGCACGATCGCCCATCACATCGACGCGCCCCCAACCGGCGCAACCCGCTGCGTCGAACGCACGCAGCGCGAGGCGGCGGATCTCCTTCTCGCCGGCATCGTCGAGTCCGGGACAGATGTACTGCGTGTCCTCGGCGACGTATTTGGCGTGGTAATCGTAGAACTCGCCTTTCGGCACGATGCGGATCGACGGCAGCGCTTCGCCCTGCAGTACGCCGACGGTGTATTCGTCGCCGAGTATCATCTGCTCGATCACGAGCTCGCCGTCGTAGCGCGCCGCGAGCGCGACCGCATCGTGCAGGTCCTTCTCCTCGCGCACGCGCGTGATGCCGACGCTCGACCCTTCGTGCGACGGCTTTACCACGACCGGCAGGCCGAGCGCGGCGATCGCATTGCCGATGTCGTCGCCCGCCTGATGACGTGCATAGCGCGGTGTCGGCAGGCCGACCGCTTCCCACACCTGCTTGGTGCGGATTTTGTCCATGGCCAGCGCCGAACCGAGCACGCGCGAACCGGTGTACGGCACGCGTAATGACTCCAGCGCGCCCTGCAGCACGCCGTCCTCACCGCCACGTCCATGCAAAATGTTGAACACGCGTGCGAAGTGCCCTGCGCGCAGCGCATCGAGCAGTGCGGGAATGCCGTCGATACCGTGCGCATCGACCCCGCGCGCCTTGAGCGCGGCGAGCACATTGCGGCCCGAATCGAGCGACACTTCGCGCTCGGCGCTCGCGCCGCCCATCGCTACGGCGACGCGGCCGAACTGTTTGGGATCGGTGACGCGCGCCTTTG
>VBNZ01000195.1:2958-10990 GCA_005877675.1 Gammaproteobacteria bacterium
CCGCCACGCGCAGCGGCAAACACCGCGGCGAGTTCGCGCGGATGATGCCCGTAGTCGTCGATCAGTAGCGCCTTGCCCGGCTTTCCATGGGAGCCGGCCAGCGTGAGTTCGCCGCGCTGCTGGAAGCGCCGGCCGACGCCCTGGAAATGTTCGAGAGCGCGCGCGATCGCGGCCGCATCGACGCCGAGCTGCCAACCAATCGCCGCTGCGGCAAGCGCATTGCGCACGTTGTGCAGGCCAGGCAGATTCAGCGTGACCGCGTGGGTTTTCTTGCGCCCTGGCAGATGCAGCGCGAAGCGCATGCGTCCGCCGTCCTGCGCGATCGCGCTCGCGCGCACATCGGCCTTGCTGTCCGCATCGATGCCATAGGTCAGCGTGCGCCGCGTCGTCGCGGCTGCGAGCGTGGCGACTTCGGCATCGTCGGTACACAGCACTGCAACGCCATAAAACGGCAGCCGATGCAGAAAATCGTCGAACGCCTTCTTCACTTGCGCGAAGTCGCCACCGTAGTTTTCGAGATGATCGGCGTCGATATTGGTGACGATCGCGATGACCGGGTTGAGCATCAGGAACGAGCCGTCCGACTCGTCGGCTTCGGCGACGAGATAGTCGCCGGTGCCCAGGCGCGCATGCGTCGCTGCGGCAAGCAGCTGACCGCCGATCACGAAAGTCGGATCAAGGCCGCCTTCGGCGAGCACCGAGGCAACCAGGCTGGTCGTCGTGGTCTTGCCGTGCGTGCCCGCGACTGCGATGCCGCGGCGGAAGCGCATTAGCTCGCCAAGCATCTCGGCGCGCGGCATTACCGGCACACGGCGCGCACGCGCGGCGACGAGTTCGGGATTATCGGCCTTGATTGCGCTCGACACGACGATCGCATCGGCATCGGCGACGTGCTCGGCCGCATGGCCTTTGTACACTTTTATACCAAGCGATTTGAGATGCTTGGTGACGAGCGAGTCGTTCCTGTCGGAGCCCGACACGGCGTAGCCGAGATTGCGCAGCACCTCGGCGATGCCGCTCATGCCCGCACCGCCGATGCCGACGAAATGCACGCGGCGCGAACTGGCGCTGATCCAGTCGGATGCGGTCGTTTGCTTCGCGGCACGTGCGCTCATGCCGCCACCTCGACGCAGAGCTGCGCAATGTCGACCGCAGCGTGTGGTTTGGCCAGTGCGCGTGCGGCCTGCGCCATCGCCGCGAGGCGCGCACGATCGCCGATGAGCTCGCCGAGTAGCTGCGCAATGTGCTCGGCATTGGCCTCCGATTCGGGTAGCAGCACGGCTGCGTGCGCCGCGAGCGCGCTCTGCGCATTGCGCGTCTGATGATCGTCGACTGCAAACGGAAACGGCACGAGTACCGCGCCGACGCCAGCGGCGGCAAGCTCGGCGAGGGTGAGTGCGCCTGCACGGCAGATCACGACATCGGCCCAGGCATAGGCCGCCGCCATGTCCTCGATGAATGGCTCGACGCTCGCCTCGACTCCGGCCTGCGCATAGGCTGCGCGTGCACCGTCGGCAAGCTTGGCGCCACATTGATGGCGCACCTGCGGTCGCGTCGCCGCGGGCAGCAAGGCAAGCGCCTGCGGTACGCGCTCATTTAAGGCACGCGCGCCCTGGCTGCCGCCGAGCACGAGCAGGCGCACTGCACCCATACGCGCGGCGAATCGCTCGGCCGGCGGCGGCAGTGCGGCGATCTCATCGCGCACCGGATTGCCGATCCATTCGCTGCGCGGCAGCGCGTCCATAAATCCACAAAGACGCTTTTTGGCAAAAATGGACAGAACCCGATTCGTCACGCCCGGAATGCTGTTCTGCTCGTGCACGATCAGCGGCACGCCACGCAGGAAGGCCGCAATGCCGCCCGGCCCTGCAGCGAAGCCACCAAGCGACAGCACGCTGCGCGGGCGCACCGTGCCGAGCAGCTTCCACGCCGCGATCAGCGCGCGCAGGATCTTCAGCGGCGCGCCGAACAACGCCATGAATCCCTTGCCGCGCACGCCCGAGATCGCCAGCGTTTCGAGCGCGATGCCGGCCTGCGGCACGAGGCGCGTTTCGAGTCCGCCCGCGCTGCCGAGCCACACCACCGGCACTTCGCGCGCACGCAGCGCGCGCGCAACCGCGATGCCGGGGAAGATATGTCCGCCCGTGCCGCCGGCCATGATCAGCACCGGGCGCTCGTCCGTGTTGCGTACCGCGCTCATGCCGCGACTCCCCGAGGCAGGACGCCTCGGTCGCGGACCTGGCGCGAGAGCGTCAGGTCCGTCGTAGGCGAGTCCGGACTTGCTGCGGACTCGGCGCGCTGCGACGAGCCCGGGATGAGCTTGTTCGCAGCCATCAAAAGGTCGCGCGGCTGCACCACCTCGCGCTCCGCCGCGCGCTCGTATTCGACGCGGCTCACCTCAAAGCTGATGCGCAGCAGAAACGCGACCATCACGCAGGTCATCATCACGCTTGAGCCGCCCGAACTGACCAGCGGGAGGGTGAGACCCTTGGTCGGCAGCACCCCCATGTTCACGCCGATCGAGACCAGCGCCTGCAGGCCGATGCATAGACCAATGCCGAAGGCGCAATAGCCGGCAAAATTCTGCCGTTGCTCGACCGCCTTCATGCCAAGCATCAGCGCGCGGCCGACGAGCCAGGCAAACACCGCCAGTACGCCGATGATGCCGACGAAACCGAATTCCTCGCCGATCACGGCGAGGATGAAATCGGTGTGCGCCTCGGGCAAGTAGAACAATTTCTGCACCGAGCCGCCGAGTCCGACACCGAGCCATTCGCCGCGGCCGATCGCGATCAGCGCCTGGGTCAGCTGGAAGCCATCGTCGAACGGATGCTCCCAGGGGTTGAGGAACGAGGTCAGGCGTTTGACGCGGTAGTCCGATGTCGTGGCGATCCAGGCAATCGCCGGCAGCAACGGCAATGAAAGGTAGATGAGATTGCGCATACGTGCGCCGCCGAGCCAGACCATGCCGACCGTGACCAGCAACACGATGAGCACGCCGGCCACGCCGATCGGTTTCACCACGCCAAACAGATCCGACTGCACCGATTCCTGGTGGCGTACGAGATAGCTCGCGAGGTAGACGATGAACATCAGCTTCACTGCCTCGACCGACTGGAAGCTCGCGATGCCGAGCTTGATCCAGCGCCGCGCGCCGTTGATACGCGCGCCGAGGCCGGGCACGAACACGAGCAGCAGCAGCACGATCGCGATCAGCAGCAGACCGAATGCATTGCGCTCGAACCAATCCAGTTCGGTGCGCACGACCATGGTGCCCAGCCCGATGCCGAGGCCGAGAAAAATCAGATGGCGGATTACGAAATGAAACGGTCCAAGGTGCTGGCCGTCTGCGGTCGCGATGGAGCTCGATGCGACCATCACGACACCGAATGCCGCCAGCGCAGCCGCGGCGACGAGCAAGCTCGTGTCAAAGCGTCCTTGTACGTCATCGACGCGTTTGGCTTGAGAGGAGGCAAAGAAATCCATTTCATCTCACCTTGAGCGTGGCGAGGCCAATCAGCACCAGCACGACGCTGATGATCCAGAAGCGTACGATCACGCGCGATTCCGGCCAGCCCTTCAATTCGAAGTGATGATGGATCGGCGCCATGCGGAAGATGCGCTTGCCGGTGAGCTTGAAGCTCGCGACCTGCAGCATCACCGAGGCGGTCTCCATCACGAACACGCCGCCCATCACGAGCAGCACGATTTCCTGGCGCACGATCACCGCGAGCGTGCCGAGTGCGGCACCGATCGCAAGTGCGCCGATGTCGCCCATGAATACCTGCGCCGGATAGGCGTTGAACCATAGGAAACCCAGGCCCGCGCCTGCAAGCGCGCCGCAGAAAATCGTCAGCTCACCCGCGCCGGGAATCGACGGTATGCCCAGATACTCGGAGAACACGTGATTGCCCGCGAGATAGGCAAACACGCCGAGCGCGCTGACCACGAGTACCGATGGCATGATCGCAAGGCCGTCGAGACCGTCGGTCAGGTTCACCGCGTTGGAGAATCCGACGATCATGAAATACGCGAGCGGCACGAAGAAGACGCCGAGCGGCACTGCGACCTGCTTGAACAGCGGCACATACAACGCGGTCTCAGCCGGCGCGTGCGCGGTCGAGTACAGCGCGAACGCGAGCGCCAGCGCGAACAGAGACTGCCACAGATATTTCCAGCGCGCGGCGAGTCCCGCGCTGTTCTTGAGCACGATCTTTTTGTAGTCGTCGTAAAAACCTATGGCGCCGAACGCGAGCGTCGCGCCGAGCACGATCCACATGTAACGATTGCTGAGGTCCATCCACAACAGACTTGCGATCGCGATCGCGAACAGGATCAGCGCGCCGCCCATCGTCGACGACCTGGCCGGCTTTAACGTCGGCGAGCTTGCGGATGACCGCGGGCCCGGCGAGCAGCGAGAATGCGAGCGCGGTCAGCGTCGACATGATCGCGCGGAAGGTCAGATACTGGAACAAGTGCAGGGCACTGATCTTGCCCTGCAGCAGTGCGGCGAGCTCAAGCAGCATGCGCGCCTCCAGCGTTGAGACCGGTGCCCTCGCCGGCGCCCGCACCGCGCAGCAGTGCCTTGACTACAAGGTCCATGGCCGAGCCGCGCGAGCCCTTGACCAGCATCGTCACGCCCGCACGCACTTGCGCGGTGAGCACGGCAATCAGTTCTTCCTGAGTTTCATAGTGCTTCGCCCCCGGACCGAACGCATCTACGCTCGCGCGCGACAGCTCGCCCACCGCGAACAGGCGAGCGATGCCCAGATCGCGCGCATACTCGCCGATCTGCGCGTGCAGTTGGCGCGCGGTGGGCCCAAGCTCGCGCATGTCGCCCAGAACGAGCCAGGTTTCGTGTCCTTCTGCGGAGAGCGTGTCGATCGCCGCGCGCATCGAACCGGGATTGGCGTTGTAGCTGTCGTCGATCAGGATCCAACCGCCCGGCACTGCATGACGCACCAGGCGCCCTTGCACCGCGCTCGCCGATTCGAGTCCCTGCTTGATCGTCGCGAGCGGCACCTCGAGTGCATGCGCGACCGCGGCCGCGGCGAGCGCGTTCATCACGTTATGCTTGCCCGCGAGCGGCAGCGCGATGTCGATGCGCTCGGCGCCGACACGCAGCACGAATTGTGCGTTGCCGGTCAGATTGCGGATGTCCGCACGCACCTCGGCGGCATGATGCAGACCAAAACGGATCGTGCGCTGCGCATGATTCATTGTTGCGAACGTCGGTGCGAACGCATCGTCGGCATTGATGATCGCGACGCCGTCCGGCGGCAGCGCCGCGTACAGTGCGCCCTTGGTTTCGGCGATGCCTGAGAGCGTGCCCATGCGTTCAAGATGAGCCGGCGCGATGTTGTTGACGAGGCCGATTTCCGGCCGCGCAATGGCGGCGAGATAGGCGATGTCGCCGGGTTTGCCAGCGCCCATTTCGAGCACGGCGTATTGCGCATCTTTGGGCAGGGCGAGCAACGACAGCGGCAGGCCGATCTCGTTGTTCAAGTTGCCCACGTTCACGTGCGTCTTGCCGTGCAGCGCGAGAATGGCCGCGACCAGCGTCTTGACCGTGGTCTTGCCGTTGGAGCCGGTGATGCCGATCACGCGCACGTGGCGCTGCGCACGTACCGCGCGCGCGATATCGCCGAGCGCGATCTGCGTATCGTCGACAACCACCTGCGGCAGATCGACCGCCACCACGTATGAGACGAGTGCGGCTGCCGCACCTTCCGCCTTCGCCGCGGCGACAAAATCGTGACCATCGAAATTGTCGCCGCTGAGCGCGACGAACAGCGCACCGGGCATCCGCACGCGCGAGTCGGTCGCGACGAGGTGCACGATCGTGTCGTCGCCGAACAAGTTGCCTTGCGTCCACTGCGCAATGTCGGACAGCCTCATGCGCGCGCCTCCAGCGCCTGACGAGCGACCGCGAGATCGTCGAACGAATGCTTCACGCCGGCGATTTCCTGATATGGCTCGTGGCCCTTGCCCGCGATCAACACCACGTCGCCCGCCTGCGCCTCGCGCAGCGCGAGTGCGATCGCCTGCGCGCGGTCGCGCTTGATCGTGTGGGTGCGGGTGAAGCCGGCGATAATCTGCACAACAATCGCATCGCCGTCCTCGCCGCGTGGATTGTCGTCGGTGACGATGACGCGATCGGCAAGACGCTCGGCGATCGCACCCATCTGCGGGCGCTTGCCCTGATCGCGCTCGCCGCCGCAACCGAACACGCAGACAAGCTTGCCGGCGCAATGCGCGCGCAGGCTCGTCAGCGCCTGTTCGAGCGCATCGGGCGTATGCGCGTAGTCGACGACGACAAGCGGCTGCGCGCCGCCGCCGAGGCGATTCATCCGCCCGGGTACCGGCTGTGCCTGCGCCAGCGCCTGCAGAATTTGTGCAAATGTATACCCCAACGCACCGAGACAGCCGATTACCGCGAGCAGATTGGCGACATTGAAACGCCCGAGTAGCGGCGTCATGCCCGCACTCTTGCCCCAGGGCGTGACCAGGGTGAAGCGAATTCCGTCCGCGCCCAGGTGCACGTCGCGCGCGACGATGTCGGCGTGCGCATTGTCGATGCCGTAGCGCAACACGTGGATGCGCCCCGGCAACGAATCGGCCAGTTCGCGGCCGTACTCGTCGTCGATATTGATCACCGCCTTGCGCAAGCCCTGCCAGGTGAACAGCTTGGCCTTGGCCGCGCCGTAGGCCTCCATCGTGCTGTGATAATCCAGATGATCGCGCGTGAGATTGGTGAATGCGGCGACCTCGTATTTCACCGCGTTGACACGCCCCTGTTCGAGTGCGTGCGAGGACACCTCCATCGCAATATGGCTTGCGCCCGCATCACGGAATTCGGCGAGTAACGCGTGCGTGCTGATTGCGTCGGGCGTGGTGCGCTCGCCTTCGCGCAGGTCGCCGACGAGGCCTACGCCGAGCGTGCCGATCGTCGCCGCGCGCGCACCGAGATGCTGCAAGGCGTGCGCGAGGAGCTGCACCGCGGATGTTTTGCCGTTGGTGCCGGTCACGCCGACCACGCGCAGCGCTTCGGACGGACGCCCGTAGAAACGTGCAGCAATCTCGCCGAGTTGCTCGCGCAGGTGTTCGATCCAGACGACCGGCTGTGCGGCGAGCTCATCTTGGGTGGCGGCGGGCGCCGGCGTCTCGGCAAGAATCACCGAAGCGCCCGACGCAACCGCCGCCGGGGCAAACGTGATGCCATGTGCACTGGCACCTTGCAGCGCGACAAAAGCATCGCCCTTGTGCACGCGGCGCGAATCGAGCGTGAGGCCGCCGACGCTGACAGAGCGCAGCGTCGGTGGTACGTCCACCATCGGCAAGCCCGCGAGCAGATCGACAAGGCGTACGCTGGCCGCACTCACGGCTCAACCTCTTCGGGCTCGCCCTGCGCCTGCTCGACCGTGTTCGCGGCAGGTTCGCGCGGCAGCGCCGCGGGATTCGGACCCGGCCCGCCCGCGTACCAGTTCTTCACGTTGTCGGGCGGAATATCGAGCACGCGCAGCGCATCCTGCATCACACGGCTGAACGACGGCGCCGCAACGAAACCACCCGCGTACTGCACGATGTTGGAGCCGCTTGCGCCGGTGATCACGATCGCCGACACCAGGCGCGGATTCGACGCCGGCACGAAACCGACGAACACCGAGTTGTAGAAATTGCTGTAGCCGCCGTTGCGCGCCACGTGCGAGGTGCCGGTCTTGCCCGCAGCGAGATAGTTCGGCACCGCCGCTTTCGGCGCGGTGCTTTCGGCCGAGACGACGGTCTGCAGCATTGCGTTGACCTGACGCGCGATCTTCTCGTCGACGACGCGCTTGCCCTCGTCACCGCCGCCCTTGACGAAAGTCGGCTGATGCAGCACGCCGCCGGCAGCGAACGCCGCATAGGCGCGCGCGAGCTGCAGCGGCGTCAGCGACAAGCCATAGCCGTAGGAAATTGTCGCTTGCTCGACCGGGCCCCAACGTTTGGCGATCGGCAGATTGCCCGGCGATTCGCCAGTGAAGCCCGAGCCACT
>VBNZ01000195.1:11104-11457 GCA_005877675.1 Gammaproteobacteria bacterium
TGGCCGTACAGCTCGTAAGTGCCGGGCGAAGTATCGACGCGCGACTCGGGTTTCCACTTGCCGCTTTCGAGCGCGGCGGCGATCGTCAGCGCTTTCATCGTTGAGCCAGGCTCGACATTGTCGGTCGCCGCGCGGTTGCGCATATGATCGAGCAGCTCGTCTGCGGGCAGGTTCTGCGTCAGCGCATTCGGATTGAACGAAGGCTGGTTGACCATCGCGAGTATCTCGCCGTTGGTCACGTCCATGACGACGATCGAGCCTTTCGCGGCGTGATGCTCTTTGATCGCGCTCATCAGCTCGCGATAGGCGAGATATTGGATGTTCTTGTCGATCGACAGCGTCAGGTCGTGACC
>VBNZ01000193.1:0-4272 GCA_005877675.1 Gammaproteobacteria bacterium
GATTCATCATCTCGCGCAAGCGATCCTGACGCTTCTCGAACACGACGACATTGGCGCCACCGGCGGCAGCGAGCTCGGCCGAGTTGCGGCCCGCAGCGCCTGCGCCGAATACGACGACCTTGCCGCGCTCCGTCGACGGCAGGCCGCCGAGCAGCAGGCCTTTGCCGCCCGCCGGCTGATGCAGCAGATGCGTGCCGATCTGCACTGCGATGCGTCCGGCGATGATCGACATCGGCGCGAGCAGCGGCAGTGAGCCATCTGCATCTTCGACCGACTCGAACGCAATGCCGGTCAGGCCGATATCGAGCAGGCGCTTGGTCAGCTTCGGATCCGGCGCGAGATGCAGATAGCAGAACAGCAAATGATCCTTGCGCAGATGCTTAAGGTCGCCTGCGATCGGCTCCTTTACCTTGACGATGAGCTCGCCGATTTCGTACAGCTTCTTCGCATTCGACGCGAGCTTCACACCGACGCGCGTGTACTGCTCATCAGAAAAACCGCTCTTTTCACCTGCGCCCTGCTGCACCCACACTTCGTGGCCACGGCGCACGAGATCGCCGCACGCTGCAGGTACGAGTGCAACACGCCCTTCGAGGGTTTTGGTCTCTGATGGGACGCCGATACGCATGTTGAACTCCCGTTTTTGAGTAGTTCGCGGACGGCGGAATCTCACTTGATTCCATGCGCAAGGCACCCCATGCTTCGGGTTCCCCTCCGCGCGCGCTCACCGGCCGCTTACTAGTGACGAGAATTATACATGACGACCCCGAAGCATAGCCGTTTGATCATTCTGGGCTCCGGCCCTGCCGGCTATACCGCGGCCGTGTACGCGGCGCGCGCGAACCTCAAGCCTGTGTTGATCACCGGTCTGCAGCAAGGTGGCCAGCTCATGACCACGACGGATGTCGACAACTGGCCGGGCGATATCGAGCATCTGCAAGGCCCGGCGCTGATGGAGCGCATGCAGAAGCATGCCGAGCGTTTCGACACCGAGATCGTGTTCGACCATATCCATACCGCAGAGCTTTCGCGTAAACCGTTCCGTCTCGTCGGCGACAATGGCGAATACACCTGCGACGCGCTGATCATCGCGACCGGCGCGACGGCGAAGTATCTCGGTATCGAATCCGAGGAGAAATTCAAAGGTCAGGGCGTGTCTGCCTGTGCGACCTGCGACGGCTTTTTTTATCGCGACCAGGATGTCGCCGTGATCGGTGGCGGCAACACCGCGGTCGAGGAGGCGTTGTATCTCGCCAACATAGCGCGCAAGGTTACCGTCGTGCACAGGCGCGACAAGTTCAAAGCCGAGAAAATTCTGCAGGACAAACTGTTCGCCAAGCAACAAAGTGGAAAAGTGGACATCGTCTGGCATAGCGCCGTCGACGAAGTGCTCGGCGACGACAAGGGTGTGACCGGCCTGCGCCTGAAGAACATCCAGGACAATAGCTCGCGCGACATCAAGGTGCATGGCATGTTCGTCGCGATCGGCCACACGCCGAACACTGCGCTGTTCGATGGCCAGGTCGACATGAAGAACGGCTACATCATCATCAGGTCCGGCATCGACGGCGGCGCGACCTCGACCAGCGTGCCCGGTGTATTCGCAGCGGGTGACGTGGCCGATCAGGTTTACCGCCAGGCAGTGACCTCGGCCGGATTCGGCTGCATGGCGGCGCTGGATGCTGAAAAATATCTGGATAAGCTGGGGTTGGCCTGAGCGCTTGCACGATGCCTTGACTGGCAGCGCGCGCGAAGATCAATGCCGAAGGCAGGCGCCGTAGGCCGGATTGCTTGGCGAGGGAAGGATTCCGAGCCTAGCAACGCCCTCGCCCGCGAAGCGGGCAAGTCACGATGACCCAACCTCACACGCTCATTGCACGCTTTCACACCGCGCTCGATGAAATCGACGCAACGGCATGGAACGCCCTGCGTCCCGACGACAATCCGTTCCTCAGCCACGCTTTTCTCGCCGGCTTGGAGAACACCGGCAGCCTGCGCGCCGATTACGGCTGGCGTGCGCAGCATCTGGCCTTGTATAGAAATACCGAGCTCGTCGCAGCCGCACCGCTGTATCTGAAGCTCAATTCGCACGGCGAGTTTGTGTTCGACTGGTCCTGGGCCGCGGCGTATGAGCGCGCAGGGCTCGACTACTATCCCAAACTGCTCGGTGCGGTGCCCTATTCGCCCACAACCGGCGCGCGGCTGCTGGTCGGATCAGGCGGCGATGCACAGGGACTGCGCGCACGCCTGATCGAAGCGATTACGAGCGCGACCGACGGCGCCGCGCTCTCGTCCGCGCACGTCAATTTCGTCAGTGGCGACGACGCTCGAGCGCTGACCCAAGCCGGCTGGCTCGAACGCTTCGACTGGCAGTTCCATTGGCGCAACGCGGGCTGGCGCGATTTCGAGCATTTCCTCGCTGCGCTCAACCACAAGAAGCGCAAGAACATCCGTCATGAGCGCGCGCAAGTCGCACGCGCGGGCGTGGTCTGCGAAGTGCGCCACGGGGACGAGTTGAGCGATGCCGACTGGCGCACCATCCATCGGCTTTACGTCAGCACTTTCGATGAGCGCGGCAACCATCCTGCACTGACGGAAAGCTTTTTCCGCCACCTCGGTGCGACCATGCCGCGCAACGTGATCGCTGTGCTGTGCCGGCGCAGCGGGACCACGATTGCGATGGCGCTGCTGCTACGTTCGTCCGACACCTTGTATGGACGCTACTGGGGCAGCGATGAGATCGTGGCCGGGTTGCATTTCGAGGCCTGCTACTACCAGGGCATCGAGTATTGCCTGCGGCATGGCGTCAAAACCTTCGAGCCTGGCGCGCAGGGCGAACATAAGATCGCGCGCGGATTTCTGCCGGCGATGACGCACTCGTTCCACTACATCCGCGATTCGCGTTTTCGCGCGGCCGTGCGCGACGCGCTCGCGCACGAGACAGTCCACCTGCGTGCGTATCACGCGGAGCTGATGGCGCACTCGCCCTACGCGCACCTGTCCGCATGATCCGCATTCCGATCCTGCACGCGGGCATGCGCGAGGCGTTTCCACCGGTCGAGTTCGCGCTCGACGATCCGAACGGCCTGCTCGCGGCAGGCGGCGATCTGTCCGTCTCGCGCCTGCTCGATGCGTACCGGCATGGCATCTTTCCTTGGTACTCGGCGGACGAGCCAATCCTGTGGTGGTCGCCCGATCCGCGCATGGTATTCGCAACCGAGCGCATCCACATTGCAACGAAATTGCGGCGCTGGTTGCGCGATTGCGACTGGACGCTTGCTGCCGACCGCGATTTTGCCGGCGTGATGCGCGCCTGCGCAGCGCCGCGTCCGAAACAGCCAACAACGTGGATCGGTGCGGCGATACTCGACGCGTACGGCCGCCTGCACGCGACTGGGCACGCGCACTCGGTCGAAGTTTATGCCGGTGCCGAACTCGTCGGCGGCATCTACGGTGTCGCGATAGGACGCATGTTTTTCGGCGAATCGATGTTCAGCGCACGCACGAACGGCTCAAAAGTCGCATTGTTCGCGCTGTGCCGAGTGCTGCGCGAATGGGGATTTCCGCTGATCGATGCGCAGGTCGCTTCCAGTCATCTCATGACGCTCGGCGCGTTCGAGCTGCCTCGCAAGCGCTTCATCGCGCAATGACTACTGCGAGCGCGCGCTCGCACCTGGCAGCTGGCGCGCGCGTTGGCCGCAATTCGACGCGCGAAGCCTCGCCGGATAAGGAAAATCGGTGCGTTCCGCTTCCCGTAGCGCGCCAAACATGGCAAAATTCCGCACCCTGCGGGGCACCCCTCTTCCGCACACCCCGAGTAAATGGCAAAAGACGATCAAATCGAAATGGAAGGCACGGTGCTCGACACCCTGCCCAACACCATGTTCCGCGTGCAGCTCGAAAATGGCCACGTCGTGACCGCACACATCTCCGGACGTATGCGCAAAAACTACATCCGCATCCTGACCGGCGACAAGGTCAAGGTAGAGATGACGCCATACGACCTGACCAAAGGTCGCATCACTTATCGCATGAGATGAATGCGATTGGCGCGCGCCGTCTGCAGCGCGCCTAGCAATTACGCTGCAGCGCGACATTGAAAGTTCTTGCGCTGAAAGCTACTCGAAAGTTTCATTAGCTTAGCTTCCTCCCCGCACGGGACGAAGCACAAGACCAAGCTGCGCTCTGACCACCGGGAAATACACCCGGCTCGATCGGAAGCTCAACGCAGCGCAGAAAGCGACGTCCCGAACTTGCCCCAAAACAAAGGCC
>VBNZ01000193.1:4290-6039 GCA_005877675.1 Gammaproteobacteria bacterium
GTTGCGATTGGCCATCTTGGCCGGATTGTTTTCGTCAGGCGCTGCGCTCGCTGCCCCGCCAAGTGCGGCGCAGGAGATCGCCGCGCTCAAGGCGGAGCTCCAGCATCAGAAGGAAGTCGCCGCGCAGCAGCAGGCGCGGCTGGAGGCACTCGAAAGCAAATTGAACGCGACCGTCGACGTCCAGCGCGCCGTAGCGGAAAACGACGCCAAGGAAAAGGTTGCCGACAAGAAAAAACTCGATGCGTCAGGCAAGCTCGGCGATGGCCTGAGCGTCACCTACGGCAAGGATCAGGTCAAGTTGTATGGCCTGCTCGATCTGACGCTGCGCGATCGCAGCAACGCCAATGCGAAGGGCGATCACCTGAAAGACCTCACCACCGGTTACTTCAGCGGCAGCCGCTGGGGCCTCATCGGCAATCACAATATCGGCTTCGACGATGGCTCGGCAAACGTCATCTACAAGCTCGAAAGCGAATACGAACTGCGCACCGGCGCCGAAGATACGGCCGGTGTGTTGTTCAACCGCGATGCGTGGGTCGGTCTGGAAAGCAACACCCTCGGCCGCGTCACGTTCGGCCGCCAGAACACGCTCGGTCGCGACTTCGCCGAAGTCTACGGCGTGCCCTACGCCAAGCCCAACGTGGACGTCACCGAAGGCGGCTGGACCAATAACAACGTCTCGAAGAACGGCATCTTCTATGTCGCGAGCGCAACCGGCACGCGCTACGACGGCGGCGTCGTATGGAAGAAGAAGATGGGCGACTTCGTCGCGGGCCTGGCCTACCAGATTGGCGGCGCGCCGGGCGACTTCTCGAACAATTCGTCGCAAGCTGCGGCACTCGCCTACAACGGATCGAACTACACCTTGGCCGGTGAATACAACCAGTCGAAGATCAACAACTTCGAGCATACGACCTACACGCTCGGCGGCAATGTACGCTTCGGCGATTTCCGCCTGAATGCGGGCTACTATCGCTACGAAGCGGAACAGGCCGTCGTCGGCGACCGTACCGACAACAACTACACGATCTCCGGTTCGTTCAGACCCGGAGGCGACAAGCTTCAGTACTTCCTCAGCTGGGAAGGCGCACACGCCCACAACGCCGGGCTCTCGGGTGCCGGATACACGCTGGGCGCCTACAAAAACACCGCGGGTGTGAAGAAGTCCAGCAGCGGAGATCGCGACGCTTATGCGGCCACGATCATGTATCACGCTGACAAGCGCGTGGACTTCTATGTCGTCGCCGACTACATGTCGACCAGCGGCGACTACAAGGATTCTGCGGGAAATGGCTTCCGCAGCGTGCTCGAACTCTGCACTGGCCTGCGCCTGCGTTTCTAAACCGGTTTGGCGCCCGGCGCGATCGCACTATGCTCAGTCGCGCCGAGGCGCTCCGCGCGCATCCGCACTCGGGTGCCTTATGCGGCGCACAAGCTACACATGACACATTCGGGGAGATCATCCATGAAAGCCTTCGCAACGCGTTGCAGCATTGCCCTTCTGGCGGGTGCCATTTCAATCGGCGCACACGCTGCCGACAAAATCACGATCATGGTCGGCGGGCTCGAAAAGCAGATTTATCTGCCGGCCAAACTCACCGAGCAGCTAGGCTACTTCAAGGAACAAGGCCTTGATGTCGAACTGCAGAGCGAACAGGCCGGCGTGAACGCGGAGAACCAGATGCTCGCCGGCGCAGTGCAGGGCGTGGTCGGCTTCTACGATCACACGATCGATCTGCAGGCCAAGGG
>VBNZ01000206.1:0-7926 GCA_005877675.1 Gammaproteobacteria bacterium
CTCGACCCGAAACATCGCCGTAGCTTTTCCACCTGCGGCAACAAGACGCTGGTCGTGCTCGATATCGACAGCGGCAAGGCTGTCGCTAACGTACCGATCGGCGACGGCAGCGACGGCGCTGAATTCGATGCGGCTTTGCAGACTATCTTCAGCGCCAACGGCGAAGGGACGCTCAGCGTTATCCGCCAAACCGACGCCAATCACTACGCCGCGCAATCGACGCTTGCGACGCAGAAGAGCGCGCGCACGCTCGTGCTCGATACGACGACGCATCGCCTGTACCTGCCTGCGGCGGAATTCGGCCCTGCCGACGCCGAGCACAAGCGCGGCTCGATGCTGCGTGACAGCTTCAGCATACTCGTGGTCGAACCGGCGCAGGCGAAGCCCTAGTGTCGGAATCGGTGGCCAAGCCCGGTGCCGTCGCGCGCGCGTGCATGCGCGCGTGCGCACTCGCGGTCGCACTCGCGAGCGCAGCGTGCGCGGTACAGACGCCGCTGCCGGAGCTGCCGCGCGATGTACCGACAGCCTGGCGCGACCAGGCTGCGATGCCGGGCGGCCTGCAACCTGATCTGGAAAACTGGTGGCGTGCGTTCAACGACGCAACGCTCGATGCGCTGATCGGGCGCGCGCTGGACAGCAATCTCAATATCCAGATCGCCGCCGAGCGCCTCAAGGCAGCGCGCGCGCTGCAACACCGCGCGAGCCGCGAGTTCTGGCCCAATCTCAATTTCCGTATTTACGAGGAAACCGCGCCGAACGCGCGCGTCGGCTACCTCGAAGTGGGTTTCGATTCGACTTGGGAATTCGGCTTCTTCGGTCGTGCACAGGCCAGCGAGCGCGTCGCCATGGCCGATCTCAACAGCGCAGCGATCGACGATGCTGCGGCGCGGGTGACGGTCAGCGCGGAAGTAGCGAAGACGTATGTCGAGTTACGTGCGGCGCAGGCGCGCGTAACACAATTCGGCAAGCTCGCCACACTGCGGCGCCAACAAGTCGAGCTTGCACAGACTCGTCTGCGCACGCGGCTCGGCTCGCAACTCGAACTCGATCGCGCGCAGGCAGAATGGCAACAGACCCTGGGCGAGGCGGATGAGCCCAGGCAGATGATGGTCGCATCGACACAGGCTCTGGGCGTCCTGCTCGGCACGAACGCGGCGGACCCTGCGCTCGAAGCGGTCGCGTTGCAGCCGGCGTTGCCGTCGATCGCGATCGGCACATCGCCTGCGGACTTGCTGCGCACACGACCGGAGATCCGTCGCGCCGAACAGAACGTGCTCAAGGCGGCCGGCGAACTCGGCATCGCGCGAGCCGATCTTTATCCAAAGCTCGGCATCACCGGCACGTTGATTTCATCGACCGCGCTGACCGGCGATCTGGATCGGCCCAATCGCGCGGTGCCGCTGGCGGGCCCGTCGCTGTCGATTCCGATTTTCGACTGGGGCATGCGCCGCGACGTCGTAAATGCGCGCGAAGCGGCGCTCAACGCCGCGGTGCTCGCGTATCGCGAAGCCGTATTGGAAAGCGTCGCCGAAGTGCAGACTGCGCTCGCGCAATTTGCGGCGAAGCGCGCGGGCCGCACAGACACTGCAGCGCATCGGTCTGGGCGACGGCGTCGACAACGCGAATGCCGGCATTGCGCTCGTGCAATCGCAGCTGCAGGCAAGCAATGTCCTGCGCGAACGCGCGCTTGCCTATATCGCGCTGTACAAATCCTTCGGTGGCGCGATGCCGCCGCTGGAAACCGAGGCAGCGACAAAATGATGGTCGCTCTCGCGCGCAAGACGCTGATCTACGAATGGCGCAAATTCCTGCCGGCCGCGCTCGCGGTCGCGTTCTCGGGCCTCTTGCTGCTGATGATGACCGCGCTGATGTTCGGCATCTTCTCCAGCGCCGGCGTGTATGTGAGCCGCTCGGGCGGCGATATCTGGGCCGGCAATCCGGGTACGCAGAGCGTCGAGCTCGGCCGCCCGGTGCCGCGCGACACCGAAGTGTGGCTGCGCATGGATCCCGCCGTCGTGCAGGTCGAACCGTTCCAGTGGATCGACGGCGATTGGCGTGGCCCGGTCGAGCGCGGCAGCGTGTCGGTGTTCGTCTCGGGCATCGATCCGAATCCGAACGGCTTGATGTTCTCGCGCGTGCTCGATGCGCCGACGCGCGCCAAGCTGTTCGAGCCGGCCTCGGTGATAGTCGACGCTGCCGATCTGCCCAAACTCGGCCTCGGCATCGGCAGCAGCGCGACGCTCAACGGTCACCGCGTCAAAATCGTCGCCGGCGCGAACGGCCTGCGCGCGCTCGGCGGCGTCAATATCGTGACCTCGATCGCGACCGCACGCAGCCTCGTCGGTGATGCGGCCGACCGCGACAAGATCGCCTATTACATCGCGCGGCTCGCGCCAGGCTCCGATCCCGCAGTCGTGCGTGACCGCCTCGCCAAGGTCGGCGCAGCGCATCGCTTCGCCGTATGGACACACGTCGAATTCGCGCAGAACGCAGCGACCTACTGGATGTTCGAAACCGGCGCCGGTCTGGGATTTCTGTTCCTCGCCCTCGTAGTCTTCATCGTCGGCGTGGTCATCACCAGCCAGACGCTGTTCGCTGCGGTCGCAAGCTCGGTGCGCGAATACGCGATGCTCAACGCGCTCGGTGCAGGCGTAGCGGCACTGCGCCGCGTGATCCTCGAACAGGCATTCTGGGTCGGCACGATCGGCATCGTCGTCGGCGGCATTGTCGCCGTGCTGCTCGCGCTGCTCGCGCATGGACAGGACGTGCCGATCACGTTCGACTATATCGCCGCGATCGCCTGCTCGGCGCTGGTGATGACGATCGCGCTGATTTCCGGCCTGCTCGCGGTCGGCGCGATCAACCACCTGGAACCGGCAAACCTCTTGCGCTAGCCATGACGCCAAGCCCTATCAAAACCGCAATGAGCGAAGGCAGGCTGCGTGTCGACGGCGCGCAGGAACCGGAGTGTACGTGTCAGTACATGAGGAATCCGAGCGCCGGCGGCGCGCAAGATGCGCAGCGCAATAGGTTTTGATATGGCTAGCGCACTGGTCGCCGAATCCGTCACCAAGACCTATACCTCGGGCAAGCTCGAGACCCGCGTGCTGCAGGGCATGTCGCTGCGCCTTGCGGAGCGCGAACTGACATTGATACTCGGCCCATCGGGTTCGGGTAAAAGTACACTGCTGGCGATATTGAGCGGCCTGCTCAAGCCAGACAGCGGCAACGTCTCCGCGCTCGGCGAAGACCTGTGGAAAAAATCGCGTGCGGATCTGGAAAAATTCCGCCTCGAACACACCGGCTTCGTGTTCCAGGGTTTCAATCTGTTTCCTGCGCTGACCGCGCTCGAACAGGTGATGCTGCCGCTCGATTATCTCGGCCTGCCCAAGCATGCAGTACGCAATCAGGCACTCGCCTCGCTCGAAGAAGTCGGTCTGGCCTCGCGCGCGCATCTGCGTCCAATGGAACTGTCAGGCGGCGAGAAGCAGCGCATCGCGATCGCGCGCGCACTGGCGAAGAAGCCGCAGTTCCTGTTCGCCGACGAGCCGACCAGCGCGCTCGATTCGGAGAACGGCAAGAAGGTGATCGACGCACTGCATCGCGTCGCCCGTGTGTACGGCGCGACGGTCGTCTGCGTCAGCCACGATACGCGTCTCGCCGTCGATTCCGATCGCATCATCGAGATGATGGACGGACGCATTCTGTCCGATGTCGTGCAAAATGGGGCGCAAGGAGCCACCGCATGATCCGTTTCTACCATTTCGTTTCCGCACTCGCTGCCGCGTCGGTCCTCGCACTCGCGGCGTGCGGCAAATCGCCGAGCCTGCCTGCGCCAGCAGCGACGGGCACCAGCGGTGCGACCGCGTTCGTGGCAATCGCCCGCGGCAAGATCGACGTCGAAGGCGGGATTGTGCGCCTCGCAGCGACCCGCGATGGCGTGGTCAGCGAAGTACGCGGGGAGATCGGCGATGCGGTCAAGGCCGGCGATGTGCTCGTCGCGCTCGATCCGAAACCTGCGCAGATCGCGCTCGACGCCGCGCATGCGGAACTTGCCACGGCGAACGCACAGGCTTCGCTCATGCGCGCGAAGCTGCCCGCGTTGCGCCAGCGCGCAGCGCGCGTCGCCGAGGCCTCGCAGGCCGGCGCGACAAGCGGACAGTCGTCCGACGACGCGAACCAGGCGCTGACCGAATTGCGCGCGGAAATTTCCGTTGCCGACGCCAACGCCGAGACCGCACGCCAGAAAGTGAAGCAGGCGGAATACGAAGTCGACGCGCGCCAGCTGCGCGCACCGGTCGCCGGCCACATCGTCGCGCGCATCGCGCAGCTCGGCGCAGCCGTGTCGACGCAGGCAGGCGGCGATCTCGTCGAAATTCTGCCGGACAAACCACGCATCGTGCGCGCGGAATTGAACGAGGGCTTCGTCGCCAAGGTCAAAGTCGGACAGAATGCCGAAGTGTCCAGTGACGTCGACGGCAAGACCTACACTGCGCACGTGTCGCGCATCGGCGATGTATTCGGCCCGAGCAAACTCACCGAAAGCACGCAGGAGGCGACCGACACGCGCGACGTCGAATGCATCCTGCAGCTCGAGAATGCTGCCGATCTGCGCATCGGGCAGCGCGTGCAGGTGAGATTTTTGCCGACGGGGAAATAATCCTCGCGCGCACGTTGTGATTGCCGAAGCCGGCTGATTTCATCATGCCAAGCCCGCAGTCGAAGGCCTGCGCACTCTCCGGCGGCATTTCCGCACGGTCACCGGCACCAGCCCGTTGCGGCTCCAAAGGCAACTGCGCCTAGGGCACCGCACGTACGTGTGCGGCATCGCGAGCGTTGATTTTTGCCGACGTCTTCAGATTGAGAGCAGCACCAGATTCCAATCGCGACTCCATTGGAACTCGGAACGTCACGAAGTCGGATTGCGCCGCTGCATGCCCCGCAGAAAAACAACGCATTCGTTCGCTAACGACACTGCCCTGCTACGCGAAGGCGCGTCCTAGCCGCTCTCGTTTAGGTTGTTTGGTCGCCGGCACCCTTTCCGCGCTTCCAAAAGTATGTGCGACGCGCGACCGGCTCCGCGACTACTCCGAAAAAAATTTTCCCGAAACCCATCTGCGCCGATTCCTTTTGCCGTGGCGATTCGTTTAGCAAATGAAACTTGGCATTGGGCTGGGTACGGCAAAGTGACGGGAACATGCGACTCGAGAACAAGACCGCAGTGATCTATGGTGCCGGCGGCGCCATCGGCGGCGCGGTAGCACGTGCCTTTGCCCGCGAAGGTGCAACGGTCTTCCTGAGCGGGCGCAATCAGGCCAACGTGGACACCGTGGCCAAGGACATCCGGGCCTGCGGCGGTAAAGCCGAGACATCGCAGATCGACGCCCTCGACGAGGAGGCCATCGACAAGCACCTCGATGTCGTGACTGCAAAGGCGGGGCGTGTCGACATCTCGTTCAATGCGATCGGCATCCCGAATACCACCCTGCAAGGTGTTCCGTTGACGCAGCTGTCGGTCGAGCAGTTTTCCCTGCCGATCGCAACTTATACGCGATCGAATTTCCTCACCGCACGCCTCGCCGCCCGACGCATGCTGGCGCAGCAGTCAGGAATGATCCTGACCGTCACCCCGATCGTTTCCCGCGCCAGCATCCCGCTGCTGGGAGGCTTTGCCTTGGCAATGGGCGCTTTGGAAGTGCTCACCCGCAACCTGTCCGCTGAGCTTGCGCCGCACGGAATCCGCGTCGCCGGACTGCGCACGGATGGCATGCCGGAGACCGGCACGATCAAGGAAGTCTTCGGCATTCATGCGAAGAACCTCGGCATCACCTGGGAACAGTTCCACGACATCGTCGCCGGCAAGAACCATCGACGGCGCCTGCCGACACTCGCCGAGCTGGCGAACGTGGCGGTTTTCCTGGCGTCCGACGAGGCAAGTGCGCTGACCGGGACGATGGCCAACCTGAGCATGGGCATGCTCGACGACTAAACCTTTTTTTGAAACCCAAATTGCAGGAGTATTGTATGGACATCGCACAAAAGACCGTATTGATCACGGGCGCCAACCGCGGCCTCGGCCGGGCGCTCGTCGAAGAGGCGCTCAAGCGCGGCGCAAAAAAAATCTATGCGGGCACGCGCAACGCGCTGCAGCATCCCGACAAGCGCGTCACACCATTGACCCTGGATGTGACCAACGCGGAGGACATCCGGCGGGTTACGGGCGAGGTCGGCACCTTGGACCTGCTCATCAACAATGCCGGTATCGCCCTGTTCGACGACCTGAGCGATCCCTCTTTCATCGACAAGCACATGGCCGTCAACTTCCATGGGCCGTTCAAGATCATCCACGCGCTACTGCCCCAGCTCAAACATGCCAAAGGCGCGATCGTCAACGTCCTTTCTCTGGCGGCGCTCGCGCCCGTGCCGGTGACGCCCTCCTATTCCATCTCCAAAGCCGCGGCCCATTCCCTGACGCAAACCATGCGGGCTTTCTTAGCGGGAAAGAATGTGACGGTACACGCCGTCATGCTCGGCCCCGTGGACACCGACATGACCCGTGGCTTCGACATACCGAAGGCCGCGCCGGAAGCCGTCGTCAAGGAGATCTTCGACGGACTGCGCAGAGGCGAAGAGGACATTTTCCCCGATCCGGTATCCCAGGCCATGGCTGCAGGCTGGCGCGGCGGCGTGGTCAAGGCCTTCGAACACCAGTACGCCGGATTCCTGCCGCCAAGCGTCGCGAGCGCGGCTTGAGTACCCAGACACAAACCAGAGGAGTGCAGACTATGAGCGGCAAGGATTACAGCCTCGCGTTCACCGTGGACCAGACGCCGCAGGAGGCCTTCGAGGCCATCAACGACGTGCGCAGCTGGTGGTCGGGGGAAGTCGAGGGCGACACCGTCAAGCCCGGCGGCGAATTCAGCTACCGCGTCGCCGGCATCCACTATTCCATGCAGAAAATCACCGAGTCCGTCCCGGGGAAAAAGGTCGTCTGGCACGTGACGGACGCTAAGCTCGATTTCGCAAAGGACAAGGACGAATGGAAGGGCACGGACATCGTGTTCGAGATCGCCCCCAAGGGCGGCAAGACCGAGGTCCGGTTCACCCACAAGGGCCTGGCGTCGGCGTTCGAGTGCTACAAGGACTGCTCGAACGCCTGGGGCATGCTGGTCAACGGCAATCTGCGCCGGCGGATCGCGACCGGCAAGCCCCAGCCGAGCCCATGGTGAGAGTAAAGAGAATTTCGCGGCAGACACGCATGCTTTTTTGCTTGTCTGCTATCGGTTGATAAACAACTCGCGTCCATCAACATATGCCAGAACTATTTGCCCCAAACGACGCAAAGCAACAGCTGCTGGTGCGCATGCTCGCCGAATTGCGGCCGCGGCTGCACCGCTACTGCGCGCGCATGACTGGCTCTGCAGTGGACGGGGAGGATGTGGTGCAGGAGGTGTTGCTGAAGGTGCTCGAGTCGCCGCCGGACATCGAGAACTTCTCCATGCTCGAGCGCTGGCTGATCCGAGTGGGACACAACACGGCGGTCGACTTCCTGCGGCGACGCACGCGACACGATGCCATCCACGCGACCGAGGACTTGAGCATGATCATCGACCCTTCAGCGAGCGTCGACGCCAGCGACACCGCGCTCGCCAGTCTGCGCACGTTCATTCGCCTTCCGCCACTGCAACGCAGCACCGTGATCTTCAAAGACGTGCTGGGTTATTCCCTGGAAGAGGTGGCGGAGTTCACCGCGAGCAGCATAGCGGCGGTGAAGTCTGCATTGCAGCGCGGCCGGGCCAACCTCAAGGCGTTCGCCAAGGAACCGGACGACAGGCCTCCGCCCGTACTCAGTGTGCGCGAGCAGAAACTGTTGACCACGTATGCCGACCACTTCAACGCGCGCAATTTCGACGCAGTGCGCGCCAT
>VBNZ01000206.1:7934-8437 GCA_005877675.1 Gammaproteobacteria bacterium
CAGGCAAGAGTTCGGCGGTCAGCTACTTCGGAAACTACAGCCGTCTCGGCGGCTGGCGCTTCGCACCCGGCATGGTGGATAGACGGCCGGCGCTGCTCGCATTCGACCCGGACGACATGCTGGGCGCTCCCATCTACTTTGTCGTGCTCGAATGGGCGGGCGATCGCGTGGCAGCCATCCGGGATTTCCGCTACGCGCGATATGCGCTAGAGGGCGCCGAGTTGATGGTGTTGGGGCGGCACTCCTAGCGAAGAAGGTTGCAGCGCTCTCAGCAAGTGCTGTCTCTGACTCTTTTCCGGAATCCTCGAACGGCAAACACAGCAGAACGATGGAGCGAGAATGATGAGCCTCAAGAATAAGAATGTCGTCGTCACCGGTGGAAGCCGCGGGCTTGGTCTGGGCCTGGTTGAAGCCCTAGGGAAGGTCTGAACAAGTTAACGATTTGCGGCCAAGGAAGCGTATTGACGCCGCGAAGCGGCTTGATCGGGTTCTCAAGCGCACAA
>VBNZ01000207.1:0-3493 GCA_005877675.1 Gammaproteobacteria bacterium
TGAAATTCATTTACGCATTGCCGTTTTTTATTTTTGTCCTCGACGCAAGCGCGCAGACACCTGCGGCGCCGCCTGCGATCGTCGATGTCGGCACCGCTACCGCCTCGCGCGTCGCGCTACAGCGCTGGGTGCCGGGCAGCGTGGTCAGTCGCGACGATGCGAAGATCGCAAGCGCCGAGGCCGGGCGGCTCGAATTCGTCGCCGAGGTCGGGACACGGGTCAAAGCCGGCGAACGCATTGCCAAGATCGACGACCAGGCGTTGCGCCTGCGCCGCGACGAGCTCGCCGCCGAAGTGCGACGCACCGACGCACAGCGCGCATTGGCGGCGACCCAGCTCGATCGCCTGCAGAAACTCGAAGCGAGCAACACGATTGCGAAGTCGCAGATCGACGAGGCGCGCGCCACGCTCGAAACCAATGTGCAGACAACCTCACGCGCACGCGCGCAGCTGCACCAGATCGAACACGACATCGATCAGGCCGATGTGCGCGCGCCGTTCGCGGGCGTGGTGACCGAACGTTTCTCACAGCGCGGCGAATATCTGCAGGTCGGCGCGAGTATCGTGCATCTGGTCGACACCGATCACATCGAGGCGCGCGTGCAGGCGCCGCTTGCGCTCGCGGACAAGATTCGCGCCGGCATGCAGGTGCAGGTGCGCGCGGGTGGCGCGGAGAAGCCGGCAAGCGTGCGCGCAGTCGTGCCGGTCGGCGACGAGCGCGCGCGCCAGTTCGAACTGCGCGTCGGCGTCGATCCCGCGCTCGCGCTGGTCGGCAGCGCGGTCGAAGTCGCGCTGCCCGAGACCGGTGCGAATACGACGGCAGGCCTGGCGATTCCACGCGATGCGCTCGTGCAGCGTTCGGACAGCACCTACGTCATGCGCGTGTCTGGCGACAATAAGGCGGAGCAGATCACGGTGACGCCGGGCACCTCGAGCGGCGATCTCGTCGCGGTGCAGGGCGCGCTCAGCGTCGGCGACCGCCTCGTTGTGCGCGGTGCGGAGCGTCTCAAGGCCGGCCAGGCAGTGAAGGTGCGTTCGGACGGTTGAGTCTGCGCACCACCCGCCTCCCACCGCACCGTGTCTTGGTACCCCGAAAATATGCGCAGCCTTGTGCAGATGGCGGCGTGGCCCCCGCGCCGCCGTACATCGTATATGGGCATGCGCGCGGCCGGTCTAAGCTTCGACAGCGCGAGCGCAGCGACGCCTAGTTGATTGCTACGAAATTGCCGCGCAAACATTTCGGCGGAGCTCGTGCAAAGAACACTGCGCATGCATACACTCGTCCCAGCTGTGCACGCGCCTCCCGCATGGCGCCGCCGGAATTTGCGCCGTCCGGCGTCGACCACGACGTCGCACATCAACGGAGCGATATTGATGTTCGATCTGGGCAAGATTTTTACCGCGGCGATCTCTCCGCTCGGATTATTTTTCCTATCGCTGCCGCTCGGCTCATTGCTGATCTTTTGCCAGCGCCGCAGACTGGCTTGGTGGATCATGATATCCACTGCGTGCTGGCTGCTGCTGTGGTCGATACCCGCCGCGTCGATCTGGCTGCGCCAAGGATTGGAGCGGCAATATCCACAGCGCAGCGCGAGCGATTATCCGGTTGTCGATGCGATCGTCGTGCTCGGCGGGGGCGTCCAAGGTGGCAGGGCGGGTTGGCGCATCGGACCGCACCTGCAGCTTGGCGCAGATCGCGCGTGGTTTGGCGCGCAGCTATATCGAGCGGGGCGCGCGCCCTGGCTGATCCTCTCGGGCGGCAACAGCACGTGGTCGAACGCCGACGAACCCGAAGCAAGCGCAATGCAGGCGTTCGAGGCCGACCTCGCGGTACCGGCGACAGCGGTATTGCTCGAGACGCAAAGCCGCAATACGGCGGAAAACGCGTCGTACACGAAGCAGCTTTTGACCGAGCATCATTTCGGCAAGATTCTCCTGGTCACATCGGCCGTGCATATGCCGCGCGCACTTTCGTTGTTTCGCGCTCAGGGCATTGACGCCATCCCCGCGCCGACCGATTTCGATGCAGTTCCGCGCAAAGGGACTCTGCAGAATTGGTTGCCCGATGTTGCGATCTACCGCGTGCAGCAATTCGGCAGCTGAAACTACAGGCGCAAAGCCGATTCGCAATGCGCCATGTACCGCACACGTTCGACACCTACGCGCAGCAACTGCTTCCGTTCCACCCCGCGCCCCGCGGCTCGGACGTCAGTACGTTACTGAAACAGTAATCGTATCGCTGTACGTGTTCGGCGACGGTGTCGTCTGCGGTGCGACACGCCCATACACGGTAGTGCTTTGCGCCAAACCATTGCCGGTGCTGGTCACGGTATCGGTATTCACCGTATTGCCCCAGCGCTGCGAGTGACTGCCATCTCGGTATAGCTCATAGCTGATGAACTCGGCACCGCCTGCCATCCGGCGCGTCGCGCCGCTCGCGTTGGCGCCATTGTTGAGTCCAATCTGATATGGCGTGCCGCTGACACAGGTCGTCGTGATCGTCGAGGTCGCATCGACATTGCTGGTCAGCAGGCCAGCCGGCGCACCAAAGTCGAGCGTCGTGGCGCTGACCGTGCAGGTCACGGCTACGGTCGCGGTCGCGGAGAAACTTTGCCCCGTGCTCGCCGGCGTCGCGCCGACACAATCGGTCGGCACGAAGTTCTTGCTGACATTGACCGCCATCGTCGTCTGGCCGGGCGTGAACGCCAAATTGTAATTGCCTGTCAGCGCGCCGGTCTGACCCGCCGCGACCTGGCCATACAAAGTCGCCGAAGAAGTCCAGTTCGGCGAGTCGTTGGGTATCTGCACCGGTACGATCAGCGCATTCGCGTTCGCACCCCAATACGCACTGTTGCCCGCATCGGTGTAAATGCCGAAGTTCAACGTGTTGCTGCCGCTCAACATCTGCCGGTTCGTCAGACCATCATTGATCGCGAAGCACACGACGCCGCTATAGAACTGATGGTTGGCGTTGTTGCAGCTGAAATTGATCGTAGCGGTGGTATTTGTCAGGCTCGACTGCGGATCGACCGTGCCGAAGGCAAGATTGCTGATCGAGGTGGTCGAGCAGGTAACGACAAAGTTCTGCGCCCATGCCGGCACCGCACACAGCGGTCCAATGCTCAGCAGTACCCACAGGACTAGGCTTCGATATAACTTGGCGCTCATGGCTGCTCCTGACGACACACCAATGGCCCGATCTGCGGAATGCCTTCCGCAGACCTAATGTAGTCGAAATTCACGTGGCACGCTCCCCCGCGGGTTTGCACATCGAGTAAGTTATGTTCGTTCAGCGAATCGAGGTAGGCGATGCCATCAAGGCCAACCAGCGCCGGCTCGCCTTCCTTACCGTGCAAGCGAACCTCGCTGCCGAGCGGTAGTGGTTTGTTGCCCGCGTCGACCAGCAATACGGTCGCGGCACGAATCGGCGTGATGCCGAAACGCACCAGCGCACCGCTGTGGTGGGCGGGCGTTGCCTGCGCCTTGACGCGCTC
>VBNZ01000207.1:3502-7082 GCA_005877675.1 Gammaproteobacteria bacterium
TCGAAATCTGATTGTTCTGGTACGCGTTGAGCGGCGTTATCAGCAGCATGCCGCGCGCATCGGTGTTGCCGATCGGGCGGTTCTCGAGCCTCACCGGCACGTCCGCGATGCCGTCGGTCGAGACTACCGCGAAGGCATCATCGACGTGGCGTGCGGTAAATATGTGGCCATCCATCCAGACCAGGGCGCCGGTCAGATCGGCGTACGCATAGCGGCTATCGCCGAGCGCGTTGATGCCGGATGCGATACGCCCGAAGCGCCCGAGGTAGTCGAGCTCCGCCAGGCCGCCGTTCAAAGCGGGGTCGTGGAACGCGCTCGCGCGCCAGCCGAAGCCGCCATCCGTCGGCGTCGAGCGATTCGCATCGACGCTGAGGCGGTCAACACCGTTATTGCGGCTGACGCCGACGCTCGCATTGATGTTGTGATCCAGTGCAAAACTGGCGCTGACAAAGAGGCTGCGATCCTGGCGCCTGTCCAGATTCTGATTCAGGCTGAAGTTGACCGTCGCGGTGCGGCCGAACGGCTTGAACCAATACGCATTGGCATAACGCGTCGCGTCCTGGCCGGGATAGCGCAGGTGCAGATAACCGACCCCGAAGTTGCCAAACACATCCGCGCTATAGCCGACCAACGCGTGCGCACTGATCCGCGGCGGCGCTGTGCCGTAGCGCGAGGCCACGTCGCTGTAGTCGCCTTGGGTACGCGTCCCGCTCACGAGGAAATTGAAGTGATCGCTACGCCAGTCGTAAGCGAGCTTGACCAGAGAACCGCTCTGGCCGCGATCTTCGCTGCGCGCGACCGCCGCGGAAAGTACGCCGGCCTTCCCGAGCAGCCAGCTGCCGCCGACCCCGGCATTGGTCAGCCCGGCCGTCGTTTCGCCATGCGCCTCGACCGTAAGACTGTTGGTCACGCCATATCGCCAGCTGGCACTACCGGCGGGGTCCTGTCCATAATCGAACGACTTCACGCCGTAATTCTTGCGCACCACGCCGATTTCTCCGGACCAGTCGGCGAGCCCCTGCGCCAGCAATTGGTGCGTGTCGTACAGCGAAAAGTTGAGCGTGCTCGCGCGGCCGAGCGCGTCGGTCAGCACGACCTGCGCGTTGCCGGCGCCATTGATATTCGGAATCGTGTTGAGCTGGAACGGGCCGGCGGGCACGTTGCCGCTGTATTGCTTCACGCCGTTGATGTAGAGCTCTACGTTGGACGGCAGCGCTGCCGCACCGAAGAAGGCCGGCAATGGCGCCGTGATGCGATAGGGTTGCAGCGCGAAATCAGTGCCGAACTGGACGCCACCGAGACGAGTGGAGCGCGACCACGACAAAGCGTCGGTCAGGATGTCGCCCACGCGCAACGCCAGCATCTGTTCCGGGAACGAGCTGGTCCATGTCGTATCCAGTCGCTCGAAACGGTTCATCCAGCCGCTCGGCCCCGCATGGCTGAACTGCCCCAAGGCGGTCGTGCTGAGCAAGCCCAGATCGTTGAATGCACGCAGCTCGGTAAATGCATTGAGACTCTGCGTGTCGTGCTCGCCCACCGTGCTGTACAGATCGTAGTTGAGCAGCAGGCCAGGCGAAGTCATAACTTTCGGTATGGGATTCTCGGGCGCGTTCAGTACCGTGCTCTGTAAGCTCAGCAGCTTGAGCGGCGCCTCTATGGTCAGACTCTGACGCGTTGCGTCGTATTGCGTGCGCACGCCGGGGATGCCGCTGACGCGAACCGGCTCCGCGATATCCGCGGGCAAGACGAAACCGAGTTTGCGCAGCGTCGCTGCGCTCGCATAGACGTCGCCATCGCGCAGTGCAAAATGCACCAAACCCTTCGGCGCGCCATTGATGACGACATCCAGATATAAATCGCTGCCGTCGCCCGCGGCGGTGGGTTCGCTGGGATCGGTCGACTCGAAACCGGCGACGACCGTAGTGACTGATCCTGCCGAGGTGTCCGCTGCAACCACGCTACCTGAAGTGAGCATGGCCTGAAACAGCACCGCCTCAGTGAGCGCGATCGGCCAGCGATACCGGCTGCGTGGCCTTCGTGCCATTGATCGATACCTCAAGATTGCCGCCGTTGCTGAACGTAGTCGCAGGGGGCTTAAGTGCCCAGTGCACAGTAGCACCAGGTAATACATATCCCGCGAGACCCGCCGCAAGTTCCGTACGGTGCCCACTTGAGTCGACAAACGTCATATTCGCAATTTGCGCATGACCCGTGCCGCTATTGACGATCTCGACCATCGCGTGATCGCCGCTGCGTTGCAAATTCCAACGCAATTGCGGTGCAGTCGCAGGCCCCGCAGCAGGTTCGACGAATACCGGTATCGAGTAGTGCAGAACGAACTGCAGACCCTTCTGCGTCTTGCCTTCGAGCGGCAGCTCGTCGACCACCACGCGATAACTGTCTTCGACCGCACCGGCGCCGTTCGGTGGCGCGCCAACGCGGATCACGCGAATCAGCTGCTTGTCTCCAGGCGCCAATTGCAACATCGGCGGACTGATCACAAGGCCCCGCGAAGGCGTGAGCTTTTCCTCACCGCCTTCTTGGGCCCAGTGGTACACGCGAACTTGTGCGTGCACCGCGCCATCGCCTGTATTGCTGAGCCAAAGTCCGTCCGCATTTTGCGCGGGTAACAGGCTCAGCGAAACGGGTGAAACCTGCAGACCGGCCGCATCGGCAATGCCTGCCAGCGCCAAGCCGGCAAGCAGAACAACAAATTGCCGGCAGCGCGCCATATGCGATCGATCAGAAGTAGACGCTGACGGTCACGGTGTCGGAGTAGTTGTCCGGCGTGACATTGGCTGGCGCCGCCGCCGTTACCGCGGCATAGACCGGAATCGACTGCGCGGTACCGTTGCCGGTGCCACCGAGGCCGTTGCCGACCGTCGTGGCCGTCACACCGCTGTTACCCCAGATCGGACCAGCAGCGCTGCCTGAATGCAGCTGATAGGTCAGCGTGTCGGTGTTGCCACCCGTGGCGCCCTTCAACGTACCCAGACCCGCCGTGCTCGCATTGTTCGTGGACTGCAGCGCCATGTTGTACACGGTGGTGTTGGAACAGGTCACGCTGAAGTTGTTGGTACCGGTGGTACCGACGGCGGTGTTCGCGTCGACGCCGCCAACCGCTCCAAGCTGAATATTGGAACCAGCGCCCGCCGCGACCGTGCACGACTTGTTGATCTTCATCAGCACCTGAAAGGTGGCAGTCTGAGGACTGCTGTTCGCCATGACAGATGACGCACTCAATGTGAACGCAAAAGCAGCCAGCCCCGCAACGGCCTTAAATTTGAAGCTCATTGTTTTCTCCCAAAAAAGAAGTGAATAGTCAGCGATCGACTTGAAGCCGATCCGTGTTGGTAAACGAGTCCGCACTATAAAGCAAGTACCATGCCAATTTCCCCAAAACTTGCTAGGTGTGCAGTCGCCGACCTCCCCTTGCTATCGACAATCTGCTCAATATGAGCAGGGCAAGTAGTATGCCAATAGCAATACTGAACGGTGTTAAAGATGGGAAGCAAAAAAGCACGGTGATCGGCTTGATCGGGGGTTTCCTCCGGTCGCCGGGCGATTAGCCAACGTGCGC
>VBNZ01000208.1 GCA_005877675.1 Gammaproteobacteria bacterium
GACTCCTGTCGCGCGCCCTTCGGGCCATTCGCTGCGGCATCCTGCCTCCGCAGTCCAGCTTTCGCGGGAATGACGAGCCAAGGCCTTTCGCGGGAGTGACGAGCCCGGGCGTGACGGGCGAAGGATGAGCGACCTGCTCGCCGGAGGCGAGTGGAAGCTCCGCTTTTTGGAAAAAGCAAAAGCAAAATGGATTCTGCTTTCGCGGAAAGGACGAGCAGAGCAAGCCGCCGGCGGCCCTCGAAATGCCAATCGCGGTACGCGCGCCTACGCGCGCGCGCGCCTTACGCGCGACCAGAAAAAGTATACCGGCAACCCCGCGAGCGTGATCAGTACACCCATCCCCGCATCCGCCGGATGATCGATCACCGTCACCGCAACGATCCACAGCACGACAATCAGAAACGCGAGCGGCAGCACCGGGAACAGCGGCACGCGGAACGCCACCGGCTCCGCGGATTGGTGGCGGTGATACCAGAACAGCGTCGCGATCACCGCGGCCATGCCGAGCCAGTCGCCGACGGTGGAGTAGTTGAGCAATTGATTGAACGTGCCGGTGAGGGCAAGCGCGCACGACCAGAACGCGAGCAGAACCAGCGCGACGTTGGGTGAACGCCAGCGCGGATGCAGGCGGCCGGCAGCGCGGAAGAACACGCCGTCGGCGCCCATCACCTGGAATACGCGCGCGGCGCCGATCACCGAGATATTGCAAAAGCCCAAGGTCGAGATCGCGATGCCTGCGGCGATCAGCCGTGCGCCCGGTTCGCCGAGGACGTGGCGCATCAGATCCGCGGCCGGCGCCTTGCTCGCGGCCAGGCCGTCATGACCGAGCACCGCAAGATAGGCCGCGTTCGCGAGCAGATAGCAGGCGGCCACGAGCAGCATGCCGAAGATCAGCGAGCGCGGCAGATTGCGTTGCGGGTCGCGGATTTCGCCGGCGATGTCGTTGACGTAATACCAGCCGCCGTACGAGAACAGCACCGGCATCAGCGCACCGATCAGCGCGAGCGGGCTCGTCGACGTCGGCGGCGCGACCGGCGCAGGCGCGCCGCGGGCCGTAAGTCCGACCACGATCAGCACGCTGATCGCGAGCAATTTGAGCACGGTGAGGATGTTCTGCGTCAGCGAACCTGCGCGGATGCCGAACCAGTTGATGCCGGTCAGAAACACGATCGTACCGACTGCGAATGGACGCGGGTCGGCGATCGTCACACCGAACGCCGCACCGGCGTATTCGACGAATACGGTCGCGACGGCGGCGATTGCGCCGGAGTGGTTGACGACGAGCAGATTCCAGCCGTAAACGAACGCGACGATGAGGCCGAACGCCTCACGCAGATACACATAACCGCCGCCCGCGGTCGGTCGGCGCGCGCCGAGTTCGGCATAACACAGCGCGCCGGTCAGTGCGATCACCCCGCCGATCGCCCAGGCGATGAGTTGCTCCGTCGCCGAAGATGTCTGCTGCGCGATCGCTGCGGGCGTCAGAAAAATTCCGGAGCCGATCACGCCGCCGACCACGACCATGCTCGCGTCCCATACGCTCAACGCGCGCACGTAGCCCGTTGCGGACGTTTGATCTGCTGCGATGTCTCGGGCTGCGCTGTCGGTGGCCACGCGAGTGCTCCTTGATCGGGTCGCGCGAGCATGGCGAACTTGCGCCGCGCTGTCGAGCGCGGGACGAAAAAAACCGGCGCCACGCGGGCGCCGGAATTCTTTCTTTGCTCGTCATTACCGCTTTCGCCGGAATGACGGAAGGGAGGTTTCCTCAGAACTTGTACTTCAGCGTCACCATCGCCGACCAGCGCGACACGGTGCGGCTCGGATCGAGGAAGCCGCCGTCGTAGAACACCTTCTGCTGCGGCAGGTAATTGCCGGCCTTGTCGGTCGGCAGCGTGTATACGTATTGGCCGGCCGCGTTGACGCCTGCGTAGCTGGCGAGCGAGCGGGTCGGGTAGCCGGTGGTATTCACGACCTGCGTGTCGCCCCAATGCTTGTTGAGCAGGTTGAGGAAGTTGAAGATGTCGAAACGCAGCTCACCCTTGCCCCAGATGCCCGGCACTTCCTGTGCGAAGCTCAGATCGAGCTGATTGATCCAGGCGTTCTTCGCGCCGTTGCGTCCAGCGATCTGGCCGCGATGATCTTTCAGATAAGGGTCATGCGCGAGGAAATCCTGGAACTGCTGGATCTGCGTCGCAGTAACGCTCGAAGCGTAGGCCACCTTCGAATCGTTTACGCCCGGGATGTAAACCGGATCGAATCCGGAGATGTTGTCGCCGTTGACGTCGTTGCCGAACACCCAGGTGTAGTTGTTGCCGGTGCGGCCGCTGTAGAACCCGGAGACCGTGCTCTTGTAGTCGCCGAAGAACGCGTGCTGCCAGGTCAGCGAGCTCTTGAACGTGCGCGGCACGTTGTAGTTCGAGGTCGATGCGACATTGTCGTTCGGATTCACGCGCACGACGCGTTGATAGCCGTTGAACGCGATCGTGTCGATGCCCGGATCGGCGTCGGTCGCGTGGCTGAAGGTCACCGCAACGCTACCTGAGAGGTTCTCGGTGAACGGTTTGTTCACGCCCAGGGTGAAGCTGTCGGCCTTGCCCTCACTGGTATTGGCCAGACGCGTCGACGAGGTCGCGAAGGCCGGATTCTTGTTCGCGAGCGAATCGGCCGCCTTCGGCGCCTCACCGGGGACCTTCCAGAACTGCTGACGTCCATCCGGCAGCGTGCCGGTCGGCGCACCGAAGTTGATCGCCTGATACAGGATGCCGTTGTGCACCTGCAGGTGCTCGTACTCGGCCGTTGCGACGGTGCCCCACCAGGGCAGTTCGCGATCCAGTGCAAGGCTGGTTTTGACCACGGTCGGCAGTTGGAAATTCTTCGCGATCGTGTCGACCGAACCCGCGCCGCCGCCAGCCGGAATCGGCTGGTTGAACGGGTCCGGACTGAACGGCGCCTTCGACGGATCGAACGAGGTGTACGAGAGCACGGTCACACCGTTGTTCTGATACGGATTGGTCAGCCACACCGCCGGCGGCGAGCTCTGGAACACGCCGACGCCGCCACGCAACTGGGTCTTGTACTCGGTCTCGAAGTTGTAGTTGAACGACACGCGCGGTTCGATCACCGCGGCGCTGGAGCCGATCATGTAGTTGTTCGGATAGCCGAACGCCTTCTCGAACGCCGCGTTGCCGGCTTCTTGTTCGCGTCGGGGATGTCCACGCGCACGCCGAATTGCAGCGACAGCGCCTGCGTTGCCTGCCAGGTGTCCTGCAGGAACGGGCTGGCTTGTGTGTAGGTCCACGCGCCCGCTATATCCGGCAGCGCATAGCCGGGCGCCGGGTGGAACAGGTTGTAGCTGGTGTAGATGCCCTTGGAGAAATTGTCCAGGCCGTTGAACACGTAGCGACCGAATTCGGTCTGGCCGAACAGGTTGTAGATCTTCGTGCTGGTGTAATCCAGGCCGCCCTTGATCGCGTGATCGCCGATGGTGTACGTGCCGGCGAAGAACAGGCTCGACTTCTTCGTATCGATGAGGTTGTAGTGGCGGAACTGTTCCTCACCGAGGTTCACGGTCGGCCCGGTCGCCGGCGCGGGCGCGAGTATCACGGCGATGGCCGGCTGCTGATACGGCGCGGTGGTGGCCTGCGTGAAATGCTGCCAGCCGATCTTGGTCTCGGTGGTGAAGTTGTCGGTCCAATCGTCGAACAAGTGCACGACATAGTTGTTGGTCGTGATCGCCTTGGTGTAGGTGTAGCTCGACAGGCCCACGCTATTGGTGGTGTTGCCGGCGACCGCGGGCTGCACGTTCGTGGTGCGCTGCGCGGTGAAGCTCGCGCGATGGCTGTCGGAAATGTTCCAGTCGATCTTGCCGAGATAGCGTTTGTCGACAAAGGTGAGGCCCAGGGCGCCGCCGAACGTGCCCGGGGTCAGGCCGAGCTTGGTCGCGGTGTCGATCACCTTCTGCAGATCTCCCGGCGAAATCTTGCCGCTGGTCGAAGGGCCGTTGCCGAGCGATGGATCCAGGCCGTTGGCGGAATCCGCGCCGAGGCCGTTCATCCTTTCGCGCTCGGCGGAAAGGAAGAAGAACAGCTTGTCCTTGAGGATCGGGCCGCCGATATTGAAACCGCCGGTCCAGTCTTGCTTGTAGTTGAGATACGGGTAATTGTGGCTGCTGCTGGGCAGCCAGCCGGCGTTGCCGACCAGCTTGTCGGCGTTGCGATAGGAGTAGTACGCGGCGCCGTGGAACTCGTTGGTGCCGGACTTGGTGACGGCATTGACGTCGGCGCCGACGCTGTCGGCGATCACGTCGTAGTTCGCCGTCTGGATGTTGTACTCGGCAATCGTTTCCGGCGAAATCGGTGTCTTCAGATACGGCAGGCCGTTGGCGTTGAGGCCGAACGGATCGCCCTGGCTCACGCCGTCGACCGCGATGTTGTTGTAACGATTGTTCTGGCCCACGGCTGAGAACGCACCGACGCCCTGATCGACCACGGTCACACGCGGGTCGATGCGCACCACATCGTCGATCGAGCGGTTGCCT
This sequence comes from Gammaproteobacteria bacterium, assembly GCA_005877675.1. GTDB lineage: Bacteria > Pseudomonadota > Gammaproteobacteria > Xanthomonadales > Rhodanobacteraceae > Rudaea. The sequence continues at coordinate 4,538 of VBNZ01000208.1, forward strand.
TTCGGGATCGCATCGAGCTGGCGCTGCGAGATCGTGGTCGACAGACCCTTGTTGTCCGCAGCGAACATGGTCGTCAACGCGGTCGCGCTGACCACGACCGTGTCGAGCGACTTCGGCTGCGCGGCGCCGGCCGCGGCGAGATTGATCGATGAAGGCTGACCGAGCTGCAGATACACGTCATCCTGTTCTGCGACCTTGGCGTCGCCCTTGTTCGCGCGCACCTCGAACGGCCCGCCGACACGCAGGCCCTGCGCGGAGTAGCGTCCGTCGGCGTCGGTCGTCACTTCCTTGGTCGTGCCCGACGGACGATGCACGATCGTCACAGTCGCGCCCGCAAGCGGATTGCCGCTCGCGTCGAGCACGCGGCCGTTGATGCCCGAGGTGGTGATGTTCTGTGCGGAAACCGCGGTGGCCGCGAGCAGGCCGGCGATGGCGATCGAGAGGGCACTCGCGCGAAGGGTTCTGGACATACGTGATCCTTGTTTTTTGAAGACGTGAAAGCCGTGGTCGCAGCGCGCGAACGCTGCGTGAGAGCCGAAACCGGAAGGCGAAAGAACACAATACTTCGCCGTATGTAAATGATAGCGAAGAAATGTTGCGGAATGTGACAGTCGCGGGAAGAGGGCGGACGGTTGCGACCGCGCGCGTTACATGCATATAGCCGCGCGTTCGCAGGCCTAAGCCTGTGCGGATGCAGATTTTCGCCTTAATATCGCCAGCGGACCTCTGCAAGCTACTGCGCTCGGCCCGATGTTACACAAATCGGGCACGCCGGCGGTGCTCGGAATCGCCGTGTACTCGACTGTACACTCCGGTTCCTGCGCTCCGGCGTTGCACCCGATCTTGATTTAATCGGGCCGTCGCGCGCTGTGCTTCCACAGGCCGCCAACGGGCCGCAGCATATCTAGCGGCATCATTCAACTCTGGCAACGGGAAATCAAGTGAGTGTGACAGCTGCGCCTGCGTCCGGCGCTCAATGGATCGTGCTCAAATTCGGTGGCACTTCGGTCTCGACGCGGCCGCGCTGGGACAAGATCGCCGCGATTGCGAAAGCCTGGCGCGCGCGCGGCAAACATGTCCTCATCGTCGTATCGGCGCTGTCGGGCATTACGGACAAATTGAAAGCCATCTGCGACGGCTACGCTGATCCGGCGCGCTGCCGCGTGGTGGCCGACGAGATCATTGCTCGTCATCGCGCAATGAAGGCCGAACTCGAACTGGACCACACGCATGCCGTCGACGGCTGGCTCGCGCGGCTGGAGCAGCTG
>VBNZ01000209.1 GCA_005877675.1 Gammaproteobacteria bacterium
GTATCCGGCGACCATTTCGATGCCGAGCAAAGGCACTGGATTCCCGCTTTCGCGGGAATGACGTCAAAAGATAAAAACAGTTCCGCCTGCAGTGGTCCCGGAATGCGAATGCAATAGATTCCGGGCCCGCAAGAATGACGAGCGCGCGTCAGAACTCGTGCTCGCCGCCGAGATCATCATCGCCTTCCTCAAAGCGCAGATGCTTGACGCTACGGCCGTGACGGCGCACGAGTTTCAGCGCTTCGATGCCGACCTTGATGTGCTTCTCGACGTAGCTTGAGGTGATGACCCTGTCGCTCGCTTCGGTCTTGACGCCTTCGGGAATCATCGGCTGATCGGAGACGAGCAGCAGTGCGCCGGACGGAATGTGATTGGCGAAGCCGGCGGCGAAGATCGTGGCGGTTTCCATGTCGACGGCCATGCTGCGCGTGCGGCGCAGCAGATCCTTGAAGACCTCGTCGTGTTCCCACACGCGGCGGTTGGTGGTGTAGACGGTGCCGGTCCAGTAGTCATGGCCGAGATCGCGGATCATGGTCGACACGCCGCGCTGCAATTGGAACGCAGGCAGCGCAGGCACCTGTGGCGGCAGATAGTCGTTCGAGGTACCGTCGCCGCGGATCGCCGCGATCGGCAGGATCAGATCGCCAAGCTGGTTCTTGCGCTTCAATCCACCGCACTTGCCGAGAAACAGCGCGGCCTTCGGCATAATCGCCGAGAGCAGGTCCATCACCGTCGCCGCGTTCGGGCTGCCCATGCCGAAGTTGATCAGGGTGATGCCGTCGGCGGTGGCGTTCGGCATCGGCCGGTCGGCGCCGCGCACCGGCACATCGTGCCACTTGGCGAACATGTCGACATAGTTGCCGAAGTTCGTCAGCAGGATGTGGTCGCCGAATTCATTGAGCGGCGTGCCGGTGTAGCGCGGCAGCCAGTTGTCCACGATTTCTTTTTTGCTTTTCATGCTTGTCGTTCCGCTTTGGTGGTTGCCGGTGACGACACACCGGCGGGTTGTCAGCTTTGTGGTTGTCGACGCCCAGTTTAATCGCAACCGCGCGTATGCGGCATACCCGACGTCGCGCTGCCGCTTTGCTTTTTTTGCGCCGCGGCGGATGATGCGACGAGTTTCGGCCCGTCTCGCCGAGCAAAGGAGTTCGCATGCTCGTCACCTTCCTGCTCGCCCTGATTGCTTTACTCGCGCTGACGTTTCTCGGACGCGGCTTTTTCGGCTGGGTCGTCGGCGCCGCCATCTGGTTGATCGGTTGGCGCGTCTGCGGCATCGCTTCGCCGCTACTGTTCGAAGTAACCGCGCTCGTGTTGACCGCGCTCGCGGCGCTGTTCGGCGTGCCGGCGATCCGTCGCGCGCTGATCACGCGCAATGTGATGCCGATCTTTGCCAAGGTGCTGCCGCGCCTCGGCGATACCGAGCGCATCGCGCTCGAAGCGGGCACGGTGTGGTTCGACGCGGACCTGTTCTCGGGACGCCCGGACTGGAACAAGCTGCTCGCCTTCCAGCCGCAGAAACTTAACCAAGACGAGCAGGCGTTTCTCGATGGCCCGGTCGCCGAGCTGTGTGCGCGCCTCGACGACTGGCAGATCAACCAGCAACGCGACCTGCCCGCGAGCGTGTGGGCGTTCATGAAAACCAATGGTTTCTTCGGCATGATCATTCCGAAGGAATACGGCGGCCACGGTTTCTCCGCGATCGCCCATTCGCGCGTAGTGACGCGCATCTCCTCGCGCTCGGTCGCAGCGGCGGTGACGGTGATGGTGCCCAACTCGCTCGGCCCGGGCGAACTGCTCTTGCATTACGGTACCGAGGAACAGCGCAAGTACTATCTGCCGCGTCTGGCCAAGGGCGATGAGGTGCCCTGCTTCGGCTTGACCGGACCCGAAGCCGGCTCCGATGCGGCTGCGACGCAGTCGACCGGCGTAGTCGAGAAGCGCATCGTCGATGGCAAAGAAGTGCTCGGCCTGCGCCTCGACTGGAAGAAGCGCTACATCACCCTCGCGCCGGTCGCGACGCTGATCGGTCTTGCGTTCCGCATCAAGGATCCCGATCACCTGCTCGGCGACGTCGAAGACCTCGGCATTTCCTGTGCGTTGATTTCCGCCGATCTGCCCGGCGTCGAAATCGGCATGCGCCATGATCCGATGGGCGTGCCTTTCATGAATGGCCCGATCGTCGGCAACGACGTATTCGCGCCGATGGACTGCATCATCGGTGGCAAGGACGGCATCGGTCAGGGCTGGCGCATGCTGATGGAATGTCTCGCCGCGGGGCGTTCGATTTCGCTGCCCGCGCTCAGCGTCGGCGCGGCGCAGATGATGACGCGCATCTCCGGCGCCTACGCGACCGTGCGCGAGCAATTCGATACGCCGATCGGCCGCTTCGAAGGCATCGAGGAACCGCTCGCACGCATCGCCGGCAAGACCTACATGATGACCGCCGCGCGCACCCTGACCTGCGGCGCGCTCGACGCCGGTGAAAAACCCGCAGTGCTGTCGGCAATCGCGAAAGCGTATCTGACCGAGGGGATGCGCGAAGTGGTGACCGACGCAATGGATATCCGCGCCGGTGCCGCTATCCAGCGCGGCCCGCGCAATACGCTCGCGCGCGCGTGGGACGCGGTGCCGATCGGCATCACGGTGGAAGGCGCGAATATCCTCACGCGCTCGATGATCATCTATGGCCAGGGCGCGATCCGTTGCCATCCGTTCGTGCAGCACGAGATCAAGGCGGTCGCCGACAAGGACCTCACGAAATTCGACGCGGCGCTGTTCGGGCATATCAATCTGGTCGTGCGCAATGTGCTGCGATCGAAGTTGCTCGCGTTGACCAGCAGCCGTCTCGCCGCGGCGCCCAAGGTGCAGGATACGCGGCGCTACTATCAGCATCTGTCGCGCTTCTCGGCCGCGTTCGAGTTCGCCTCGGACATCGCGATGGGCACGCTCGGCGGTTCGCTCAAACGGCGCGAGAAGATTTCCGGACGCTTAGCCGATGCACTGGCTTATCTGTATCTCGCCTCTTGCGCGCTCAAGCGCTATCACGACGAAGCCAAGACCACGGCGCATTACAACCTGGTGTGCTGGAGTGTCGAGTATTCCTTGTATCGCGTGCAGGAGGCGCTGCGCGGCGTGATAGAAAACCTACCCACGCGCGCAGCGGCGTGGATGCTCAAGCTCGCGATCTTCCCGCTCGGCGCGCGTTTCCGTCCGCCCTCGGACAAGCTCGGCGCGCGCGTCGCCCGCGACATCCTCGAGCACCGCGAAGCACGCGCGACGCTGACCGGCGATGTGTTCATCCCACCGCCGAGCGAACCCGGCCGCGCTCGACAAAGCCGTGCGCGCGATTCCGATCGAAACGAAATTGCGCGACGCGGTACGCGAAGGCCGCCTCGACCGCGCGCCGGGCTATATGCTCGATGAAATGGGCCTCAAGGCCGGCGTGATCACGACCGAGGAATACAAGCTGCTGCAGGACGCGGAAGCCGCACGCAACGAGGTGATCGCGGTGGATGCCTTCAACCCAGAGATCTTCAAGACGCTGCACTGACCGATGTTGGTCTGGTATTTCTGATCACGCGCAATTCGTCACTGTCTCGCATTCCTCGGCGGCCGCTATGCAAGCGCTATGGTATTTCGATTTCATCTCGCCATTTTCGTATCTGCAGTTCGGCAAGCTGCAGCGCAGGCGCGAGCGCCTCGACATCACGCCGGTACCGATCCTGTTCGGCGCGGTGCTGCAGCACCATGGGCAGCTCGGACCTGCCGAGATCAAG
>VBNZ01000210.1 GCA_005877675.1 Gammaproteobacteria bacterium
TACGCAAGGAGGTGTGGTTTACTGACATCGGTCTGCGACGATCAGCCTGTTTTTCACTCGGGCATTGGACTTGCGGGCGAAATGGCCGACCGATATGGAACAGGTTTAGGACAGAGTTAGTCCTTGGGCAACGATTGCAACGCCTGCGCAACCGGCCGCGTCATCCAGTGATCGACGCCACGCACGCGCCGAAGGTCCGCGAGCGCGGATTGCAAATCACTGCGCGCAAGTGCGAATTCCCTGCGTGCGGCGAGACATTCACCATGCACCGACAAAGCCTCGGCGTGGCGCCAGCCGGGTTTCTCTGGCGGGCGTAGGTCGAGCGCTTGTTTCGCTGCCGCGCAGCCGGCTTCGAGGTCGCGCTGCGCCAGCGCGATACGCGCCTGTGCGACGCGTGCGTTCGCGAGCTGCTCGGGATTTGCCGGCTTGAGCGCAGCCAGAGCGCTTGCCGCATTATCCACTTGTATACGCGCAGCCGGTAGATCGCCGGCGTCGGCCTGACTCAAGGCATACTCCACCTGCGCCACGCTCGTCTCCAGCGCGGGTCTGCCTTTAATGCCGTCGCGCAGGACCTGGGCCTGACGCTGCAGCTCGACCGCTTCCGCGCTGCGTCCGGACAAGCGTAAGGTGACGCCAAGATCGTCCAGACTGATCGATACGGCGAGCGCATTGTTGCCCGGCAAGCGGCGGCGCGCTTCGAGTACTTCGCGACCGACACGCTCGCCCTGAACCAGGTCGCCCGACTCGCGCAGCGCCACTGCAAGATGCGACTTGGAGATCAGTGCGAACGGATGCTCCGGCTTGCCCTGCGCCGCCCAGATCGCCATCGCCTGACGGCTGAAGTCGGCAGCGTCGGCATATTCGGCTTCATGAAGGTGCAATACCGCGAGGTTGTTGAGCGTCGCCGCGAGATCAGGATGCTGCTCGCCGAGCACCCGACGTTGCATGGCCAGCGCTTGCAAGTACAGCGGCTCAGCCTCGTGGTATCGGCCGAGGCGGTCGAACGCGCGTGCGTGATTGACCAGCGCATTAGCCAGCAACGGATGATCCGACGGCAGCAGACGGCGATAGATCGCGATTGCCTCCTCGAACAGAGGCAGCGCATCGGCGATGTGTCCGCCCTGCATGCGGAACGAGCCTAGATTGATCAGATTCTCGGCCACGTCGAGATGGTTTTCGCCATACAGCGCGCGAAACATCGCCAGCGCTTCTTCAGTCAGCGCGGCACCTTCGTCAAGCCGATGCATGTCGCTGTAAAGCACGGCCAGCTCGTTGAGGTCGGCGGCGATCTGCGCGTGCGGCGCTTTTAATCTCGTCCGCGATAGCGTCAGCGCTTGTTGCAACAGCGGCTCGGCTTTCTTGAAGTCGCCCTGGCGACGCGCGATCTCACCTTGCAGGGCCAGGTCGTGCGCCACGACTGCGCTGCTCGCGCCGGCATTGGCGCGATGTGCTGTCAGCGCGAGGTCTGCATTTTTCTCTGCCGCCGCATAGTCGCCCTTTTCGTATTGCGCGCGTGCGAGCTGCGTGCGCAGGTCCGCGTCGTCCCCTTCGGCGTGTTGCAACTCGAGTGCATGCCCGAACAAGGTGATGGCGCGATCGTCTTGCCCCAGTTCCAGATAGATCGCAGCCAACACCGCGGCAAAGCGCGATGCCAGTTCCGGCTCATTGGACAATTGCGTATCCAGACGCCGCGCGCCGGCATCAAGCACGTCAACGGCGCTGAGCTTGACCCCGCCAGGGGCACCCTTCGGATCGGCAACCCGGAAAGTATCGATCAGGAAAGCGGTAACGGTTTCGGCCTGCCGCGCCTGTTCGCGCGCGCGCGCGGCCTGCCATAGCGCAAACGCAGTGGTCGCGCACAGTCCGAGCAAAGCGAGGCTGGCGAGAGCCACGGTTGGACGATGGCGCAGCACAAACTTGCGTGTCCGGTACAAAACATTGTCGCGTTGAGCGGCAATCGGCCTACCGTCCAAATAACGGCGCAGATCTGCCACAAGAGCTTCGACGGTCGCATAACGCCGCTCCGGCTCGCGCCGGAGTGCGGTCAGTGCAATCGTATCCAGATCGCCCCGCAAATGCCGCGCCGACACTTGCGCATCGGCCACCGCCCGTTTGCTCGGTGCCGTTGGAGCACTGGTTTCGAGCTGCTTGCGGATTTCTTCCAGCGTGGGCGCATCGCTGAGGTCGTGCGGGCGGTGGCCGGTCAGCAGTTCGTACAAGATGGCGCCGAGCGCGTAGATATCGGTTGCGGTGCTGACCGGTGCGCCGCTGAGTTGTTCGGGCGATGCGTACGCCAAGGTCAAAGGTCTGTCCTTGAGATCGCCGGTTTGGGTGCCGCCGCTCTCGCCAAGCAGCAGTTTGGCGATACCGAAGTCCAGTAACTTGGCGGCGCCATCCGCCGTGATCAGCACATTCGATGGTTTCAGGTCGAGGTGAACAACCAATTGGCGATGCGCAAACTGCACCGCGGCGCAAATGTCCAGAAATAAACTTATCCGTTCTTCCAGTTTTATATCCCGCTCCGCGCAATAGCGCAGTAGCGGCTGGCCGGCGACATATTCCATGGCGAAATACGGTCGACCATCCGCTGCGATACCCCCGTCGAGCAGACGTGCAATATGCGGATGTTCCAGTCGCGCCAAAATCTGTCGCTCGCGCAGGAAGCGTGCCTGCACCGCTTCGCTGTCCATCCCGCGTTTGATCACTTTCAGTGCGGCGCGCTGTTCGAACTGACCGTCCGCTCGCTCGGCGAGCCACACCACACCCATGCCGCCGCGGCCGAGTTCCTCAATCAGGCGCCACGGGCCGATGCGGTCGCCGGCGCACACGGCCTGGGCATCGTTGTTCTTCGCCCAATCCGCCACCACGCAAGCGCGCGCCGAACCCACGCGGCGCGCGAACCGGTCCGTCATGTCATCAGCAGCAAGCAGTGCTGCTACGTCACCGCGCAGCTTCGCATCGTCGCCGCATAAGCGATCGAGGAGTTCGGCGCGTGCATTAAGCGGAGCCTCGACAATCTCATCGAAGATCGCCCCGATACATTGCCAGCGCTGTGTGTCCACGTCAGCCCTGAGCTTCTTCGCGACCGAGCCGATCCGCCAAGAAGGCGCGCGCGCGGCGCCAGTCGCGAAATGCAGTGCGCGGCGTCACCCCTTGCAGTTGTGCGATGTCGGCAATCTCCAAGCCACCAAACACGTGCCACTCGACCAGTTGTCCCGCGCGCCGGTCGAACTGCGAGAGCGCAGTCAAGGCTTCATCCAATGCAACAATGTCCACCACTCCAGTAGCAATGCCGATTTCTTCCGTCAAACCGGTGATCGAATATGGCCCACCGCGTTTGGCGCTCGAGCGCGCACGCGCATGATCGACGAGAATTTGACGCATGGCACATGCCGCGAGC
>VBNZ01000211.1:0-2645 GCA_005877675.1 Gammaproteobacteria bacterium
GTAGGTGTACCAGGCTGCGGCGAAGATGCGCGTCGCGCCATCGCCGCTGTCGAAAATCTGCGTAAGGATGCCTTCGCCGCTATGCGCAGGGTCGTACCATGAGCCCGACAGGTAACCCGTAAGCGGCACGGCGAGTGCTGCGACGCCATAGTCCGCTGGGTTGTAGACGCGCAGATCGAACTGCAGGGCGCGCCCGGTGTTGTTGTCGACCGTCAGCGTGAACGCCTGGTTGTAGTCGAAGGCCGGGCCGCTGGCGAAGTTCTCGAGCGTGTAGACGCTGTTGCGATACACCGGGCCGTTGACGAAGGCCTGGCTTGCGCTGGTGTTCGGATCGGCGGCGAGGCGGATATAGGCGACCAGCGTGCCCTGCTGCACCCACACGCCCGGAAAGGTCGGATACAGATCCGTATTGCCGCTCATCCCCGCCGGCCGATCGATCTCCAGCAGCGTCGCCGATTTGCCACCGCTGCACGGTACACGGAAGGCACTGATCGCGACCGTTTCCGAGTAATGGCATTCCTGCTGCGCGGTCGCGTAGTTTGGCGCCGCGGGATTGATGAAGCAGGCGTTGAAATCGCCGTGCAGCGCAAGTGGCAGCGTGCCGGCATGCGGATCGCTCGCGGCCTGCCCCAGCGGCAGGCCCTCGGCGAAACAGCTCGGCGGATAGCTGTGCGGCGCGGTCGCCGCGAAGGCGGGTGCAGCGCGCAGCGCGCATGCAGCAATCAGTGTGATTGCACCGAATGCTGCAAAACGCATGGCTGCACCCTCCTCTCGTCGTTACTGGCAGGCGAGGCTGTTGATCGAGCCGATACGCTGCCAGGTTTTCTGACCGGTTCCCGACGGACCACTCGACGGTCCGGTGCCGCTGAAGCTGAAAGTCATGTGATTGCAGTCGGCAAACTGCACGCTCATCGTGCCCCATGACGGCTGCGGGAAACCTGGGGTGAAGTTGCCGGCAAAGCCGCCACCGGTGCGGTAATACACCTGCATATTGCTGATCGAGGTTGCGCCGATATTGAACTGCGCGGTGCCGAACAACCAGAACGGCAGGCCGCTGTTGTCGAAGGTATACCAGGTCATCGCGAAGATGCGCTTGCCGCCGCCGATGTCGAACACCTGCGTGAGTATGCCCTCGCCGCTATGCGTCGGGTCGTACCACGAGCCGGTCAGATAACCATTGATCGGCAGCGGCTGGAAAGCTGATGGATAGGTTACCTGCGTGGGGTTGTAAGCTGGAATATTGAAGATGTACTGATGCGTGCCGCCTGAGATGAAATTGTCGAAGCGGATGCTGAAGGCGTTGTTGAAATCGAAGAAGCCCGTGCCCTGATACGGATAGTCCTCGAGTACGTAGGTGGCACTATCGATTACGGAAGAATCGATCAGCGTGTCGGACACGACAGTATTCGGCTCCGGCGCAACGCGCACATAGTCGAGAAAATTCGGATTGTCGAAGCCGATCGAGCCTTGTGCGATACGCACGCCCGGGAAGGTCGGGTAATAGTTGCTCTGGTGGTCGTACTGCGCCTGACGCTGGATGCGCATCAGCGTCGCCGAAACCGGACCGCCATCGGGGTTGTAGGCGAGCTTATCGCCGCTCGACGAGCACGGCACGCGGAAGATCGTGATCGTCACGTCTTCGGTATATACCTGGCCGCTCGTGCCCTGCGTGTTTACCGCGTACAGCGTCACGGTGCCACCATATAGTGTGCCGCTCGGCGTCGACGGCAGGCTGTTCACGGTCTGCGGCAGCGCGTCGGAGAAGCAACCGGCCGGATAGGCGCGCGACACATTGGCGACCAGTTCCTTCGCCGTGCTCGTCGTCGCGGCAGGCGCGGCGAACTTCTGCGCACGGATCGCCTGCTCCGACTTTAACGCAAGGCGCGTCGCGCCATCCGGTAGCGCGCCGCGGTCGGCGGCGAGCACAGGGGAAATCGCCAACGCGAACCATGCCGCGCAGGTAAGAAGTCGATACAGGGATGACATGGACACGCTCCATTGGGGGGTTGTCGTGGCGATTGTAGGCACAAGCCTGTTGCGTGGCGATTAACCCCGATTGAACGGGCACGCTGAACGGCATGCAAGTCGCAGGCGCGCAACGCGCTCTGCGATAATTCATGATTCCGCCACACATGGCATGAAACGCAGAACCATGCAGCTTGTTGACATCGGCGCCAATCTGACCCACGAATCGTTCCACCGCGATTTCGATGCGGTGCTCGAACGCGCGCGTTTGCATGGCGTCGCGCAGCTCGTGGTTACCGGCGCAAGCGCCCAGGGCTCGCGCGACGCGCTGGCGCTCGCGCGCACGCATGCGGGCCTATACGCGACCGCGGGCGTGCACCCGCATCACGCGAGTGATTTCGATGCCGAGACCGAGCAACTGCTGCGCGAATTGCACCAGCAGCGCGAAGTCGTGGCGGTCGGTGAGACCGGGCTCGATTATCACCGCGATTTTTCGCCGCGCACAGCCCAGCTGTTCGCGTTCGAACGCCAGCTCGAACTCGCAATCGCATGCGCCAAGCCGCTGTTCCTGCACCAGCGCGACGCGCACGACGATTTCATCTCCTGCATGGATAACGTCAAAGGCAAGATCGGCCGCGCGGTGGTGCATTGCTACACCGGCGAGCACAACTAGCTGGTCG
>VBNZ01000211.1:2713-9190 GCA_005877675.1 Gammaproteobacteria bacterium
AGCACCTGCGCGAATTGGTAAAAAACATACCCGCCGAGCGCCTGTTGCTCGAAACCGACGCGCCGTACCTGCTGCCGCGCAATGTCAAGCCGATGCCCTCGCACCGGCGCAACGAGCCGATGTATCTCGCGCATATCTGCGCCGAAGTCGCGCGCGATCGCGGCGAGGATCCCTCGCTCACCGCGGCGAATGCGACCGCGGCTGCGCGGACGTTTTTTGGGTTGCCGGCCTGATCCGCCGGGTTGATACCGCGAATCGCGGCGGAACAACACCGCGAATCGCGTCGATCGCTGTCACGCATGCGGCGATTGCTTGGCGCTCAATCCACGATTCAGCAATCTCTACGAACTACTTGGCCGCGCCGTCCTTGCGTTCGCCGCTGAAGCTGCCGGCCGCCCCGGCGAACACGACGGGACTCGCATAGCCGTCGCGCGACACCGCGCTGACGCCGAAGAACGCATCGTCGACGACGATATTTTTGAGCGTCGCCTTCGTCGCATCGCCGGCCCATTGGCTGTGTTGCCATTGCGGCGCGCCGATGGCTGCCAATGTATCGTCGTATCGGCGGACACTGCGCCTTCGATGTCGACGCCCGCGGGCGGCGCCGGCGCGTTGGCGAGCGCTGCGAGCGCGATCACGTTGAGGCGCGTGACCTGCGCGAGATAGGCGAAGTCGACGCCGTCGAGCGTGTCGCCATATTTGATGCCCTTTTCCGTGCGCAGATCCTGATGCTGGCGCGTGTAGTTTTCGTGCGCTTCGGTCAGGCGCACCGCGGGGAATCCGGCTTCGAGGAACGGCACCTGGTCGCCGCCGCGGCCGTAACGATCGGTACGGTAGACCATGCGCACATGAAAATTCGTCAGCTGCGTGTCAGCCAGATCGGCGAGCAAGCGCGCGATATTGCGCGAGGGCGAGTCGACTTCGCCGCCGTGATAATGCCGGTCCTTCGCCTGCTCCGTGGTCTCGGTGCTTTTGGTGCCTTCGGAAAACACGCGTACCGTAGTGTTGTCGACGACGCCATCCAGACCCTGCGTGTTGCCGACGATATCGTTGTTGAGATCGGCCTCGACCTGCCAGCCTTTTTCCTTCGAGTAATCGGCCAGCACCTTGCCGCCGTAGAGGCCCTGCTCCTCGCCCGAGAGCACGCCGTAGACGATGGTCGCGGCAAACTTGTGCTTCGACAGCACGCGCGCGGCTTCGATCACGGCCGCGGTGCCCGAGCCATCGTCGTTCGCGCCGGGCGCGTCGCTTTTTGCGTTCATCACATCGGTCACGCGCGAATCGATATGCCCGGTGATCGCGAGCACGCGATTCGGATCGGACGTGCCGCGCTGGATGGCGACGACATCCATCACCTCTGCGGGCTGCGGGATGCGCTTGCCGGTGACGGTCTGCGCCGGCGTGACGATTTCGAGGCAGCCGCCGCAGTCCTTGCTGATCGCCTCGAAGCGCGTCCTGGCCCAGCGCCGTGCCGCGCCGATACCGCGTGTGTCGGACTTCACGTCGGACAGCGTGTGGCGCGTGCCGAAGCCGACCAGCTTGGTGATCGTTGCCTTGAGCTCATCGGCCTGTACCGAGCTTGCAATCGCGCGCAAGCCCTGCGATTCGGGCGGCGGTGCGGACTCATTCGCGCCGGCCGCGATACCGAACGATCCCAACATACACATCAGCCACCGCTTACGCATATCGTCTCCTCGCCCGTGCGCGTGCGTCAGTCCGCCTTGCGCTTGAAAAACTTTGCGATCGCAGCGCCGATCGCCGCGATGCCGACAAAAATCACTTTCTTTGCGGCGATAAGCAGCACCAGTAATTTTGCGAACAGTCCAGCCTTCGCTGCGATCGCGCCGGCGACCAATGCGCCGATGCCATAGGCGGCGACCTTGTCGGTCGATGCATTGAAATCGCTGTAACGCTGGCCTTGGTCGAATTCGGTCATCGCGAGCACGTTCGGCATCTGCGTCTGCACCGTGTCGAGCTGGTTCATGCCGGCGACCGCATTGAGGCTCAGGTAGCCGCTGCGGCCGAGCACGCGGATGTCGTAATTGAGCGTGTGCTCGTGCGAGCCGGTGAAATCGAGTTCCCTCGCCCAGTAGATCTTGTTGGCCGCGGCATCGTAATGCGGCGGTGTCGCCCAGCCGACGATCTCGACCGCGGGATAACCGCGCTTGGTGCGCTCGGCATTGGCGTCGCGCGATTCCTGCTGCATATCCTTGAGGATCTTGGCGTAGTCGGTTTTCGCCGCATCGGCATCGGACACGTAGCCGTCGGCGACAAAGGTGATGACCACGGCCCAGGCGTCTTTTTCCGGCAGCGACTTCGACGTCGGCACGAGCATGCCGAGCACATCGCTGTCGGGCGGATTGCCCCATAACTGCTCGAGCACGCGCTGCGCATCGTGTGCGTCGAGGAAGCGGAAATCCGGATTGAGGTTCAGCGTCGCATGCGCGCCGGACACGGCGACTTTGCCGGTCTGGAAATGCAGCGATTCGATAAATTGCCGCACTTCATCCTTCTTGGTCGCCGCAGTGTCCTGCGCGTATGCGGGCGCAGCGAGCAGCAGCGCAACGACGATCAGCAATCTACGCAACATCAAACCATCTCCCCCTGGTTGAAAGAAAACAACGTGAATTTAGGAGCGCAAACCAACGCCCCGATGCAACAGATTCAGGCACAGCGCGCCCAGACCCAGCACAAAGCCGAACATGACTACATACGCCCAAGTCAGGTCGACGTCGCTCACGCCGAGCAGGCCGTAGCGGAACGCATTGACCATGTACAGGATCGGATTCAGGTGCGAAATCTCCTTCCACGGCGACGGCAGTTGCGCGACGTTGTAGAACACGCCGCCCAGATAGGTGAGCGGCGTCAGCACGAAGGTCGGGATAATCGCAATATCGTCGAACTTTTTCGCATAGCCGCGAGCAGGAACGTCGTCAGCGTGACGAACGGATGATACAAGTGTATTTTGCTGAAAAATAAAGAAATCAGCAGCACGATCGCGCCGACCATCAAGCCACGCAGCACGGCACCGGCGATGTAGCCGGAGAGGATCGTCCAGCTCGGCATCGGCGAGACCAGCATTTCCTCGACGAAGCGCTGGAACTTGGCGCCGAAGAACGAGCTCGTGATGTTGCCGTAGGCGTTCTGGATCACGCTCATCATGATCAGGCCCGGCGCGATGTATTCGATGTATGAGATGCCTGCGCCACCCTGATCGGTAGCGATAGTGCCGATGCGGCTGCCGATCAGCTTGCCGAAGATCAGGAAATACAGGGTCATCGTGATCGCCGGCGGCAGCAGGGTCTGCGACCAGATGCGCAGAATGCGCACGACTTCGCGGCGCGTGATCGTGCCGAGCGCGATCATATTGGCTTGCGTGACGTTCACGTTCATGCGGCTCCCTTCACGCTCGCGGTCATATTGCCTTCGACCAGACGCACGAACAATTCTTCGAGACGATTGGCCTTGTTGCGCATCGAGGTCACGGTGATTCCGCGCGCGGACAACGCCGCAAACAGCGAATTCAAATCATGCGCGCGCGACATCTCCGCCTCGATCGTGTGATCGTCGACGCGCGTGAGCCTGACGCCTTCGACTGCCGGCAGTTCGGTACAAGCCTGATTGAGATCGAACACAAAGGTCTCGACGTCGAGCTTGGCGAGCAGGCTCTTCATCGCGGTGTTCTCGATGATGCGGCCCTTGTCGATGATCGTGATGTTGCGGCACAGCTGTTCGGCTTCCTCAAGATAGTGCGTGGTGAGGATCACCGTCGTGCCGGCAGCATTGATGCCTTCGATGAACNNNCTCGATGTCGACGCCCGCGGTCGGCTCGTCGAGGATCAACAGCCTGGGCTCGTTCATCATCGCACGCGCGATCATCAAGCGCCGCTTCATGCCGCCCGACAGCGTACGCGTCACATCGAAGGCCTTGTCCCACAAGCCGAGCTGCTTCAGATATTTTTCCGCGCGTACCGATGCGATCGCGCGCGGCACGCCATAGAAGCCGGCCTGATTGACGCAGATCTGGAACGGCTGCTCGAACAGGTTGAAATTGATTTCCTGCGGCACGAGCCCGATCATGCGCATCGCCGCGCTACGCTGCGTGCGGATCGGAATGCCGAATACGCGCACCTCGCCCGAAGTCGCGTTGACCAGGGAGGACACGACGCCGATCAGGGTCGATTTGCCCGCGCCGTTCGGCCCGAGCAGGGCGTAGAAATCGCCCGGTTGTACCTTGAGCGAGATGCCCTTGAGCGCCTCGACGCCGTTGGGATAGGTCTTGCGAAGATCGACGACTTCGAGTGCGGGGACGACTTCTGGAGTGCTCATGGCTGCGTTAATGGGGCCGAACCATTAGTATATCCAGCCTTTGACTCCTGCGATTTCCCAAGTGGCAGAACATTTTTCCCTTCGCCTTGCCGAAAGCCGCATGCTCGCCCCGAGCGTGCGGCATATGGCGTTCGAGCGCGCCGATGGCGCGCCGTTCGCGTTCATCCCCGGTCAGTTCGTGCAGATTCACTTCAGCTACGCCGACGGCAAGCCGACCAAGCGCAGCTATTCGGTTGCGACCATCGGCCATGGCGATGGCGCGCCGGTGCAGCGCATCGAGATGGCCGTGTCTTACGTTGAGGGCGGTGCCGCGACCGATCTGCTCGGGCACTTGAAGGAAGGCGACAGTATCGACGGCAGCGGCCCGTACGGGCGCTTCTGCCTGATGGATGCCGACACGAACACGCGCTATCTGCTCGTCGCGACCGGCACCGGCGTGACGCCGTACCGCGCGATGCTGCCGCAATTCAAGGCGCTGTTCGCCAAGCGCAATATCGAAGTCGCGCTGGTCTATGGCGCGCGCAACTCGGGCGAGCTGCTATACGGCGACGAATTCGAGGCGTTCGCGCGTGAAAATCCACAATTCCACTTTTTCGCCTGCTTCTCGCGCGAGGCGCGCACGCATCCACGCGCGCACGATCGCCGCGGCCATGCGCAGGTCGCGCTGGAGGAGCTGCAGCCGAACCCGGCCACCGATATCGCCTATCTGTGCGGCAATCCCAACATGGTCGACCAGACCTTCACTCTGCTGAAGGACGCCGGCTTGCCGATTCCACATATCCGGCGCGAGAAGTACGTCTCGTCGCGTTAAGCGCTTTGGCAACCGCGCGCCGGGGTGTGTAGCTTCCGGGTTCGACCATCCGCGCCTCGCCAGGCAGCCCGGCACTGCGCATCCTGTTTCGGGATTCGACGGTTTGCGCCATTTCATCGAGCCAAGGAATATGCGCCTTTCGCGCTGAGGCAGAGGAAGGATTCGTTCGCACCGCATGTCAAGGATGCTTGACATGCGCATCTATCCCGCCTAGCATGGCTGTCAAGCAACCTTGACAGACTCCGCCCATGCCGCGTTACACCGCTAGGCAATATCGCCGCTCCATGCTCTTGCTGATGGCGATTTACTTGCCGCTGATGCTGCTCGAATGGCCGCACGTGCGGCAGATCACGAGCCTGCCGCTCAAATGCGTGCTCACCCTGCTGCCGACGCTGCCGGTGATCGGCGTGATCTGGCTGATCGGCAAACGTATCGCGCGCAGCGACGAGCTCGAACAGCGCGTGCATCTGATAGCGCTGGGCGCCGCAACGGGCGTGGTCAGCGTACTGAGCCTGATCGGCGGATTTCTGAGCGCAGCTCATGTGATCGAACTCGACGGCGATGTGCTGATCTGGGTGTTTCCGGTCTTGTGCCTGGTATACAGCATCACGCAGATCGCGCTGCAGCGCCGTTATGGCGTCCACGGCTGCGACTGAACGATGAAGAACCGCGTGCGCGAATTGCGCGAGACGCGCGGCTGGTCGCAGGGCGATCTGGGCGAAGAGCTCGACGTGTCGCGCCAAACGATCAATGCGATCGAAACCGGCAAGTACGATCCGAGCCTGCCGCTGGCGTTCCGCATCGCGAAATTGTTTCGTTTATCGATCGAATCGATTTTTGAACCGGGGAAATAGGGATGAGCAAACGCAATCTGTTCCGCCTCGTGCTGTTGCTAGGCGCAGCGGCCTACTTCGGCTACAGCCAGTTTCAGGCGCGCGCGCACAATGGGCGCGCAGCGGCGCCAGCGGGCGTAGCGATCGCCGTGAACGCCAAATCGTTCACTCTCGGCAAGCTCGAATTCAGCGCCTGCGAACTGGCGCAGAAACGATCGGGCGCGACCACGGCCGCATTCTGCGCACCGTTTTCGGTCGCCGAGAATCCAGACAAGCCCGACGCGCGCAAGATCGACCTCAAGGTCGCGCTGATCAAGAGCGAAGCCGAGCGCGCCGACAGCGATCTCATCGTGTTTTTCGCCGGCGGACCGGGCCAGGCCGCAATCGATACATATCCGCAGATCGCAGCCGCACTCGCCCCGCTGCGCAAGCATCATCACATTCTGCTCGTCGACCAGCGCGGCACAGGCGCGTCGCATCCGCTCAACTGCGATGATGAAGATG
>VBNZ01000211.1:9226-23705 GCA_005877675.1 Gammaproteobacteria bacterium
GTTTCGCGAGCAGATCGCGCAGTGCCTCGCGAAGGTGCAGACCCACGCCGACCCGGCCCAGTACACAACAACCAATGCCGTGCACGATCTCGAAGCATTGCGTCAGGCACTCGGCGCGCCGCAGTTCGATCTCGTCGGCGTGTCCTACGGCACGCGCATGGCGCAGCAGTATCTGATGCGCCACCCGCAAGGCGTGCGTAGCGCGGTACTCGATAGCGTCGCGCCGAACGAGCTCGTGTTCGGCCAGGAATTCGCGCAGAACCTCGAAGCCGCGCTCAAGGCGCAGTTCGCGTTGTGCAGCGCGACGCCGGCCTGCGCCAAGGCTTTCGGCGATCCCTACGCGAGTCTGATCAAGCTGCGCGATGCGCTGCGTGCAAAGCCACAGGAATACGCGTTTCGCGATCCGGTCACGTTCGCCGCTTCGACACTGCGCCTGACGGAGCGCCGCCTCGCCGGCCTCGTACGCCTGTTCGCCTACGCGCCGGAGAGCGCGGCGCTGCTGCCGCTGTCCATCGCGGAAGGATTGAAGGGCAACTACACGCCGCTGGCCGGGCAGACCCAGCTGTTGCAGCAGGACATGTCGGCATCGATGAATGGCGGCATGCAGGCGTCGGTCGTCTGCGCCGAGGATGCGGACCTGCTGCACGACGCGCCCGACGCGGCTTCAACCCTGCTCGACTCCAGCCTGATCGATGCGATCCGCACGATGTGCGCGGTGTGGCCGCACGGCACGCGTCCGGCGGATTTCCACACGCCGCTCCACTCGGACGTACCCATACTGGTGCTCGGAGGCGAACTTGATCCGGTCACGCCGCCTCGTTGCCAAAGGACAGGGCCACAACGTGATCGGCCGCGGCTGCATTCCGAAACTCGTCGGCGAATTCGTCGAGAAACTCGAACCGCAAAAACTCGACGCGAGCTGTGCCGACGTGCTCGGCCCGCTGCCCGCACTGATCAACTTCGATGGAGCCGCGCCGTGATCGAAGCACACACAAGATATCTGACCGTTCGCCCTGAGGTATCGAAGGGCGAACAGCCGGGACACTCCAGATTCGCGCGATACCTCAGCACGAACGGCAATGCACCTTCAATTTGCGCGGAAGCCTCGTCATGATCGAAATTCAGGACTTGCACAAGAGTTTCAACAGCGCCGGCAAGCGCGTCATCGCGGTCGACGGCGTGAGTTTTTCCGCACGCGACGGCGAAATCACCGGCCTGCTCGGCCCCAATGGCGCGGGCAAGACCACGACGCTGCGCTGCTTGTATACTTTGATGCAACCCGAGCGCGGCAAGATACTCGTCGACGGCATCGATGTCGCCACCGATCCGCTCGCCGTGCGGCGCAACCTCGGCGTGCTGCCCGATGCGCGCGGTCTGTACAAGCGTCTGACGGCGCGCGAGAACATCGCCTACTTCGGCCAATTGCATGGCCTCGACGATGCGACCATCAAGGCACGCAGCAATGCCGCGATCGCCGCGCTCGACATGACCGACTTCGCCGATCGCCGCACCGAAGGTTTCTCGCAGGCCCAGCGCGTCAAGACCGCGATCGCGCGTGCGCTCGTGCACGATCCTAAAAACGTGATCCTCGACGAACCCACCAACGGCCTCGACGTGATGGCTACGCGAGCGATGCGCACGTTCCTCAAGCAGCTCAGAAGCGAAGGCCGCTGCGTACTGTTTTCGAATCACATCCTGCAGGAGGTCGCCGCGCTATGCGACCGCATCGTGGTGATCGCCAAAGGTCGCGTCGTCGCCGACGAATCGCCCGAAGCGCTGCGCGCGCAGACCGGCGCCTCCAATCTCGAAGACGCATTCGTGCAACTGATTGGTACTGACGAGGGACTCGCCGCATGAAATCCGCGATCAAAAACTTTGCGCGCGTCGTGTGCTGCCGCCGCCGCGAGGACGAGCTGCTGCTCGCCTACTCCATTTTCGTCGTGTGTTACGTGTTGTTCGCGAGGTAAGCATGAAATCCGCCCTGATCGTTTTCCTCAAGGAAGTTCGCGAAAACCTGCGCGACCGCCGCACCCTGATCAACACGCTCGTGACCGGCCCGCTGATGGCGCCGCTGATCTTCGTGCTGTCGGTCAACACCCTGGTCACGCGCGAACTCGACAAGGCCGAGCGCCCACTCGCAGTGCCGGTGATCGGCGCCGAACACGCGCCGAATCTGATTGAGGCGCTCAAGCAGCAGCGCGTCGAAATAAAACCCGGCCCCACCGACGCCGAACGCGCGGTGCGCGAGCAGGACGCCGACGTGGTGCTGCGCATCCCGGCCAAGTATGCCGAGGACTGGAACAAGGGCCAGACTGCGCAAGTCGAACTCGTCTACGATGAATCGCAGCGCGATGCGAACAGCTCGGTCAATCGCCTGCGCACGATGCTCGAACGCTATGGCGAGCGCGCCGGCGCGTTGCGCCTGCTCGCGCGCGGGCTCGCGCCGAGTGTGATGCATCCAGTCGTAGTCGCCGAGCGCGACCAGTCTACGCCGCAGGCGCGTTCGAGTCTGATGTACGGCATGCTGCCCTACTTCTTCATCCTCGGCGCTTTTATCGGCGGTATGGCGCTGGCGATCGACACCACGGCCGGCGAACGCGAACGTCAGTCGCTTGAACCGCTGCTCGCCAACCCCGTGCCACGCGGGCAGATTCTCGCCGGCAAACTGATGGCGACCACTGCATTCGCGGTGACGACCGTACTGCTCAGCATCCTCGCGTTCTCCGTTGCCGGACGCTTCATGCCGACCGAACGTATCGGCATGGTGCTGACGATCGGCCTGCGCTTCGTCTTCAGCACGCTGTTTGTGATGTTGCCGCTCGCGATGCTGCTCGCCTCGCTGCAGACCATGGTCGCCGCATTCGCGCGCAGCTTCCGCGAAGCGCAGACCTATCTGTCGCTGCTGATGCTGGTGCCGGTCATCCCGACGCTGATGCTGTCGCTGATGCCGTTCAAGCCGCAACTGTGGATGTATGCCGTACCGCTGATGGGCCAGCAGGTCGCGATCACGCGCCTCTTGCGCGGCGAGACCGTGCCACTGCACGCGCTCGCGCTGTGCTTTGTCTGCACGGCGATCGCGGCGCTACTTGTGTACTTTGTGACATCGCGCATTTATCGCAGCGAGAAGTTGGCGATTTCGGGGTGATGACGTTCGTCATTCCGCCTCAAACCGGACTGCGCCACAGGAAACCGTAGCGACATTCGCGCAGCGTATGGCTCGAAGGGCATGCGACAGGAGTCGCGTGAAAAATCGATTTTTGTTCTTCAAGCGCAGAGCTTCCGCTCACCTGCGGCGAGTGAGCTACTTGTGAAGCAAAGCTTCCGCACGGCTTCGCTGCATGGTTCACTCACGAGCCAAGGCTTCCAGTCGCCTACGGCGAGCGGGTTACTTTCAAAGAGTAAGGCTTCCGTGCGGCCACGCGGCCCGGGTTACTCACGAGTCAAGGCTTCCATGCGGCCACGCGGCGCGGGGCACTTACGAGCCAAGGCTTCCGTGCTGCTGCGCGGCGCGGGTCGCTTACGAGCCAAGGCTTCCACTCGCCTGCGGCGAGCGGGTCACTTTCTCTTGCTTGTGCAAGAGAAAGTAACCAAAGAGAAGCACACCCTCACATTGCGCTTTTCGGGCTCCTGCCCGAAAAGTCCGCGTCAGCGGCCGGGTTCCGCTGAAGGTACGTCCATGTACCCAGCGGAATCGGCGCGGTCCCGCGCCGACCCTGACGGGCCTGATCGTCCGCTGCCGCCGCAACGTGAAGGGGCCCCAGAGCGACGCGCATCCTGCGCGCCCGAGCAAAGCACCCGCTGGACCGTTGCTCTTCTTTCGCCTTTCGCCTTTCGCCTTTCGCCTTTCGCTTTTCGCTTCTGCGCGCAGGAGCGCGCTGCTGTTGGGTCCCCATTGCATTGCGGCGGCAGCGGCCGCGATGCCCGCAGGGGCGGCGCGATGGATCGCGCCGATTCCGCCGCTTGCACATGGATGTGCAATCGGCGGAACACAGGCCGGGGCTGCGTACTTTTCGGGCAGGAAGCCCGAAAAGCGCAATGCCTGGGGTGCATTTCTTTTGGTTACTTTTCTTTGTGCAAGCAAAGAAAAGTGACCCGCTCGCCGCAGGCGAGTGGAAGCTCTCCCCTTTGCAGCCGAAGCAAAGGCACTGGATTCCCGCCTTCGCGGGAATGACGAGCCACGGCGTGACGGGCGTAGGGTGAACGACTCGCTCGCCGTAGGCGAGTGGATGCTCTCCTCCTCGCAGCCCAGCAAAGGCACTGGATTACGCGCGACTCCTGTCGCGCGCCCTTCGAGCCATACGCTGCGCGAATGTTCGCTCCGGCATCCTGCCTCCGCAGTCCCGCCTTCGCGGGAATGACGAGCAAAAGGGCGTCCGCCTGCGGCGGCTCTGGAATCACGAGCAAAGGAAGGACCCGAATTTCGGCGTGGAATGGCGGGAAACGCTAAACCCAGTCGCGCGGCACGAGATACTCCGCCAACCTCGCCTCCGGCGATCCCGCCTCCGGCGCGTAGCCATACTCGAAGCGTACGCGCGGCGGCAGCGACATCAGGATCGACTCGGTACGCCCGCCCGACTGCAATCCGAACAGCGTGCCACGGTCGTGCACAAGATTGAATTCGACGTAGCGCCCGCGCCGATATAGCTGGAACTCGCGTTCGCGCTCACCAAAAAGTGTACTTTTTCGCCTTTGAACGATCGGCAGATAAGCATCGAGAAAGCCGTCGCCGACCGCGCGCTGGAACGCGAAGCTGTGCCCGAAGCCGCCGCTGTTGAGATCGTCGAAGAACAGCCCGCCAACACCGCGCGTCTCGCCGCGATGCTTGAGATAGAAATACTCGTCGCACCACTTTTTATACTTTGCGTAAACGTCCCCGCCGAACGGCGCACATAGATCGCGCGCCACGGTATGCCAATGCACGACATCCGCGTCGACCGGATAATACGGCGTCAGATCGAAGCCACCGCCGAACCACCATACCGGCGCGCCATCGGCCGCGCGCGCCTCGAAGTAACGCACGTTCATATGCGTAGTCGGCACATACGGATTACCCGGATGCGCGACCAGCGACACACCGAGCGCGCTCCACGCGCGGCCGGCAAGTTCGGGGCGGTGCGCGGTCGCGCTCGGCGGCAGCGCCGTGCCTTCGACGCGCGAAAAATTCACGCCAGCCTGCTCAAACACGGCGCCGTGCTTGAGTACGCGGGTGCGCCCACCACCGCCCATCGACGCCACGCCGTCACGCGTCCATGCGTCCTCGATGAAGCGCGCCCCGCCGTCGGCGCGTTCGAGCGCGGCACAGAGGCGATCCTGCAGGTCGCGCAGGTAAGCATCGACTTGCGCGATCGTCGCGGCGGTCGTTTCGATCGTCATCGCTGAGGTTCTCAAAGCTCGGACGCGCATGATAGCGCGCACATTCGCCTCGTCGAGCGCGATTGCGGAGGATCGTGCGGCAAACTTATACTGCAACGAGGGTCGCCTTATCCGATTTTCCGTTTGCCGCATCGCATCGCTCCGCTTGCCATCACCGCTTACACCGCAACCTGTGCGGCAGGACGCGGCTGCGCGCAGATCGCGCATGCGCTGGCGACGCGCACGAGCGGATTGAGGCGCAACGACTTCAGCAGTGCGACGCTGCCGTGCTGGATCGGCCGCGTCGACGGGCTCGACGACGCACCCTTGCCCGACGAATTCCTGCGTTTCGATGCGCGCAATCAGCGCCTCGCCTGGCTCGGCCTGCAGCAGGACGATTTCCTCGCGCATGCGCGCGCGGCGCGCGAACGTTACGGCCCCGATCGCGTCGCGCTCGTGGTCGGCACCTCAACTTCGAGTATCGGTGAAACCGAAGCTGCATATCGCTCGCTCGATGCGGATGGCCGCTTCGATGCCCCGCACTCGGCCTCGACGGCGCCTGCCTGACCATCGCAACGGCGTGTTCGTCGAGCGCCAAAGTCTTTGCCAGCGCCGAACGTCTGCTGCGCACAGGCTTTGCCGACGCCGCGATCGTCGGCGGCGTCGACACGCTGTGCGAAAGCGTGCTGTTCGGCTTCAACTCGCTCGGCCTGGTCTCACCCGAGCCATGCCGGCCGTTCGATCGGGACCGCAGCGGCCTGTCGCTCGGCGAGGCTGCCGGCTTTGCCCTGCTTGAACGCGTGTCGCAAAATACAAATGTGGAAAATGCAGCATCGCCATACCTGATCGGCTACGGCGAATCGAGCGACGCACACCATATGTCGGCGCCGCATCCGCAGGGCCTCGGCGCCGAGCGCGCCCTTGACGATGCGCTTGCACGCGCGGGGATCGATGCAGACCAGGTCGACTACGTCAACCTGCACGGGACCGCGAGCCGCGCCAACGACGAAGTCGAAGCGGCGCTGATCGCGCGGCGCTTTCCCGCCAACACGCGCGCGAGTTCGACCAAGGGCTGGACCGGACACACCCTCGGCGCGGCGGGCATTCTCGAAGCGGTGATCACGCTGCTCGCACTCGAAAACGGCCTGGCCCCCGGAGCGCTCAACGTGCGCGAGTTCGACCCGGCCTGCGGCCCGCAATTCGCGCTCGACAACGCGTCGATGCCGATGCGCATCGCATTGTCGAACTCGTTCGGCTTCGGCGGCAACAATTGCTGTCTCGCGTTTGCACGCGCCGGCCGCGCATGAACGGCGTGCTGGAATTTGCAATCGAGGGGGTTGGCGTCTGCAGCGCTGGCTTGCCCGACTGGGAAATCGCCCGCGCGGTCCTGCGCGGCGAACGCGACTATGCTGCAGCTACGCCCGCGCGCCTTGCTCCCGCACTGATGTCGCCGAACGAACGCCGGCGCGCGCCGGAATCGGTGCTGCTGGCGCTCGGTGTCGCCGAGGCCGCGTGCGTGATGGCAGGACGCGAACCGCGCGCGCTGGCGAACGTATTCGCCTCGTCCTATGGCGATCTGGCGATCAACGACTATCTCTGCGCCGAACTCGCGCGGGCGCCGCTGGATCTGTCGCCGACCAAATTCCACAACTCGGTGCACAACGCCGCAGCCGGATATTGGACCATCGCGAGCGGCTGCATGGCGACGTCGAGCGCGATCAGCGCCGGTGCCGATACGTTCGGCGCCGGTCTGCTCGAAGCGGCCTCGCTCGCCTGCAGCGAGGGCTTGCCGGTTTTGTATGCGATCTACGATACCGCTGCGGCGGGCCCGCTCGTCGATGTCACCACGGCAAGCACCCCGTTTGGCGCAGCCTTCGTACTCGCGCCGGCGCCGAGCCCGGGCCTTGCGCACGTGCGCCTGCGCGTGGGCGATGCTGCGGCCCCACTTGCGCCGCTCGCCGCGCCGCTGCAGGCTTTGCAGGCGGCGTGTCCGGCCGCGGCAAGCCTGCCGCTGCTCGCGGCGCTGGCGCGCGAAAATGGCGCGACTTTTGACCGAGCAGCACGCTCAGACGGCACTGCCAGGCATCGTGGTGATTCCCGCGCTCAACGAGGAACGCGCGCTTCGCGACGTCGTGCAGGCCGCGTTGCGACATTGTGGAAAAGTGATCATTGTGGACGACGGCTCCAGCGACGGAACCAGCGCCGCGATCGCCGACCTGCCGCTCGAACTGATTCGTCATGCCACGCCGCAGGGCAAGGCGCTGGCGCTGCGCGACGGTTTCCGCCGTGCGCTCGAACTCGGCGCCGACGGCGTACTGACGATGGACGGTGACGGCCAGCACGATGCATCCGACCTGCCGCGCCTGCTCGATGCGGCGCGCCGCTATTCGAACTACATCGTGATCGGTGCGCGCCTCGTCGGCAAGGACGTGCAGCCGGACAAGAACCGCTTCGGCAACCAGCAGGCCGATTTCTGGGTGTCATGGGCCTGCGGTCAGCGCATCGTCGATACGCAAAGCGGGCAGCGCTACTACCCGCGCGCCGTGATCGAACTTGCGTTGACGATGCCGCACAACGGCTTCGTATTCGAAAGCGAGATCCTGATCGAGGCCGCCGCGCGCGGTATCCGCACGGTGTCGGTACCGATCAAGGTGAGCTACGAGGATGATCGTCGCGAAAGCCACTTCAAACCGCTGCGTGACGTCACGCGCATCACGCGCATGATCGCATGGCGGCTGCTGCGCGGAGGATTCATGCCGCGCAATTACTGGCGCGCGCGCACGGTGCCGCCGATCGTGGTTGACGCGGTGTAGCCAACCCCGACAACTACTCGGTCGGTAGTGCCAGGGTCGTGCGTAGCATGCGATCACGCCAACGCAGCACTATGACTGCAGTCGTGCCCGCAGTAAGCGGCAGATACAAAGTGCCGATGCGCCACAGCAGCAGCGCGCTCGCAACCGTGCCGGTCGGCACGAATGGCGCGAGCGTCGCGGCAAGCCCGAGATCGGCGCCACCGCCGCCCGCAGGCATGCCGGTCCATTGCAGCAACGCAAATGGCACGCTGTGGCCGAACAATTCGAGGATCAGCCACAGCGCGCCATAGCGCGTGAGCCATTGCACCGCGGTCGCGCTAAACGCGAGCGCGAAGTAGGCCGGCGATCCGCGCATGAGCAAGCGTGCCTCACCGCCGACATTGGCGAAGAAATTCTGCAGGCTTTCGCGCCGGCGGCGCAGAAATGCGTAGCGTTCGACCGGTCCGCGTGCGCCGAAAAACCACGCAGCGATATGGCGGCGCAGGGAAATCAGTACGATCAGCGCGATCAGTGCGCTCAGGCCGCCAAAGGCCGCGCCACGCGCCAGCACGGGCGGCAACTCAGTGACTTGTGCGAGCGAAAGCGCGGCGAGCGGCATCGCCAGCGCGAAGAACAACAGGTCGAGGAGCTGATCGCCCGCCGCTATGGCGGTCGCGGCCGCGTAGCTCGCACCGACCTTGCGCACATAATAAATGCCAGCCGCGTAGCCGCCGACTCCGCCGGGCGTTGCGAGAAACGCGCAGTCGATCGCAAGCGAGATGCCGAGCGTGCGCCACACGCCGGCATGCACGCCAAGGCGCTGCATCAACAGTCCCTGCTTGAATGCGCGCAGCAGCCAACCGGTGACGACGAGCACGAACAGGTATACGTACTTGTCCGCGCGCAACTCGAACGCGTTGGCGATCGCCGCGCGTCCGCCGAGCAGCAGCGGGAAAATCGCTGCAATCACGATCGCAACAGCGATCAGGAACGGCCCCGCGCGCCGCAGCACGACATCGCGATAACGCGCGATCAGGCCGCGCATTCGAGCTGACCCGCCGCCATTTCGAGCGCCGAAGACTTCGTCAATGGCCCGCGCGCAGCGAGCAATGGTGCGAGCACATCGCGCCAGCACGCCATCAATTCCACATGATCAGCATCCCCTGGGTGCAGGCCGACGCGCACGAGTGGCGCATCGCGCGTGATGCGCGACGCGGCGTGCAGCCAGGCGCGACTGGCCGCGCGTCGCCAGGCCGAGCGCGGCGATGCGGTCAGACATGGCGCGGCGATGCGCCGTTCGCGTGCAAGGTCGATCAAGGCGGTGTGCGTCGATGTCCAGCGCAATCCGACTCGCTGCAACGCTCGGCGCGTGCCGGTGCCGGCGAGCCACGCCGGCGGCACAAAGCCCTGCACCTTCCAGCCAAGCCGTTCGAACAAGTCGAGTCCCTGGCGCAGGCGCGCTTCGGCAACGTCGCAGGACAGATCGGCGAACTCGCCCTCGCCGGCGGTGAGCACGCGCCGACGCAGGTGCGCCGCGGGCGTACGCGGCGCGGGAGCATCGTCGCGATGAAAATAGCCGTGCAACGCGATCTCGTCGCCGCGCGCGCGGCGACGTTCGAGCGCCGCGATAAACTCAGGCGACGCATCGATGCGCCCGCTGCCATGCCAATCGGGCACGACGAGCAAGGTCAGCGGCGGCGCGCCGAACGCATCGAGCATGCCGAGCAAGGCCGCGCATTGCGGCCAGGTCGCGGGCGCGACATCGTGCAGGGCGATGCACAAGTGTCGCATCACGGCAGCCCCGCCACGTCGGCGGCGGCCTCGAAATCGGGCAGCGTCTGGCGATGCGTCAGGCGTGCGTAGCGATCGAGCTGCAGCGCAAATGTGCTCGACCAGGCGTAGCGTTTTTCGACGCGCGCGCGCGCGGTCTGTCCCATTTGCTGCAAATTACATTTATATAACTGATCGATCGCCTGCGCGAGCGAGCGCGCATCGCCGGCTTCGGCCAGCGCCCCGACGCGTTCGTCGATCAGCTCGGGTACCGCGCCCGCGCGCACGCCGATCACCGGCACCCCGCAAGCCATCGCTTCGATCACGATCATGCCGAAGGTTTCCTGCGCGCCCGCGTGCACGAGCGCGTCCGCGCTCGCGAGCAGGCGCGCGAGGCGCGTCGACTCCTGCTCGTACGGCAGCAAGGTGACGTTCGCGGCAAGGCGCTTGCGCTCCTCACCGCCCACGAGGAGCAAGTGATAAGGCCTGCCCAGCGCGGCGAAGGTGTCGAGCAGCAGCGGGATCTGCTTTTCACGCGCCATGCGCCCGGCGAAGATCAGCAGGCGCGTGTCCGCGGGCAGCCCGAGCTGTGCGCGCAACAGATCTTCTCGCCGCGACGGATGAAACACTTCGCCGTCGACGCCCAGTGGCTGCACAACGACGCGGTCGATCCCGCTCGCGCGCAGGCGCTGCGCGATCAGACGACTCGGTGCCTGCACGAAGTCGAAACGCGAGTAGAGCTTGCGCAGATACACATCGGCGGCGCGCCCAACCACGCTGCCGAAGCGTGCGGCGAGCATGCGCGGCAGATCCGAATGCGCATACGCAACGGTTGCCGCACCACAATCTTCGGCGGCGGCCAGCGCGCTCCATGCCAGATGATACGGATCGCCGACTTCGATCAGATCCGGCGCAAGCCCGGCCAGGAACCGGCGCCATCCCGACGGGCGCAGTGGTACGCGATAGCCGCCGCCGAAGGGCACGCGTGTTCCCGGCAGTTCGAATATGCCCGGTTCGGTTTCGCGCCTGCGCACACCGGGCACGACCAGACTGTGGCGCACGCCTGCGCGCCCCGCATAGTGCCGATGCTTGGCCAGAAGGTAACGCTTCACCCCGCCGCTATGCGGGGCGAAGAACAATGTGACATCCGCAATGTGCATCAGGAAAACCTCGCGCTCCCGCTCGCGACTGACGCAGCGCAGACCCGCCTGGATCCGCGCCGCACGATTGCAACAATAGCCGCGCGGCTGTGACAAGCATATGACGCAGCGGCGAACGCTGCGTCAAGGTCCTTTAGGTCACAGGTCGATGCGCAGTCCCAGATACGCCGCGCGCGCCGGCACGAAGTAGTGCAGGAACTGGCCAGGATCGGTGCCGCCGCTGGTGTCGGACGCCGCCGCGCCCATGTTGTCGGTGATGTGGTGCGTGTTGAACACATTGTTCACGCCGATGCGCACGTCGGCGTGCTTGCCGAAACCGAACGGCGCATCGAAGCTGCGCGCAAGCGTAAAGTTGGTGACCGAGTAGGCGCCGACCTGGTAAGCGGACCGTCGACCTCGCCGTTCTTGCCCTGGTATTGCGAGCCGGTGAACTTGGTCAAGAGGCTCGCCTTCCAGTCGTGATCCTGGTACAGCAGGCCGAGCACGCCGGTGTAGCGCGGCACGTTCGAGACGATCTGGCCGCTTTTCCACTTTTGCCCCGCGCTGGCGAGACCGTCTTCCTGATACTCGCCACGGTTGATCGAGCCGTTGGCATAGATCGAGAAGCCGCCGCCGCCGAGCAGGTTGCCTTCGGCTTCCAGACCGCGGTAGCGCACGCTGCCCGCGTTGAAGAAGATCGCGTTTGCGCCGGAGCCCGACTTGGCGATGAAGTTGTCGAAATCGACCTGGTAGATGTCCGCGCTCAGCGTGAACGCATCGCCGCGCGCCACCATGCCGGCCTGATACGCGGTGGATTCCTGCGGCGCTACCTGGTTGTTGCCGAGCGGATTGCCCGAGTACAGCGTATTGAGGTTTGGATCGATGCGGTAGTTCGCATCGAGACTCGGGAGCACCTTGGTCCACTTCTTCTCCAGATCGCCGCCGGTGCCGGGCAGGTTGTTCTGGTTGATGCGCGCGTTGAGCGTGCGCGTGAAGTCGAGATAGCGCGCGCCGCCCGACAGCGTGAGATCGCTGGTCACATTCCATGCGTATTGCACATACGGCTGCACCGTGTCGACGTGGTCGATCATGTCGTAGAACGTGTCCTTGTAGGTCGCGTTCTGCTTGTACGGCGTGCCGGTGGTGTCGTCGACCGCGTAGCGATAGCGTTTGTTAAGCCTGACCCAGTCCTCGCTGCAGGCGCGCTCGCATCGAAAAGCGGTTATTCGGCATGCAGCCATCCTAGCCGCTGCGATGTTTCAGTTTGAAGAACGTCCGCAGCGCAGGGCGCGCTTCACGCCTTCTTCAGGAAACAGACCTTGAGCACGAGCCCCTTGATCTTGTCCGAGTTGCCTTCGATATGTTCGGTATCGCCATCTACGAGGCGGATATTGCGGATCACGGTACCCTGCTTCAACGGAATCGACGAGCCTTTCACCTTCAGGTCCTTGATCACCGTGACGCTATCGCCGCTCGCGAGCGTATTGCCGTTGACGTCGCGCACGACCATGGTGCCGCCTTCGGTTTCGGCAGCAGCAACGGTCGGCCACTCATGCCCGCAATCGGCGCAGACGTAATTCGCGCCGTCGGGATAGGTGTTCTCCATCGCGCACAGCGGGCAGGCGGGAATTTCGGACATCGATGACGCGCTCAGGCAAACAGGAGCGCCTATTGTAGATGATCCGGTTGTAGATGATCCGGATGCAGCGCTAGGCGCTTGCGCGCTGCGGCTGGTCTTGCGCCAGCAACGCTTCCACCTCGGCACGCGTCGGCATCGCCGCAAAAGCGCCGTGACGTGTCACGGTCAGTGCGCCGCAGGCAGCAGCGAAGCGCAACACTTGCGTCCAAGTTGTCGTATCGCGCAGCAGCGCTTCAAAGCGCGCGATCGTCACTTTGCGCTCGATCAATTGCACAAGCATGCCGCCAACAAAAGCGTCGCCCGCGGCGGTGGTGTCGACGGCCCGCACGGCGAAGGCCGGTAGCGATCCTTCGCCCGTTCGCGTATGCCAGCGCACCGCTGCGTCGCCGTCGGTGACAACGACAACTTGCGCGGTCTTGAGCAACTCGTCGAGCACGGCGCGCTCGCCCGCATCGCGCTCGGCCAGATAATGCAGTTCGTTTGCCGCGAGCTTGACCAGATCCGCTGCACGCAGCGCCTGCCACAGCCGCGGCAGCGGGTCGACTTCGCGCGGCCATAACGGCAGGCGCAGATTGAGGTCGATACTGACGAGTGCGCCGGCCGCGCGCGCGCGCGCCATGCCGTCGAGGGTCGCCTGTGCGATCTCCGCTTCGGTCAGCGAATTGCTGCAGACGTGAAAGATGCCGGCCTGCGCAAAACATTCGCTGCGAAAATGCGCGGGGCGGAACAACAGATCGGCCGCAGGCGGACGATAGAAACTGAAGGAACGCTCGCCGTGCGCATCGAGCGCGACGAAGGCCAGCGCGGTCTTAGCTGCGTCGGTGCGCACGATGTAGTGCGTGCCGACGCTGATCGCTTTGAGCTCCTCAAGCAGGTAGTCGCCGAATAGATCGGCACCGAGCATGCCGACGAATTCGCTGCGTCCATCAAGGTGCGCGACCGCGACCGCGACATTCGCCGGCGCACCACCTGCGTGTTGCAGGAACATCGGCGTCCCGTCCGCAGCGCGCTCGGGACTGGCGAGAAAGTCGATCAGCGCTTCGCCAAAACAAACGATCGATTTCACTTACTCAACTTCCATAGGGAGCCGCCGGACTGTGGACTAAACCCGCAACGCAAGCGTGCGGCGCGACAGTTTTGTCGTGGTCTGTGGACGCACCTTGGCTGTCGCGAAGTGTGATTCATGCCAATTTTTAGAACGATTCAAACAGGGATAGTGCCTGAACTACCCCGCATTCGTCCATATCGCGCTGCAGCATGCATAATCGCAAGGTGCCATGATAACGTGCGCAAATTAGAACGATCTAAACTTTGTTACTTTTTGTCAACTTTCTAGGGCCGGGGTAAAGTCACAATGTCATCGTCAACACTACGTCACAACGCGCTCGCCAGCGCACTCGCACTTGCGCTGTTCGCACCATTCGCAGTATCCGCACAGACCGCACCCGATCCGGTGTCGTCCGACAAAGCCAAGACGCAGGAACTCGAAAAGGTGGTCGTCACCGGCTCGCGCATCAAACGCGTGGAGATCGAGGGCGCATCACCGGTGGTCACGCTTACGGGAGACGATCTGAAGCGCCAGGGTTTCACCACGGTCGCGGATGCGTTGCAGTCCATGCCGCAATTCGCACCGAACCCGCAGCCCGACGTTGGTTACAACTCACGCACGCAAGGCGGCAAGCCGCTGAACCTGCGCAACTTCGGTCCGGGCCGCAGTCTGTTGCTGGTCAACGGCCAGCGCGTCGCCGACTACCCGCAACCGTACGGCGGCCAGAGCAATTTCTCCA
>VBNZ01000212.1:0-527 GCA_005877675.1 Gammaproteobacteria bacterium
TTGACTCAGACCTCAGGGAGATTGTCGCTTCACACCGCGCGACGGGCGGGCATACTCGTTTTGTTGCATGGCAGCATAGCATGCAAGAATTCACCGCGCAGGCGCCGAATCGCGGCCCTGCGTCAGGGTTTCACCACATCCGGCGGCCGGCCCGCATCGGGCCCATAGCCGAGTGCCGCAATCAGATTGTCGACCGCGCGGCTCGCCATCGCGCGCCGTGTCGCCAGGCTCGCGCTGGCGATATGCGGCGTCAGCACGATGTTGTCGAGCGCAAGCATTTTCTCAGGAACATTCGGCTCGTGTTCGAACACGTCCAGACCGGCGCCCGCGATGCGCTTGTCCTTGAGCGCCGCGATCAACGCGGCATCATCGACCACGCCGCCGCGAGCAATATTGATCAGGAACGCGTCGCGCTTCATCGCCGCGAGTTCGGTGGCACCGATCGCGTGCCGCGTCTGCGCGGTCAGCGGCAGTGTGATGACGAGGAAATCCGCTTCACGCAGCAACGCGTCACGATCGACATAGCG
>VBNZ01000212.1:601-10807 GCA_005877675.1 Gammaproteobacteria bacterium
CGTGCGTCCATGCACATCGCCACCGAGCATGATGTGGAACGACATGCCCTTCCACTGTCCTGCGCGCAGATAGCGCTCCGCCTCGGTGACGCGACGCGCCGTGGCGAGCATCAGCGCCCAGGCGAAATCCGCGGTGGTTTCGTCGAGCACGCCCGGCGTATTCGTCGCGACGATGCCGGCCTGCGCCAGCGCCGCGACATCGAGATTGTTGTAGCCCACGCCGCGATTCGCCACCGCGCGCAGCAACGGCGCGTGCGCAATCACACCCGCATCGACGGGATCGGCCACACCGAGCACCGCACCGGTCTTGTCGCGCAGCTTCTGCGCCATCTGCTCGCGGGTCCAGTCGCGGTCCGCAGGCTCGACTTCGACATCGAAATATTCGCGCAGACGTTCCAGGATGTCGTCGAACAGCGGGCGCGAGACCCAGACGCGCGGTCGTGGCGGAATCGCGTTCATCCGATTACTTCCGCTCGACGGCGCCGGGAATCCGCGGCGCCACCGGCCCTACGTCGCCACATTGCGCACGCTGCCGCAGCGCGTGATCCATCAGCACCAGCGCGACCATCGCCTCGGCAATCGGCGTCGCGCGGATGCCGACGCAAGGATCGTGGCGACCCTTGGTGCGCATTTCGACCGGCTCGCCGGCAAGGTTCACGCTGCGTCCCGGAATCAGAATGCTCGACGTCGGTTTCAATGCCATCGACGCGACCACTGCCTGCCCGGTCGAGATGCCGCCGAGGATGCCGCCTGCGTGGTTGGACAAGAAACCTTGCGGCGTGATTTCGTCGCGATGCTCGCTGCCGCGCTGCGCGACCGCAGCGAAGCCGGCGCCGATCTCGACACCCTTGACCGCGTTGATCGACATCAGCGCGGCGGCAAGATCGCCATCGAGCTTGCCGTAGATCGGCTCGCCCCAGCCCGGCGGCACGCCGTCGGCGACCACATTGACGCGCGCACCGACCGAATCGCCGGATTTGCGCAGCGCGTCCATGTACTTTTCAAGCTCCGGCACCATCGCCGCGTCGGGCCAGAAGAACGCGTTGTCGTCGACCGCGCCCCAGTCGAACGCGCCGTTTTGAATTGAACGCGGCGTCACGTCACCGATCTGCGCGAGGTAGCCGCGCACCGTGATGTGAAAATGTATAGAGAGCCATTTTTTCGCAATCACGCCCGCGGCGACGCGCATCGTCGTCTCGCGCGCGGACGAGCGCCCGCCGCCGCGCGGATCGCGGATACCGTATTTCTGCCAGTACGTGTAGTCGGCGTGGCCGGGACGGAAGGTCTGCGCGATCTCGGCATAATCCTTGGAGCGCGCGTCGGTGTTGCGGATCAATAGCGCGATCGGCGTGCCGGTGGTCTTGCCCTCGTCGGCTTCGTGGCGTTGCGAGGTGTAGCGCGACTTGCCCGTGGCGCGGCGATCGAGATCGCGGCGAAATTCCTCGGGCGCGAGCGCGAGCCCCGGCGGACAACCATCGACGACACAGCCGATCGCCGGCCCATGGCTTTCGCCGAAGGTCGTTACGGTGAAGATTTTTCCGAAGGAGTTGCTCGACACTTGCTTTACACCCGTACGCCGACTGTTCTTCTTTGCCGTCATTTCCGCGAAGGCGGGAATCCAGCGACTTTGATTTTTTGTCTCGAGAGCGAAAGGCACTGGATTCCCGCCTTCGCGGGAATGACGAGCTTAAAAGCGATCGCTCTCCAATGCTTCGAACTTGCTTCTGCTTCAACTTGCTTCTGCTTCAACTTGCTTCTGCTTCAACTTGCTTCTGCTTCAACTTGCTTCTGCTTCAACTTGCTTCTGCTTCAACTTGCTTCTGCTTCGAACTTGCTTCTGCCCCACTTGCGTTCGTTTCAAACTTGCTTGCGCTTCGAAGCTGCTTTCACATGCCGCGTTCCCAACGCCGCCTTGATCGCCTTCGCGTGCTTGACGATGTCCTCGCGCGCGATCGCGAACACACCCATCTGCCCGACCTCGAATTCGATCCAATTGAGCGGCAGCCGCGGCAGCAGCTTGACCAGCGCGTGTTCGGACTCGCCGACCTCGCAGATCAGCCAGCCGTCGCGGCTCAAATGTTTCGGCGCCTCATCGAGGATGCGCAGCGCGAAATCGAGCCCGTCCGCGCCGGCTTTCAAACCTAGCGCGGGCTCATGACTGTATTCGGGCGGCAGCGCGGCGAATTCCTGCGTCGTGACGTAGGGTGGATTGGTCACGATCAGGTCGTACACCGCGCCGTCGAGCTTGGCGAACAGATCGGACTTGATCGCACGTACGCGTCCTTCGACGTTCTGGAAAAGTATATTTTCGCGCGCGAGCGACAAGGCCTTGTCGCTGATATCGACGAGATCGACCTGCCAATCCGGATTGTGCGAGGCCATCGCGATGCCGATGCAGCCCGAACGCGTGCACAGATCCAGCGCGCGCCGCACGGGCACGCCGTCGAGCCAGGGCAAAAAACCGTTCAAGATCATCTCGGCGATCGGCGAACGCGGCACCAGCGCGCGCTCGTCGGATTTGAATTTGAGTCCCGCAAACCACGCCTCCCCGGTGAGGTAAGCGACCGGCTTGTGTTCCTTCACGCGGCGCTCGATCAGCGCGAGCACGGTTTTCTTTTCCTTCGCGGTCAGCTTGGACTGGCCGTAGGCCGGCGACAAGTCGTGCGGCAGATGCAGCGCATGCAGCACCAGATGGGTCGCCTCGTCGAGCGCGTTGTCGTAACTATGGCCGAAGGTGAGGCCGGCGCCGCCGAATCGGCTCGCGCCATAGCGGATGAAATCGATGATGGTTGAAAGTTCTTTGGTCATGCGCGCGAGTATAACCGAGGGTTTCTGGCATTCCCGCGGAATCCAGTACCTCGCGCTCGTCATTCCCGCATGCTCCTAGCGGGAATCCAGCGACTTTAAGCTTTGGATTCCCGCCTTCGCGGGAATGACGAGCAAGAGCAATCCGGCTTTCGTCGGGATAACGGGACAGTCCATGAGTACGGAGAGTCTGCGATCATGAACGATCGCTATAATGCGCAGATGGCTGTCCCCAAACCCGCTTCGCGCCTCAATCTCACCGCC
The DNA here is from genome assembly GCA_005877675.1 of Gammaproteobacteria bacterium. Lineage (GTDB taxonomy): Bacteria > Pseudomonadota > Gammaproteobacteria > Xanthomonadales > Rhodanobacteraceae > Rudaea. The sequence goes on from VBNZ01000212.1 coordinate 3,671, forward strand.
CTGATCCTGATCGCCGCGCTTGCCGCGGCGTGCGGCCTGTGGCTGGGCAACCGCTACTTCAACGCGCCGGCGCAGCCGCAGCTCGCGGCCGCCCTGCTCTATCCCGAGCCGCGCGCGTTGCCGGATTTCCATCTGGAGCAGGCCAACGGCCAGCCGCTCACGCTTGCCGACTGGCGTGGAAAATGGAACATTGTATACTTCGGCTACGCCAGCTGCCCCGACGTCTGCCCGACCACGCTGGCTGCGCTCAAGGCGGCATGGAGCGATCTCGGCAAGCGCGGCCTGCACGATAAACTGCGCATAGGCTTCGTTTCGGTCGATCCCGAACGCGACACGCGCGAGGTGCTGACGAAGTACGTCGGTTTCTACTCGCCCGACTTCGGCGCTGCGAGCGGCAGCGACGAAGAACTCACAAAAATCACGCGTGCGCTCGGACTGATCTATACGCGCACAAAAAAACCAGACGGCAGCATCGAGGTCGATCACTCGGGCTCGGCGGTGATCATCGATCCGCAGGGCCGCCTCGCCGGCATCCTGCGTCCGCCGTTCGAGGCGAAGGCGATCAGCGATGATCTCGCCACGCTGGTTAAGAGCGGCGGCTGACGATGCGCCTGCTGCTGCAATACGCCCTGCCGCACCGCGCGCTGTCGCGCATCGTCTACTGGGCGACGCGCTGGACCTGGCGGCCGTGGAAGGATTTCCTTATTTCCACAATTATAAAAAACTACAATGTGGATATGCGCGAGAGCGCAGCCCGATGCGCGCTCCTATCCGAGCTTCAACGCATTCTTCACGCGCGCGCTGCGCGCGGGCGCACGTCCCGCAGCCGCGGATGCGCGCGCGATCGCCTGCCCTGCCGATGGCGCGGTCAGCCAGTGCGGACCCATCGTCGACGGGCGTATCTTCCAGGCCAAGGGTTTCGACTTCAGCGCGGCCGAGTTGCTCGGCGACGCCGGGGCCGCAGCGCCGTATGCGAACGGCTCGTTCGCGACGATCTATCTCTCGCCGCGCGACTACCATCGCGTGCACATGCCGCTCGCCGGGAGCTTGCGCGAAACCGTACACGTGCCCGGACGCCTGTTCAGCGTCGCGCAATGGACGGTCGAATCGGTGCCGCGTCTATTTGCGCGCAACGAGCGCCTGGTCTGCCACTTCGACGCGAGCGACGATCCGAATGATGCGCAACCGTTCTGCGTCGTGATGGTCGGCGCGATGCTCGTGTCGAGCGTCGAGACCGTGTGGAGCGGCCTCGAAATCCCGCCCTATGCAAGCACGATCGTGCGCAAGGATTGGCGCGACAAACACATCCGCCTCGAACGCGATGCCGAAATGGCGCGCTTCAATATGGGCTCGACCGTGATCCTGCTGCTGCCGCCTGCGCGTGCGGCGCAATTTAAGTTTGCAGCGGGCGACAAGGTGCAAGTGGGCGCGACGCTCGCCTGAGCCACGCGGGTGTCACTTCCCTCCGTCCAGGCTACGCGACTTAGCTAGGCAAGCTTTTTGTTCAGTGGCGATGAAAAAAAGCACAACAGCAATGCCAAAGCAAAGATGCCAAAATTGGTAATTGCAGGAGCCTCTGCAGTAAATGGCGCAGCTTTGCATGAAGCTGAATGCACAAAGATAAAATCTTCTCCCAAATTCTTTAGGCCAATAGCACTCGTCGTGCTCTTAACATCGTCAAATTGAGGGCCCGCAAGGACATTACCTCCAGCATCAACCAGACTATATCCATCGTTTGGATACGGGCCTGGAATATATGCAGGAAGTACTGCGCCGACTCCGACCGTAACCTCGTCACCCGGAAGGAACGGGCCAGGCGCATAGTTTATAAACGCCCCGCTCGCGCCCCCCATCCCCTGAAATGATGCCGGTGAGAAATTGGCGCAAGCTGCTGAAACGGCAAATGCCGGCAATGGAATAAGTACGGAGCAAAGCACGAGAAGTGATGCCAGAAGATGTCTGCTCCCCTTTGTCACCACACTGACCTCCATGAACTTTCGACACACCACCTTGCAACTTGGTTAACACGCATTACTGCGTACAAACCCCCACCTGCAACACACGTCCCGCGCGCAGACTGCCGTATTCTTTCGGCTTGATGCCGTTTGCTTTGGCGAGGTCGGTAACGTTGTGGCAGCCGAGACGCTGCGCGATGCGGCCGAGATTTTCGCCGCGGCGCACGACGTAGGTCGGCGCGGCCTTGCCGTGTGCGCGCACGGGCGGCGGCGCGCTGCGCGTGTGATTGACGATCTGCGGTGGCGGCGGCGTAGGTGCAGTGAGCACGGCCTGATGCAGATCGTTGGCGACCGACGCCCACTCGCCGCCGACGCAAGTACGCTCGTACAGCGACACGAGTTGCACCGGCACATTCAGGCGCGTCGACGCGGGCTGTTGTTCGCGCGGATCGAGCGAGGGATTCATATTGCGCAAGGTGCGGAACCAGCCGTCGTGCTGATTGCCATCCTGCCCCAGGCACACGGCGAGTTCGGCGAGCGAGGCTCTCTTCTGCAGCACCAGCGTGCCAGGGCGCCCGTCGATCTTCGGGAAGGTCAGGTGATAGCGCTCGGGGTGCAGATACAGCCAGGCCGCGGCAAGCACGACCGGCACATAGTCGCGCGTCTCCGGCGCGAGCTCGTAATAGATCTTCGGATCCCAGAAGCTGGCGTCGGGTGCACCGCGCGCCAGACGCTGCAAGCGGCCTTCGCCGCCGTTATAGGCCGCGATCACGAGTTCGAGATTGTTGTTGAAGACCCCGAGCTGCTCGTTGAGGTAGGCCGCATTCGCGCGCGCGGCGAGCTGCGGGTCGTAGCGCTGATCGAAACCGTCGACGACGGAAAGGCCGAAACGCTGCCCGGTCGCGGGCATGAATTGCAGCAGACCGGCTGCGCCCGAGCGCGACAGCGCGTGCACGCGCCCGCCCGATTCCTTTGCCATGATGCCGAACAGGATCGCCTCGGGCAGCTTGGCCTTCTAGTACTCCGGCCACATCAGGTAGCGCATGTACTGGTAGTTCTCGTACGTGTCCATCAGGAATGGCCGCAAGGAGGTAAGCCATTCCTCGAGCGCGACCTTGACCGGACCGTTCAACGTCATCACCTCGGACAATTCCTTGCCGTTGAGCAGGGTGATCGAACGCGCGACTTCGGGCAGCGCTGCGGACACGGGCGAGGTTTCTCCCGCGGTCGCCGTCGCCTCGGGCGTCGTCGTCGCGACGTCGGCTTCGTTCGCCGGCGCCGTCGCACCGCCCGACATGCGCGTGAATGCTGCGTCGAAACGCGCCGTGTCGCAACCACGCGTCTTGACGCACAGCGCCTGCGCATCCTGTGCATCGTCCCAGGCCTGCTTGTAGGCGACGGTCGCGGTCGTGGGATCGGCATTGAACACGGCGGGCTCGCGCGCGGCGAAATATTTTTTTTCGTCCGCATCGAGCCGAGTATACAAAGCGATGACCGCGGGATTGTCGACATGCGCCGCAGGCTTCTGCGGCTGCGCCGCGCAGGCGGCGAGCATCAGCGCCGGAAGAGAAGCCACCACACAACGGAAATTGAACATTTCGGCGCTACCGATCAACAAAATCGCGCACACGTTACACAGGCGCAGGCGTTGTCACAACCCTGTCGCGCAAATATCCGACATGCGAATATCGCGACTCGGGTCGCAAACCTCGGGGCAAGCGAGTGAAAGATATCCTGCTCGGCAAAAACGTGCTGCAGACGCAGACACCGGATATCGCCACGGCATGATCGCGGGCGCGACCGGCACCGGCAAGACCGTGTCGCTGACCGTGATGGCCGAAGGTTTCTCGCGCCTCGGCGTGCCGGTGTTTCTTGCCGACGTCAAAGGCGATATCGCCGGCATGTCGCAGGCCGCAGTGGTTGGCGACAAATTGAAGCCGCGCCTCGACAAACTCGGCATCACCAACTTCACGCCAGCAGCGAATCCGGTCGTGTTCTGGGACATCTACGGCAAACTCGGCCATCCGGTGCGCGCGACCGTCACCGAGATGGGCCCGACGCTGTTTGCGCACCTGCTCGAACTCAACGACGTGCAGTCGGGTGTGCTCGAAATCGTGTTCAAGCTCGCCGACGACAACGCCTGGCTGCTGCTCGATCTGAAGGATCTGCGCGCTCTGCTCGGCTATGCCGCGGACAAGGCGCACGCGCAGGCCATTTCGCAGAAATATGGGCTCGTGAGTCCGACTTCGATCGCCGCGATCCAGCGCGCGCTGCTGCAGCTCGAAAACGCCGGCGGCGACGTGTTCTTCGGCGAGCCTGCGCTCGATCTCGCCGACTTCATGCGGCAGGACATGTCGGGCCGCGGCATCGTCAATATCCTCGCCGCGGATCAATTGATCCTGAAGCCGATGCTGTATTCGACCTTCCTGCTGTGGCTGCTGTCGGAACTGTTCGAGAAGTTGCCCGAAGTCGGCGATCTCGACGTACCCAAACTCGTGTTTTTTTTCGACGAGGCGCATCTGCTGTTCGACGATTGCCCGCCGGCGCTGCAGAAGCGCGTCGAGCAGGTCGTGCGGCTGATCCGCTCCAAGGGAGTCGGAGTATACTTTTGCTCGCAGAACCCCGACGATGCGCCAGACGTGATCCTCGGCCAGCTCGGCAACCGCGTGCAGCACGCGCTGCGCGCGTTCACGCCGCGCGATCAGAAGGCGGTGAGGGCCGCGGCCGAGACTTTCGCGCCGAATCCGAAAGTCGGCGACGTCACGCAGGTGATCACGCAGCTCGGCGTCGGCGAAGCGCTGGTGTCGACCCTGCAGGAAGGCGGTGTGCCGCTGCCGGTCGAGCGCGCGCTGATCGTGCCGCCGACCTCGCGCATCGGCGCGATCACCGATGCGGAGCGCGCGACGATCCGCTCGCGCTCGCCGGTCGGCGGCAAGTACGACACGGCGCTCGATCGCGAATCGGCGTACGAAATCCTCACCCAGCGCACCGCAACGACCGCCGCGACGCCGCCTGCATCGGCCGGCGGTACCGCACCAGCGTCAGCGGGATCAGGCTGGGGCAAGACGATCAGCGATGTGCTGTTCGGCACCGGTCGGCGCCAGGGCATGGTCGAGACGATCGCCAAATCCGCGATGCGCAGCGCCGGCAGCCGCGCCGGCACGGCACTGATCCGCGGCGTGCTCGGCTCGCTGCTGCGCAAGTAGGAGAAATTGCGCGAATGTTTTACGCTCGTCATCCCCGACAAGGATTGCCGGGCCCAGACCGCAAGGACGCCCATCCCCATGCAGGATTGCATCCGTGAATACGACCAACCCGACGCCGAAAGTAACCGAAGACATCGTTCCGTTCTGGAATCGGCTGCGCGAGATCAGCCTCTACCCGCTGCGCGGCGATGCGCTGATGACGATCGGCCTGCTCGCTCTCGGGCGCCTGTTCACGCTGCTGCCGCTCGGCTGGCTGATCAATCTGGCGATCTGGGTCGGCGTATACAAATACGCATTTGAAGTCCTGCGCAATTCGGCCAACGGGCGTACCGAGCCGCCGGTCGGCAGCCTCAACGTCGACGAGTCGATGGGCCGGCGCGCGATCCTGCTGCAGATCGGTTTCGTCGTCCTCAACGTGCTCGGATTTCTGCTGTTCGGCTTCGTCGGCGGTGCAATCGTGTCGGTGGTGCTCGCGTTCGGACTGCCCGGCGCGTTCATGTCGCTCGCGATGGACGAGAATGTGTTGCATGCGCTCAATCCCGCCACCTGGCTGCAAGTCATGGCGCGCCTGGGCTGGCCCTATTTCGTCGCCGCCGGATTATGTCTGGTGATCAATGCGAGCATGGCCAATGCGCAGGCACTGCTGCTGCCGTTCCTGCCCTATATGGTCGCGCTGGTCGTGTTCTACTTCCTCGCGCATTACGCCGTGGTGGCGACGTTCCATCTGATGGGATATCTGATTTATCAGTATCACGACGAGCTCGGTTACGAAGTCGAGCCGCAGCCGCAGGCCAGACGCGCCAGCGACGACCCCGATCAGGCGCTGCTCGATCAATCCGCAGAGCTCGTGCGCGCGGGCAAGCCGGAAGATGCCGCGACACTGCTGCGCGAACATCTGCGCGAGCGCGGCGGCTCGGACGCCGTACACACGCAATATCGCAAGCTGCTGCGTGTCGCCGGCAACAATGAGGAACTGCTGCGGCATGGCCGCGAATACATTTCCGCCCTGCTCGCGCAGGACAAGGACAAGCGCGCACTCGATATCGTGCGCGAATGCGGCGAGATCGATCCTGCCTTCGCGCCCGCGCAAGCCGGCGACGTCACGCGCCTCGCGCACAAGGCCGCGGACTGGGGCCTGACCCAGGTCGCGATCCGCCTGCTGTCGGGCTTCCACAAGCGTTTCCCGAAGAGCGCCGACATCCCGAAAAACTATCTGCTCGTGGCCAAGCTGATGCACGACAAACTCGGCCAGGATCGCGAAGCGCAAGCGCTGCTGCAGCAGCTCAAGGGCGCATATCCGCAACATGAACTGATGCCGCAGATCGAGGAGCGCATGGCGTTGATCCAGCGTACGACGTTGCAGCCGGCGCAGAGCTGAATGCTCGTCATTCCAGCGAAGGCGGGACTGCGCAAATTGGATGGAATGCCGGAGCGAACATGGTATGGCCCGGAGGACACGCGACAAAGTCGCGTGCAATCCAATGCCTTCCCGCGCGAATACCCAAGGGCGAAGCCGCTGGACTTCCGCCAAGAGCACGCGGGAATGACGACCGCATACTAGCCTTGCTCGAGCAGAAAGCGCGCCTTCGGCGCAATGTCGCTTTGTGGAAAATGCTGCAAAATAAACTCGCAGCGCTCGCGCTGGGCGGCTGAACCCTCCGGCGCGCGGCGCGCGAAGTCGAGCCAGGCCGCATCGAGTCCCGCGGGCGCAGGTAGGCGCATCGCCAGCGCGCGCAAAATGCGCTCCGCGTCCGCGCCGGCATCGATGCGCAGCCAAAGTTGCGCGAGTTTCAACAAGGTTTCAGCGGGCAGACGCGGCGCGCCATTGCAGGCTTTGACGTAGTCGTCGAATATGCTCTTGAGCTCGCGCTGCTCGTCGCCGCGCCGTGTCTCGAGCGCGAATACGCGACGTGCAGCCGCATCGAGCTCGACCGGCTTGCCGCCGTAGCGTGCGCAGCGATACAACGCGATCTGCA
>VBNZ01000218.1 GCA_005877675.1 Gammaproteobacteria bacterium
AGTGTCACGGATGGCGTTGAAGTCGCGGATATGGTCGTGGAGACGGCGCTTGAGTTCTTCTCCTCACAAACGACACACGCTTTTTTCTCGATGCGGGAATATCCGCTGCTGCGCAGCGATTCCGTGGAGGATCGTGTATCGGCCTTTCAAGATGTCTTGCGTCAAGTCGAATACAGGATCAAGCAGGAGCCGAAGTTCGCCGCTTTTGGGGCGGTCGTGCTTGCTGCATCTGCCTTCCTCGTAGGGCGCGGTACAAGCCATGCGTTTCTACTGCAGAAGAAGCAACTGGTATCACCAGTTGCGTTTGCTTGGTTTGGTTTGATGGCCGCACTTGCTGGCCCCAAGAGCTGGGACGCCGCATGGTCAAGGGTTGCCAAAGGAATCGAGAGACATCTGCGAACTTCGTTTTGCTGGGATGATCCTCAAGCAGCGGACATCTGTTGGACAGAATACGAATGGCTCGCACGGACACTCAAGAACTCACAGGGCGTTACGGAGCTAACTCGAACTTCTGCTAGAACTTTGTCCATAGAGGTGATACCCGGTGCGGCTTGTCAATTCAGAATAGCGACAACCGATTCGAAACCTTCTACCGATGCTCAACGCGAGCATCAAGATAATGACGCTGAGAGGGAGTTGCGGACCATCATGTCCAAGTTCGTGGAATTGTCCTTACAGGCACAAAAGGTTTTAACCCCGCCGCAACGCAATGATGGCCAACTGCCATTACTGGGTGCCGAACCAATTAAGTCACGCTACAAAAGGCAACACAAGCGATCGAAGCCTTAGGCCCCCGCAACGCAAGCGCTAGGCAGTCCAGCGCATGCTCGTCCTTAAAGGGTTAAGTGAGCGCCGCGCCTGCCTCCTTGCGGAGCTATCCGGCGATGCTTTTCCGTCACGCACCGATCTCGAATGCACACACTATGGTGTTGTCACAAAGGATCGTCGAGCTGGCACGAATTCGTAGACGCTTCGGCTACCGACGAATCCATAACCTGTCGCGCCGGGAGTATGGACTTTTAAATGCGCTGACGCAGCGCACCGCATGAATTCTAGATGCGCGAGACAGTACACGCGCATTTCCTGGTGCGCCGAGGCGACGCACTCATGGATTTGATCGCTGAGATCGCGATCAATCACCATACCAAATCATCCGGCACATCATCTTCGGCCGGCGCGTTCGGATCGCAGAGCAACACGAGCGCGTGCTCGTCGATCGCTTGCGTCTGCAACGCGACCTCGCGGCTGACCAGCAAGTAACGCCCGGCAATCTGCACCACCGCCATATCGCCGCGGTTTGACGTAGACGCGACGGATCTTGTTGCCGTGAGGGAAATGCCGCGGCACGTCGGCATCCGCCGCATTGAGCGATTTACCGTCGAGCAAGGCCGCGAGTTTCTGCTTGCGCTCGCGCTTCTCGCGCGCAATACGCTCGATTTCGCGCTGCGCCTGCTCGCGCTCGTCCTTTTCCTCCTTCGCGCGCATCGCATAGGCGTGCGCGAGATTCAATTCGGATGAAGCCGCCTTCGGCGCTTGCGTCGCAGCGTGCTTTTGCGGCGGGCGCGGCGGGCGCACTGCATCTTGCAGCGGCCTCTTAGGCGGCGCCGCCGGCTTGGCCTCAGCCTTGAGCTGTTTGACCAAACCCGATTTCAGCAATTGATCGCGTAAAGATTCAGACACAATTCACCGTGAACTTAGCCATTGCTCTTCATTGAAAGTGCGGCCAGGCCGCTCTTGATCTTAAGCTCTTCCACGCTCAGAGATGAGCGCACCATCAATAATGCGGCGGAGGCGGTTCATCTTGCGCGTCGTGACTGAGTGAAGTGTTGACCCGCTCGAGTTCCCCACGCAAACGCTCAACCTCAAGCCGCATCTGCGCCAGCAAGCGATCCTGCGCGACGACGGTCGCATCGAGGCTTTGCACTGTACTGTCGAGGAACGACAGGCGCACCTCAAGCTCGGTCAAGCGCTGTTCGGTCGTGGTCATAGTGCAAGTCTACTGTGGCGGCGAAGACGCGAGCACCGTGCTATTTATGCAGACTGCGCCCGCGGCCGATGCCGTAGTACGCAATCCCCGCCGCTTCGACAAGATGCGGATCGTAAATATTGCGTCCGTCGAAAATCGCCGGCGCACGCAGCCTGTCCTTGATGCGCGCAAAATCGGGGCTCCAGAACGCCTTCCATTCCGTCACGATCACGAGTGCGTCGGCGCCATCGAGCGCCATGTCGGCATCCGCGCACAGCACGAGATCACCACGCTCGCCGAAAATACGCCGCGCCTCGTCGCGTGCCTCCGGATCGTACGCGCGCACGGTCGCGCCGGCGGCCCACAACTGTTCGAGCAGGCGTCGGCTCGAAGCCTCGCGCATATCGTCGGTGTTCGGCTTGAACGCCAACCCCCACACGGCGATGGTCTTGCCCGCAAGTGCGCCGCCGAAGTGACGCGCAATCAGCTCATACAGTTTTTCTTTCTGCGTGTCGTTGACCGCCTCGACCATGCCGAGCAGACGCGCCTGGTAACCGTGGCTGCGCGCAATATGCTCGAGCGCGCGCACGTCCTTCGGGAAGCATGAACCGCCGTAGCCCGCGCCAGGGTAGATGAAGGAGTAGCCAATGCGCGGATCCGAGCCGATGCCATGGCGCACGAGCTCGATATCCGCCCCGACACGCTCGGCAATATTCGCCATCTCGTTCATGAAGCTGATTTTGGTCGCGAGCATCGCATTCGCGGCATACTTGGTCAGCTCGGCCGAACGCACATCCATCAGCACAATGCGCTCGTGATTGCGATTGAACGGCGCGTACAGCGCCTTCATCTGCTCGATCGCGCGCGCGCTGTTCGAGCCGATCACAATGCGATCGGGGCGCAGGCAGTCCTTGACCGCATCGCCTTCCTTTAGAAATTCCGGATTGGAGACGACATCGAACTCGATGTTCTTTGCACGCGCCGCAAGTTCGATCGCGATTGCCTCACGCACGCGGTCGGCGGTGCCGACCGCCACGGTGGACTTGTTGACGATTACGGCGTAACGATCAAGATGCTGACCGATCGTACGCGCCACGGTAAGTACGTGGCTCAGATCCGCGCTGCCGTCTTCGTCCGGCGGCGTGCCAACGGCGATAAAAATGACCTGTGCATGTGCAATCGCGTTCGCAGCATCGGTGGTGAAGCGCAGCGTCTTGCGCGTGCGATTGGCGGAAACGATATCCTCCAGGCCCGGCTCGTAGATCGGAATCTCGCCTGCGTTCAGACGCTCGACCTTGTGCGCGTCGATATCGACACAGACCACATCGTTGCCGACATCCGCAACGCAGGCACCGGTGACGAGACCGACGTATCCGGTTCCAAAAATACTGATCCGCATCAAGGCATCCTGTTAATTCCAGCGCGATATTTTACCGGTTCCGAGCCGCGACAGGCGGTCCGTCGCTCGCGGTGGCGCAAGAAAAAAGGCGCAGCTGCGAAGCTGCGCCTTCTTTGTCGGAACGAACCGCGCTTTACTGCTTCGCCGCGTCCGGTTTCGCCGGCTGCGTCTTGCCGTCAGCGGGCGCTGCGGGCGCCGCGGGCGGCTCGATGCTGACGAGCGTCACGTCGAAGATCAGCGTCGCATTCGGACCGATTTGCTGCGGCGCATTCTCACCGTAGGCGAGCTTGGCCGGCACGTAGAGCTTGTATTCCGAGCCGACCGGCATCAGCTGTACGCCCTCGGTCCAACCCGGAATCACGCCGTTGAGCGGGAACGTCGCCGGACCACCGTGATCGGCCGAGGCGTCGAACTTGGTGCCATCGACCTTGGTCCCGACGTATTCGACTTTGACGATGTCGGTCGCCTTGGGCTTCGGACCGGTACCGGTCTTGACCACTTCGTACTGCAGACCCGAAGCAGTCGTCTGCACGCCGGCCTTGGACTTGTTCTTGGCGAGGAAGGCTTCGCCTTCGGCCTGGTTCTTCTTCGCTGCATCGGCCTGCATGGCGGTCTGTTTGGCCTGCAGCTTCATCATGAATTCCTGGTTGACGCTGCCAAGTTCGGCATCGGTCAGGACAGGCTTGCCACCGGTCAGTGCGCTCTGCAGCGCCTTGACCATGGTAGGAATATCAATTTCGTCCTTGATCTGCGACAGGTTGCCGGCAACCTTGGTGCCGACGAGATAGCCGAACTTTTCCTTCTCGGTCTTGAACTTCGCATCGACCGCGGACTTGGCCGGCGTGGCGGCGGGGGCTGCAGCCTTGGTCGCTGCTGGCGCGGCGACCGCAGGCTTGGCAGCCGGTGCAGCGGCGGGCTTGTCCTGCGCTGCGGCGGCGCCGGCGAAGGTCATGGCACCAGCAATGGCGGTGGCGATCAGCGTTTTGCGCACAAACTGACTCATGGATACTCCTGGTGTTCCTCGGACGATTTATTGAAAATCCGGATATGAGCCGGACAGGAAAAGGGCCGCGTATTGTGCGGCCCGGACTGCCCGAAGGCAAATCTGCCAGAGTTGGACTCGCACCATCCGGCGATGGTTCCCCTGCAATCTGCCGGGCATTCAGGTTTTGCACTGGGTTCCGGTAAAATACACGCATGCTTAGATTTGACGATGTCGCGCT
>VBNZ01000080.1:0-524 GCA_005877675.1 Gammaproteobacteria bacterium
AGCGTTCGACGCGCAAGCCGAACTCTCCAGCGTGCGGGCGCCCGATGCAGACCTGCTTGCGCTGAGCGCGCTGCGCGGCACGGAGTTCGGCAATGCGCTGCATCAGATGTTCGAAACGCGACGCATCGGCGTCGCGTTCGCGGCGCAGCACGAATTGATCGAACGCGCGCTGCGCGAGTACGGCGTGTCGCTGCATGAAATACCGCGCGACGTCGCTACAGGCCATATCGCAAGACGGCTCGATGCAGTGCTCGCGGCGGAGCTTGCGCCGGGCCTGCGTCTGGGCGAGTTGCCGGCGCGCCGGCTGCGCGCCGAGATGGAGTTTCGCTTCGTGCTCGATGCGGTTTCGTTGCGCCGCCTGCGCGACGTCTGCGTCGCATACGGCGAGCCGGAACTCGTGCCGGCACAGCTGCCCGCACAGACACTGCGTGGCCTGATGGTCGGCATGATCGACCTCGTGATCGAGCACGACGGACGCTTCGATGTGCTCGATTACAAGTCCAATCATCTTGGCGAGGCGCGCG
>VBNZ01000080.1:547-4154 GCA_005877675.1 Gammaproteobacteria bacterium
CGCTATCTGCGCACGCGCATCGTGGATTACCGGCGTGAGCGGCACCTCGGCGAGGCTATATATTTGTTCGTGCGCGCCGTCGGCATCGCACCGGGGCTCGGTATCTGGCGCCAGCGCTACCCCGATGCGCTGATTGCAGCGGTCGACCATGTGCTCGCGGGCGCGCGGGAGGCGGCGTGACAAAATATACTTTTACCAAGTTCGATGCGCCGCGCTGGCCGGAAGCATGGAGTGCGCTCGATCGCGCGCTCGCCGCCTGGGTGCGCACACACGGCGGCTCGCCACTGCTCGCGCAGGTCGCAGGCTGGGCGAGCTTTGCCGATGCGGCTGGCGATAGTGCATTGCCGCTTTCGGGTGAGGCCGCCGGACGGCATGGCGCCCCCGCGCTCACGTTGGAGGAAATCGCACGGCTGCGTGGCGAAGCGCTGGTCGGCGACGGCGGCGTACCCACCGCGTTCGTACTCGATGCCGATGCGCGTTTTGCACTGTGGCGCAATTGCGCGCACGAGACGCGCATCGCCGAACAGATTCGCGCGCGCCTGCGTGCTGGCGAAGACGCCGATGCCGAAGCGCTGGCCGACGCGATCGACGCTCTGTTCCAGCGCAATCGTGGCACAGCGGTACAACGCCAGCGCGACGCGGTCGCGCGCGTGGTCGGACGCCGCCTGTTCGTGCTGACCGGCGGCCCTGGTACCGGCAAGACCACGACCGTGCTGGCCGTCGCCGCGCCGACCGGCAAGGCCGCGCAGCGGCTCGTGCAATCGCTGCGCGCGGGCAAGGACAAACTGCGCGCCGATGGCTTGCCGCGCGAATGGGAAACCGTGCTCGCCAACATCCCTGACAGCGACGCACAGACCGTGCATCGCCTGCTCGGCTACCAGCCGCATCGCAACGGTTTCGCGCGCGGCGCGCGCGATCCGCTCGCCGCCGACGTGGTCGTCGTGGACGAGGCCTCGATGCTCGATCTTGCGATGCTGCACAGCCTGCTCGACGCAGTGCGCGAAGACGCTGTGCTGATTCTCGTCGGCGACGCCGATCAGCTCACTTCGATCGCCACCGGCTCGGTGCTGATGGATATCCTCGTTAGTCTTGAACGTATCGATGCAGTGGAACTGGTGCGTCTCGAAACGAGCTTTCGTACTACACCGGAGCTGAGCGCGATCAACCGCGCAGTGCGCGAAGGGCAGGGCGAAGCCTTGAACGCCGCACTCGAGGCGGCCGGTGCGCTCGCGCTGCAACATCGCGTCGACGATGCCGCGCGCTTGCGCACGCGCCTCGACCGCTGGGCGCGCGAACTCGCCGCGCTCGAGCTGCGGCCGATACTCGAACCGGTTGGGGATGCAACGCCTGCTGCGCGCGTGGAAATAGAACGCCGCAACGGCGAACGCGCCGCCATCGCACTGCGTGCGCTGGCACAACGTCAGCTGCTCTGCGCGCTGCGCGAGGACGCGTTCGGTGCGCTCGCAGCGAACGCGCGCATCGAGGCGCAACTCAGACGGTGCTGGAACGTCGATCCCGCGCAGGTCTGGTATCCGGGCCGCGCCGTGCTGATCACGCGCAACGATTATGCCGCGGGATTGTTCAATGGCGACGTCGGTATCGCGCTTGCCGACGCCGATGGCGCATTGCGCGTGTGGTTTGAAACGGCAAGCAGCGACGGTGGCGTCAGCGCGCGTTCGTTCGCGCCCGCCGCGCTGCCCGCGCATGAAAGCGCGTTCGCGGTCACGATCCACAAGAGCCAAGGTTCGGAGTACGCGCACGTCGCCGTGTTGCTGCCGCCCGATGCACAGAGTGCGATCCTGTCGCGTCAACTGCTCTATACCGGCGTGTCGCGTGCGAAGACATCGCTCGAATTGTGGGCGACCGACGCGGCGCTCGCGACGGCGCTCGCGCGGCCGATCGCTCGCATAGGCAGTCTTGCAGCGCGTCTGTCCTAGGAATTGACTCAAAATCTGCTGCTTGAGGACTTGCACCGGCGATGCTCGGCATCCGCATTTGCCGACAAGTAAACCTAGGTTCCTGCGCTCGGGCATCGCACCCGATCTTGGATGAGGTCGGCGCCTCGCTCGCTGCGATTTTGAGATGGTTCCAGACTGGCTTAACATCGCCCGGCGTAACGTCGAGCGATCGGTATCCATATAGGGGAATCGAGCCATGTACAGCACGAAGCGTCAGGCGAAGATGCACAAGGCCTACGCGCCGGTGGTCAAGCGCAAGGGTCATCGGCCGGAATGGCTGATCGGGCAGAAGATGATGGATCACGCGGTCAAAGCGATACGCGCGCGCGCGCATATCGAGCGCGGCTACGACATTCCCTATCTCGCCGGCTACAGTCTCGACGGACACACGATCTTCATCGACCGGCATATGCCGAAGAATTTTGTGTATCGCAACCGCAAGGTGCTGACCGATCGGTTTCTGATCGTGCACGAAGCGGTTGAAAAATCACTGATCCAGCTGCTCGGCATGCACTATCTGACCGCACATCAAATTGCGCTGCACGCCGAGCAGGCCGCGGTGCGCGCCGAAGGCATCACGTGGGAGGCCTACGACGATTTCATGCAGGATTACATCAAAGTGATCGGCGACGAGGCTTTAAGTAAAGTGCCTGACAATCTTGATTTGACGCCCTACGTCGATTTTCACGACGCCGAGGAACTGAAGAAGATGCGCGCGGGCATGGCGCATTGCGAGAATTTCGCACCGAAGCACAAGGTGCATATCGCAGGCTTGAGCTGATCGCGCGATCATGGCGACGCAAGCCGACGTGCAGCGCATCGCGTTGGCATTTCCGCAGACGCGGCGGGACGAGCATGACTTTGCTTTTGCCGTGCGCAACGGCAAGAAGTACAAGGGCTTTGCCTGGGTATGGAAGGAGCGCGTCGACCCGAAGAAGGCGCGCGTGCCCAATCCCGCCGTGCTGGCCGTGCGCGTGGCCAATCTCGACGCGAAAGAAATTCTGCTGATGGCGGACGCGCACAAATTTTTCACCGAACCGCATTATGATGGCTTTCCGGCGGTGCTCGTACGTCTGAAGGAAATCAGCCGCACCGAGCTGCGCGCACTGCTGCAGGAGGCGTGGGCGGCGCAGGCACCGAGGGCGCTGCTCGCGCAATATGCACAGTCGAAGGCGTAGCGCGTCGCTGCATAGTCTTGTATCCGCGGCCGTGCGAACCGATATGATGAAGATGCGCCAGCCCGCTCTGTTCGCCATATTCGTACTGATGATTGCCGTCGGTTTCGACGCGCACGCGCGCACGGTGTGGCGTTGCCTGCGCGACGGCACGGTGAGTCTCGCAACCGCGCCCGAGCCCGGCTCGCAATGCACGGCCAAGACGCTCGACGACAATGCGCCCGCTCTGCCCAATCTGTGGGGTGCGCTCGGCACATTTCACGGCACACTGTATCAGCGCGAGCAGGACGGCAGGCTCGTGTACAGCACACGCAATCTGCCGGGCTCGGTCGCGATGCAGCAGTTCAGCGTCGCGACCCCGGCAGGATCACCCGCGCATTCAGGACTCGGCAAGCTTGGTGCGCCGCAGCTCGTCGTCTATCAGCGCGAATTTACGACGGCCGCCCGCAGGACCGGACTCGACGAGGCGTGGCT
>VBNZ01000080.1:4217-17386 GCA_005877675.1 Gammaproteobacteria bacterium
AACGTGATCGGCGATTACCGCGTGGGCGATCCGTTTTCACCGCAGCAGTCGATCCTCGCCGGCGCGCAATATCTCAAGGCACTCGAAGCGCGCTACGAAGGCGATCGCGTACTCGCCGCCGCCGCGTACAACGCCGGTCCCGCTGCGGTGGCGCAGTATGGCGGCGTGCCGCCATACACGGAGACGCGCGAATACGTGGCCAAGGTCAATGCGCTCTACGCACGCTATCGCAAAGCGTTGGGGCTGGCGCCGCGCACGCTCGAACTCGTGCCGGCGCGCTGAGGCGAGGAGCTTCGGGCTGGCTCCGCTCGCGGTCCAATCGCGAGACCTACCGTCCAAGCTTGTTCAACGGTGTTATGGATGAGCTGTTTCTCCTGGAAATTGCGTCTGTATGGCGGATAGCAGATTGGACCCGTCTCGAAATTGCAGAATATTTTCCTTAAGGAGCAGTACTCGTGCGTATGACGTCGTTTCTCGCAGCAATCCTGCTGATCCTGTTCTCCAGCCCGTTGGCGGCAAAATGGGATCAAGAAACCCGGGCCAGTGATTTGCTATCGCGAATACAAGTACGCGTTGTGCAGTTGGCGCTGCTCGCAAACGAAGCAGCGGACGGCAATCTTGACGCCTTCAACAGCCTCAAGCTGAGCCGCGACGACATCGACGGCATGCTGCATCGCCTTGAGCATGGCGACCCCCGCTATGGCATGAGCGGCTATGCGGAACAGGATTCATTCAAGAAAGACTTGGCGGCTGTGGATGTGGCCTGGGTAAAGCTCAATGCCGCTGTCGCCACGGTGCTTGAAGCGAAGCCACAGGTTGTTGGCACGAAGGAAACTGCCGATGAGTTCGTGGCCATGCTCGCAGTGCTCAACTCGCGCATGGACGAAGTCGTGAAGATCCTGGTCGAGAAAGATGGGTCGAAGGGACAAGTAATGATCGCGGCGCGACAAATTCTCTACGCGGACCGTATGGCGCGGCGAGTACAGTCGATCGCCCACGGTGGCGACGAGGCTGAGGCGGCGGCGAATGGCCTGCAACGCGACGCGCAGCTTTATGGCGTCGTACTCGCGGGCCTGATCCAGGGAAGTACCGATCTCAATATCAAGCCGATTGCTAACGCCAATGCGCGCGAGATTCTGGGCGACCTGAACAAGCGGTGGGCCACGGTCGCGCCTTTGGCGAGCAAACTTCTGGACGCCGGACCGGCTGTGCAGGCGGCGCGCCACACAGCGGATGACATCGGGATCGACAGCCAGACTCTTCTGCTCAAGGCCGAGCTGTTATCGCGGCATCTGCACGATTGACGTAAAGTTTTTACACGCTGGCAACAGCCCTATGCGTCCAATTGGTCGCATCTGCAAGCGCAACGATGGTCGCGATGACGCTATGCGCATCGCGGCGCAGGCTTGCGCTTGCGCCGCGGCGTTGCCGCGTTACCACACCTCGCAGTGATCGGCTGCGGGCCGCACCATGGGCGCGTCGGCTTTGCACTGGAACGTTTCGCGGAACGCCGGCAGGTTCGACAAGGGACCGTTCACGCGATACTTCGCGATCGGATGGGGGTCGCCCTGCACCATTGTGCGCTGCGTCTCGTGGCGGATATCATCGCCACGCCACTGGCCCCAGGCGATGAAGAATTGCTGTTCGGGCGTGAAGCCATCGAGTGTCGGTTCTGACGCCTTGCCTTCGCGCGATTTCTTGTAGGCGAGCCAAGCAATCTTCGCGCCGCCGAGGTCGGCGATCGATTCGCCGAGCACGAGCTTGCCGTTGTGGTGGATGCCGGGCTCGATGAAATAACCGTCGAACTGTTTGACCACGCACTGCGCGCGCGCGCCGAATTTATCCTTGTCCTGCTGCGTCCACCAATTGGTCAGCGCGCCCTTCGCATCGAACTGCGCGCCCTCATCGTCGAACCCGTGCGTGATCTCATGGCCGATCACCACGCCGATCGCGCCGTAGTTGACTGCGTCTATTGCATTCACGTCGAACGCGGGCGGCTGCAGGATGCCGGCCGGGAACACGATCTCGTTGAGGAACGGGTTGTAGTACGCGTTCGAAGTCGGCGGCGTCATGCCCCAGCGCGTGCGGTCGACCGGCTTGCCGATCTGCGCGCGGCCGTCGTCGACGTTCCAGCGCGAGGCGGACATCACATCATTCCAGTACGCATCGCGCACGACCGTGACGCCGGCGTAATCCTTCCACTTGTCCGGATAACCGACCTTGACGTTGAACGCGGCGAGCTTCTCCTGCGCTTTCTTCTTGGTTTCCTCGCTCATCCAGTCGAGTGCGCGGATCGCATCGCCCATCGCGAGCAAGATGTTCTTCACCATCGCCTGCGTGCGCGCCTTGGCTTCGGGCGGAAAATATTTCTCGACATATTTCTTGCCGAGCGCTTCGCCGAGCTGGTTGTCGGTCGCTTCGGCGCAGCGTTTCCAGCGCGGCTTCATCTCGGTCGCGCCGGTGAGAAACTTGCCGTTGAACGCGAAGTTTTCCTCCACAAACGGCGCGGACAGCGAGTCGGCGCCTGCATTCAACACCTGCCATCCAAGATAGATACGCCACTGCGCGACCGGCGTCGTGCGCAGTTCCTTGTCGACCTGCTGCAGGAATTTCGGCTGGGTCACGTTGAGATCGGCGTGCGCGAGCTTGGCTGCGTCGAAGTACGCATCCCAGCTGAAACTCGGCGCGAGTTTGGCCAGATCGACGTAGCGGGTCTTGTGATCCTGCTGCTTCGGATCGCGCAGCGCGACGTTGTCGAGCGAGGCCTGCGCCAGGCGTTTCTCAAACGCGAACACGGTCTGGGCGTCGGCCTTCGCGACCGCGGGCTTGACGCCGGCGAGCTCGAACATCTTCGCGACGTGTTCGTGGTACTTCGCGCGCGTCTCGACGAAGCGTTTTTCCGGTTTGAGGTAGTAATCGCGGTCAGGCAGGCCGAGGCCGCCGGCCGACAGATGCGCGATCACCTGCGTCGGATCGTGCAGGTCCTGCGCCGCGAACAGACCGAACGGAACGGCGATGCCGATGTCGTGCAGATGCGCGATCGCACGCTGCACGTCGGCGCGGGTCTTCAGTGCACCAATCTCGTCGAGCAGCGGCTGCGCCGGCTTGATGTCGAGCGCATTGACGCGGCCCTCGTCCATGCACGCCGCATAGAAGTCGCCCGAGAGCTGCTCCGCGCTGCCTTTCGACCAATCGGTCTTCTGCGATACGTCGGCGAGTATGTCGCGCACGTGCTCCTTGTTGATCTCGCCCGATTCCCAGCGCCGGCTCCAGCGATCCATGTAGTTCGGAATCGCGTGTGCCGCGCGCCAAGCACCATTGGCGTAGTCGAAGAAATCGTTGCACGGCACGCCTTCGCGCCGGATATCGTTGGCGTCGATGCCGTGCTGCGCATAGGCCGGCACAGCAATGGAAGCGATACAAATCGCAAGCACTTTGGATCGAATCGGCACGACGACACTCCCCAGTGAAAGTGCCGATTCTAGGTGCAAGTTTGCGCTTTGATATGGGCCAGTTGGCACAGACGCGCTGTGCGCGACCTGCTTTGCGGCACGGCGCACTTCACCGCACCGAATCGCGGCTGGCGCGTTCGCGCGTGCGCGCGGAGCGAAACCGCTAGAGGGCGATGCTCGCGCTGTTTCCAGTCATGAAAACCGGGCGACGCGAAATCGAATCAAAGCAGGCGCGCGCCGGCGTCGTGCATAGCACCCTGCCGCCGCTGGCCCAGCGGCGCCAGTCGGAAATAGTGCATTTGAGCGGCAAGGGACTCATTGCGGGCGTCGAACTCATACCCGCGCAACGATAGTGCACATCCCTGGAACGATTGCGCTGCCGGATTTCAACGAACCGGCGCTCTCCATCTACGCTCTCGACAACATCGCCATAAAGCGGGTTGCTGAGAGGGTTGTGGACGACAACTGGATACTCACGAAACAGATTGTGTTGACGAATACGCGTGGCGCGCATGGATGATTCCCCCGAATCGCTGATGCGCCATCGCATCAGTGCTCGAAGGATCGACCGAATGCGACAGGACGACAACTGTCAACTCTGACAGGTACCCCCGTGCGCGCCTTGCGATTTGGTGATGAGATTCTCAATCTGAACGTTCTGCTTGCCTTCGTTGCCGTGGCGGTTGCCGGCGCACCGCGATACTCCGCAGCGGCCGCCGCCGTGGCTATCGCCGGATCTGACGCAGTCCGATGGCCTCAATGTGCGTGCGCTCACGCGCAGGGATATGCACGGGAGCTGTGACGAACAAGCAAATCCGCCTGCGCGTCGCGTACGCAATCGAATCTCTAAGGTGGCGGTCGCCGCATGTAGCCGACGATCAACGAGGGCGAGGAACCGCACGAGGAACGGACGAACAGAACCTGTGCGGATACCCACCGCCGTGTCGGCGATGCCGCCGCTGCGAGCGCCGCTGCGATCAGTGCGACGACGAGAAATACCAGAGCCCGACTCGACATGCCGTTCTGTGCATGATGGGTGAAACCATGATCGTGAAAGCTGCACGACAGCGCCGCAGAAAACGCACCAGCTGCGCGCTCACAAAGCCGTGAATGCGCGTCCCAATTGTCGGGCGTTTTTTCCACGTAGGCGAAAATTTTTCCGCGCGTTCGGACACGACGCATGCGGTGCGCATCGCGCTATGCACGATGCGACGCGCGCAAACGCCTTACGTATTTCGTGGCATATCGATTGCAGCCCCTGTATTGATGCGGAGAATTGTCATGCCCGATCAAACGACCATCGCCCGTGCGCGCAAGGATAAGCGCGAAGGAAAGTCGCCCTCGACGCAGGCCGGCGAATTCGTGCGCGAGGAAATCGAGCACGTGCGCGAAGGCAAACATGGCGCGCGCTCGGCCAAGCAGGCGATCGCGATCGGACTGTCGAAGGCGCGCCGCGCCGGCGTTGATCTGCCGCCAAAGCCTGGTACCGCGCGCACGACGCGCAAGCCTGCGCGGTCGGCGCCATCGCGCAAACGTTCGCGCGCAACGCTCGTTGCGCTGAAGCGCGAAGGCCATACCGCCGCTTCGCATACGGCGCTGTCGCGACAGGCACATGCGGCGGCTGGGCGGCGCAGCGCGGCGAGCCGTTCGGACGCGGCGAAAAAGGCTGCGCGCACGAAGGGACCCGCACGCCGCTCGGCCGCCGCGCGCAAAGGCGCGAGCACGCGCAAGCGCAAAGCTGCGCACAACCAGTGATGACCACCAGCGCGGCGAGCCTTGCCGCGTGCAACCTGCGGAGTACGACATGAAGACAGTGAACGAAGTGATGACCCGCGATGTGTATCTCGCCAAACCCGAACAGACAATTCGCGATGCGGCGGCTGCAATGGCGCAGGAAGATGTCGGCAGCCTGCCGGTGAGCGAGAACGACAAACTTGTCGGCATGATCACCGACCGCGACATCGTGCTGCGCGCGATCGCCCAGGGCCGCAACGCGGACACGCCGGTGCGCGACGTGATGACCGCCGACATCAAGTACTGCTACGACGACGACCGCATCGACGCTGTGGCCAAGAACATGGCCGCTCTCGGCGTGCGTCGCCTGCCCGTGGTCAACCGCGACAAGCGTCTGGTCGGCATCGTTGCTCTGAGCAATGTCGCCGATAGCGGCGACAAGCGCGCGACCACCACCCTGCTCGACGGCGTTGCGAAGCCGCATTGATAGCGTCTGCGCGTTACTCGAGCCATCCCCAGCGAAAAGGAGCAAACAATGCATACTGACACCGCCACACTCAAGGACCTTGTCGAGGTTCTCAACGACGGCAAGAAATTTTATGAAGAAGCCTCGCACAAGGTGAAACGCCCCGAGCTTGCGCAGCTGTTCTCGCGCATGGCGACCACCAAGAGCGCGATCGCAGACGATCTCGCCGGCAAGATTAAGAGCAGCGGAGAAAACGCGCCGAAGGGCGGCAGTTTCTCGGGCACGCTGCACAAGGCCTATAGCGACGTGCGCGCGAAATTATCGAGTTCGCCTGATGGCGAATATGTCGCACAGCTCGAAGACTTTGAAGATCGCATCGTGCATGCATTCCGGGATGCGGCCGGTTCATCCAAGGATGCCGATGTGCGCGCGCTCGCCAACCGTTATCTGCCCGACGTGCTGCGCGATCACGGCGAGATGAGCAATCTCAAGCAGCAGATGCGGACGCACTGAACACCGCTGCACTGTCGCAGCGAAAAGCGGAGGTGGAATATGCAACATGCAAATGTCAAAGTCCTGGCTCTCGCACTGGTCGTTGCCGGGCTTGTTCCACAAGCCTATGCGGCGGATCGCGATCTCGACTGCAAGCTGCGCTTCTCGCTGAGCGGCTGGTCGGCGTTGTATCAGCACGCTGAAGGCAGCGGTACCATCACTTGCGCCAATGGCCAGACGATTCCGGTGCACATCAGCGCGAAAGGCGGCGGGCTCACGGTGGGCAAGTCGCATATCGAAAACGGTACCGGCAAGTTCACCGACGTGCATTCGGTCAACGACATCCTCGGCCGTTATGCGCAGGGAGAAATGCACGTCGGCCTGGTTAAATCCGGCACGGCGCAAGTGTTGACCAAGGGCAGCGTATCGCTTGCCCTCGCGGGCGCAGGCGAAGGTGTCGATATCGGCATCGTAATCGGCGAGTTCTCGATCACGCGCGAGTGAACGCGCTGCGTTGAGAGATCTCGCCACGCGGGCGGCGGCGCTGGATGGCGCCGCCGCAAGGTGTGCGCACGCTTTATCCGTGTCGTTTGAAGTACTGCACAGCGCGCTCGTGTTTCTGCGCAGCGACACGCGTCGTGAACGTGCCGAGGTTTCTGCGCTTGCCGGATTTGGGGTCGGCCTTGCGCGAATACAGTCGGTATTCGCCGGATTTGAGTTTGCGGATCATCGTCGTAGCCGCTACTGCAGGCCGTACAGCTTGCGCTTGCGATACAGAGTCGACACGTCGATGCCCAGCGTCTTGGCTGCCGCGTCGAGCGAGGGGCTGCGCGCGAGCACGCCGCGAATATGCGCCTGCTCGATCTGTTGCAGACTCAATGCGTCGCCGACACGCGGCTGCACCGGATGCACGGCTTCGTCTTCGCGGTGGGAGCGTTCAACGCTTGCGTCGTGCTCGCGGTCGTCCGCATGCGTGGACGCATCCGAAGCCGATGGTGCTGTGAAGCGCGTGTGCGGCGCAGTATGCGGAAAAATCTGAGTGCCGTAGGGTTGGGTCATGGCTTGGGTCTCCTTTGATCGCGCCGTGGCAGCGAATGCAAGATGCAAACGCGCACCGACGCGGTGGCGGCGATGCGCATGCTGCAAGAAGCACGCCCTCGATTCATGCAACTCGCAAGCGGCTGGCGTCGCTAGAAAATTTCACGAGTGCGCGCGCGACTGCGCGGGAGCGCAAGCGCGACGCGTGAAAATATTTCCCGCAGGCGGAACGATGGCAACACTTGTGCTGACGGATTGCACCCTGCGCCGCGCGCGGCGGCGGCATCCCCGGCGGCGGTGCGGGCGTGGGACCCGGCGCGGGCGCAGGGACCGGGCGGGAGGCGGCGTGGCTGGCATCGGTGCGGGTACCGGCGGCATTTCCGGCGTTGGCGTAGGCGGCACCTGTGTTGTTGCGGACGCATGAAATCTTTCGCTTCATTTCAATCGCACCTCATAGGACGCAATACGCCGTATGAAAAACGCAAGATGCGTGCCGCGGCAACCCGCGATAGTTTTGCGCGATTCAGTTGGCATACCGGTTGATAGGTGTTTCATGAGCGTGCGGTCACGTTGAATCCATGACCGCACTCGGTTCACCTAACACGTCCGCTACGTGGAGAACGGTATGAGGACCAAGACGCACGAAAAGCAGGTCAAAACCATTGCCGCGAACGCCGCGAAGAAAATTCACGCGAGCGTGGATCGCGCGGAAGACAAGATCGATGAGACCATCGACGATTACTTGGGGCCGCTCGAAACGCAGCTGCAGGATCTCGGCCATGAGCTGATTGCCTATGCCAAGCGCGTCAACGAAGTGACAGGCAAGCAGGTGCGTTCGCATCCGGTCGCGACCTTCGGCGCGGCATTCGTCGCCGGACTGGTCGCCGCGCGCATGCTCAAGCATTGAGCGCCGTGTGAACACGCAGCTGCCACCGCAGATGGATGCCGGCGCCAACGCCGAATCGTCAGCCGATCTGCGCGACGACCTCGGGCGTTATGTGCAAGCGTGGAGCCGACTGTTCACGCACGAAGTGCAGCTTGCGCGCACCAGCATGGCGTGGCTGTTCATCGGCACGGGCGCGATTATCGCGACCGCCCTGACGATCTGCATAACCTTCGCCGCGCTGGCCGCGTTTGTCGCCGACCATTGGCTGCACGACTGGGCCGGCGACATTGCAGTCGCATTGCTGCTCGAAGGCATTGCGCTGTGTACTTTGCTCGGCGCCATGCGGCGCTGGTGGCGTAACCTGAGTATGCCGCGCAGCCGCGCGGCGCTCGCGCACCTGCTCGGGCACATGCAATGACGCGCCTTGCGACCATGCAGGCGGATGCGGTGCGCGCGCAGCGCGAGGTGCTTGCGGCCGAAGAAAAGCTGTTCGCCGACGTCACCGCGATCACGCGCCGCGTGCAGCGCCATCGCATGGCGATCGCCTGCGCCGGCGGATTCGCGAGTGGCATCCTTGCGGGCCTCGCGCCCGCGCGCGTATGGGCACGCGCGGGGCGCATCGCGTTGGCGGCAATGCGCACATTGGGCGCGCCGGCCGCACGCGCGGTTGTACGCGCAGTGAAAGCGCGCAACAGCAATTGACGTGCCATGCGCGAAAGTTAGCTGAACGCGCGCTGCGTCGCGCCATGCAGTAGTCACGCTACGTTGCAGTTCGCACGGCGATACTCGCATTCCGCCAGCGACGGAGGAATGCGCCATGTACTCGCAACCGCGCGGCAACGTCCTGATCGTGGACGACAGCGCCGACTTCCGGCTCAGCACCTGCGAGTTGGCGGATCTGTCGCATTGCGCGGCGACGCAGGCCGCGACCTTGGGCGAAGCGCGCCGACTCGTGCGCGCCGACAGCTACGATTTGATGATGATCGATCTGAAGTTGCCGGACGGAAACGGCTTTGACCTCATCGATGATATCGACGTCGCCGAACACGGCCAGATTGCGATCGTGACCGGCCACCCCAGCGTCGAATCCGCGGCGCGCGCGGTGCGCGCATCGGTGGTCGAATATCTGCTCAAGCCGCTGGCTGCGGGTGCGCTCACAACGCTGTTCGAAGGTGCGCGCACACGTGCGCAGCTGCGCCAGTCCACGCAAGTCGCCGCATTCGGGGCGATGATCGGGCAAAGCCCGCCCATGCAGGATTTGTTCGAGCAGATCCGCCGCGTCGCGCCGCTCGACGTCAGCGTGCTTGTACGCGGCGACAGCGGCACCGGCAAGGAACTCGTCGCGCGCGCGATTCATGATCTTTCCGGACGCCGCGGCCGCTTCGTGCCGGTGAACTGCGGCGCGATTGCAACCGAGCTCGTCGGCAGTCAGTTGTTCGGCCACGAGCGCGGTTCGTTCACCGGCGCGCAGCAATCGCATGCGGGTTTTTTCGAGCAGGCGCAAGGTGGCACGCTGTTCCTCGACGAAATCAGCGAGATGCCGCTACCGCTGCAGATATATCTGTTGCGCGTGCTCGAAACGCACGCGCTCACGCGCATCGGCGGCACACGCGAAATTCCGGTCGACGTGCGCGTCATCGCGGCGACAAACTGCAATCCCGAACAGGCAGTGCAGGCGGGTACGTTGCGCTCGGATCTTTACTATCGCCTGCTGGAATTTCCGCTGTCGGTGCCCACGCTCGGTGAACGCCGCGACGATATTCCGCTGCTCGCGCAGCATTTTCTCGATCGCCTAAATCAACGCTATCAGACGCAGCAGACATTCGCGCCGCAGACGCTGCGCGAGTTCATGTCGCGCGCGTGGCCGGGCAATGTGCGCGAATTGCGTCACGCAGTACAGCGTGGATATATCCTCGCCAAAGGCGACCTGATCGAGTCGCTTGCCGCGCCGCTGTTCAAGCCGATGGAGAGCGATGACTGCGTTCGCTTTCATGTCGGTATGCGCCTCGATGACGTCGAACGCGAAATACTACTCAAGACGCTCGCTTTCCATCGCAACAACAAGCGCCGCGCCGCGCGCACGCTCGGCATCACCGCGAAGACGATCTACAACCGTCTGCTGCGCTATCGCGCGCGCGGATTAATCGGCGATGCAGAAGTCGGCGAACCCGCGGGCGAGTGAGTCGTCGCATCGGTGCACATGGTTCGCCGCATCCGAGGCTGCAGCCGCCAAGTTGACAGAGGAGCGACGATGAGTAAGTTTTCTGGCATGGTTTGACACAGTGCTAGCATGCCAACGTGACCTCACACAGCTTGCTCTTTCTGGCTCTACTTTTTTCGACGTCGGCACGCGCAGATGCAGGCGGGGCCGCCGGATTGCAGCGCGATGTGGTTTTCGAAAGCTACACGCCGCTGGCGGGAAGCGCCGAACTGCTGCGCCGCTTGCTCAGTCCGTTGACAGCCTGGCGCGTGCAGCGCGCGTTGAACGATACGCATCAGGTGCCGCGCGCGCAGGCGATTGATCTCGCGCACGAAAAGTTTGTGTTGTACGTGCCTCCAACCCAGCCATCCCAAGGTTATGCGCTGCTCGTGTTCGTGCCGCCCTGGGAAGACGCGAAGGTGCCGCAGCAATGGATCAACGCGTTCGATCGTCATGGCATGATCGTCGTCAGTGCGGCGAATTCCGGTAACGATGCCAACGTGCTCGATCGGCGCGAGCCGCTGGCCGTACTGGCGGCGCACAACGTCCTCCAGCGCTATCGCATCGATCCGTCGCGCGTCTATGTCGGCGGCTTTTCCGGCGGGTCGCGCGTCGCATTGCGCCTTGCGCTCGGCTACCCTGATTTGTTCCACGCTGCGCTGCTCAATGCAGGCAGCGATCCAATTGGCGACGCGCAAATTCCATTGCCGCCGGTGCCGCTGTTCCACCAATTCCAGGAGTCGACGCGGCTGG
This sequence comes from Gammaproteobacteria bacterium, assembly GCA_005877675.1. GTDB lineage: Bacteria > Pseudomonadota > Gammaproteobacteria > Xanthomonadales > Rhodanobacteraceae > Rudaea. Next base: position 15,239 of record VBNZ01000080.1, read on the forward strand.
TTTATCTGACCGGCAAGAACGATAACGAGCACCTCGATCAGGATGCACGCAGCCGACGCTCAATGCAGGACTGGTGTGTGTTCGATGTTGCGATTAAGACCATGCCCTGGATAGGTCACGAAGCGGCCGATCCGACCGAATTCGACCGTGCGCTTACCGCGCTAACCGGCGACAGGCGCGAAGCGGACAAGCTTGGCGGCTGCCGCGCGCATATCGAAACGCAGCTCGCCGCACAGTTGCGCGAAGTCGAAGACCTGATCGCGAACAACAAATCCGAACAGGCGCGTGCGGCGCTGAGCAAAATCGACGCCCGCTACGGCGGACTTGCGGCACCGCGAAGTATAGAGCTTGCCGAGAAAATCGATCCGGCCGATGCCGGTCGGCGTGCGCGACGCGATTAGGCGAAACCGAGAATCAACCGCCGCACCGTCGGCGCGCAGCTGGCTACTGCAAACCAACCAATGCCGCAGACATTGCGCTATTTCGATTCCGACTTTGGCGCGATCCCATCCAATAGCGGCTTGATCAAATCCAGCGGCAGCGGAAACACGATCGTGGAAGCTTTGCCGCTGCTCGACATATCGGCCAAGGTCTGCAGGTAGCGCAATTGCAGGGCCTGCGGTTGCTGCGACAGCAGGGCTGCGGCGTCGCGCAATTTTTCGGCGGCCTGCAACTCGCCTTCGGCGTGGATCACCTTGGCGCGTCGTTCACGCTCGGCCTCGGCCTGGCGGGCGATCGCGCGGACCATGGTCTCGTTGAGATCGACGTCCTTGATTTCGACGTTCGCAATCTTGATGCCCCAGGGATCGGTGGCCTCGTCGAGGATGAGCTGCAGACTGCGATTGATCGAGTCGCGCTGGGACAGGATTTCGTCCAGCTCGTGCTGGCCGAGCACCGAGCGCAGTCGCGTTTGCGCGAGCTGGCTGGTGGCCTGATAAAAATCCGCCACTTGCAATACCGACTTGTCTGGCTCCATCACCCGGAAGTAGACCACGGCGTTGACGCGCACCGAAACGTTGTCGCGCGAGATCACATCTTGCGGCGGCACATCCATCACCGTCACGCGCAGATCCACCCACATCATGCGCTGCACGATCGGGATCAGTATCACTAAGCCCGGTCCCTTGGTGCCGGTGTAGCGCCCCAGGGTCAATACGACGCCGCGCTGATATTCGGGCAGGACCTTGACCGACGAGAACAGCAGCGCTGCTGCGAAGAACACCAAGACACCGATGAATCCGAACATGTGATTTCTCCTGTGAGCAGGGAACCTATTCCGGCACTACCCAAAGTAACAGGCCACGGCGACGCACGACGCGCACACGCGCGCCGGCCGGCAACGCTGCATCGCAGCGCACCCGCCATCGCTCGCCGTGCACTCGCGCCCAGGTCTCGCCACCGGCGTTCACCGCTTCCAGCAGTTCAGCGTCTGTTTCGAGCATCTGCTCATCACCGCTGAAGCGCGGCGCGCGGCGCGCGCGCATCGCCAGCCACAAAATCATCAGCAACAGCGCGGCCGCACACGAGGCAATGCCGGCGATCAAACCAAGGTTGATCTCATAACCCGGTACGCCGGTGTTGAACAACAAAATCGATCCGAACACGAAAGCGATGACGCCACCGACACCGAGGACACCGACGGTCGGCACGAATGCCTCGGTCACCAGCAAGCCGATACCGAGCGCCATCAGCGCGAGCCCCGCGTAATTCACCGGCAGCAATTGCATCGCGTAAAGGCCGATCAGCAAGCAGATACCGCCGACGATCCCGGGCAGCCACGTGCCAGGGTGAAACGCCTCCAACGCGATCCCATAGATGCCGGCGAGCAGCAGGAGGTAGGCAATGATCGGACTGGTGACGATCATCAAAAAGCGCGCGCGCGCGTTCGGCTCGTATTCGCGTATAGACAGGCCCTTGAGCTGCAGCGTCACTTTCCGCTCGCCAATGCGCACCTCGCGTCCGTCTGCTTGTGCGAGTAAACCCGACACATCGACACTGACGAAATCGATCACGTGCTTTTCCGCTGCCTCATCGGCCGTCAAGGTCGCTGCGCCACGTACCGCCGCTTCCGCCCACTCGACATTGCGTCCGCGCAACTGGGCCAGCGAGCGGATATAGGCAATCGCATCGTTCAACACTTTGTGCGTC
>VBNZ01000213.1 GCA_005877675.1 Gammaproteobacteria bacterium
ATCTGCTCGGCACGGATTGCCAGCGCGGTCAATTGCCGCAAGCTGATCTGCGCGACGCCGAGCAAGCGCTGCGCTCCGGGATCTTGCGCGGCCCACTGGCGTTCGACTGGGTCGAACAAGGCATCGCCTTGGTGCGCGAAGCTAGTTGCGCCGGGCTGAGCCTCGATGGTTTGCAGCGGCTGATCGACGCTGCGCGGGAGAACCCGCGCGTACGTGATCAGCCACGATTCAATCAGAGCGCCGACCATCTCGAAGGCCGCATCGCGCTCGCGCGCGGGGACGAAGCGACCGCCGTGCGGAAGTTCCGCTCCGCACTCGCCGCCGCGCCTTCGGCCGAGGCGGCCCTGAGTCAGGCAGCCCTGCTCGGCTCGTATCATCTGCCGCGGGCTGCGTTGCAGCAACTTGACGATTACCAGGTGTTGGTGGATCAGGATACAGTGCAGCCGATCCGCGACATGCAGTCCCTGCATGCGTGGTTGCTGCGGCGCGACGAATACTGGCAGAACGAGATCACGCACATGCGCGCCGTGTTGAACGAAGACTTGCGGCAGGCGGCATCAAGCACGTCAACGCCCCCACAACGAGCGCAGTAGATTTGTATACTTTACCGAGCCAACATCCCGCCAATTCGCGTTTTGGCTGGACTCTCGACGCAAGGATGGCCTTCGGAATCTTCGCCCTTGCAGTGTTCGCCACCGCTTTGCTGTACTGGCCGGGCCTCGGCGGTACCTACTTTTTCGACGACTACCCCAACATCGTCGACAATTTACGACTGCATGTCGATTCGCTCGACTGGCGGCGATGGCTGCAGGCAGCATGGTCTTCGCCGTCGAGCGATCTGCAACGCCCACTGTCATCACTGACCTTCGCGCTGAATTATTTTTTCGGCGGCCTGAATCCCTGGCCGATGAAGGCGTTCAACCTCGCGATTCACCTTTTGAACGGCGGCTTGCTCTATCTGCTGCTGCTGCGAATCGGCAAATTGATGTTTCCCGAACGAGTGACGCAGGCGCGCGAGCAGCTGTTACCTCTGCTCGTCAGCGCGGCATGGCTGCTGCATCCGATCAATGTCACGACCGTGCTCTACGTCGTGCAACGCATGGAAGGCCTCGCTCAACTGTTCGTGCTCGCGGGCCTTTGCGTTTACGTCGAAGCGCGCAGGAGGTTGCGCGCACGCGAAGACGGCGCGATCTGGCGTCTTTGGATGGCCCTGCCCTGCCTCACCGCGATCGGCATGCTCGCCAAGGAAACGGCGGCCCTGCTGCCGCTGCTCGCGCTGGTGATCGAATTCACGTTGCCGCGTGCCCGGGAATCGCAGTCCGCGTGGCGCAGCGTTGCAGGGTTCTTCATCGTGTTCCTGCTGCTGCCGCTCACGCTCGGGCTAGCTTGGCTGCTGCCACTCGTGCTCTCGCCCGAGGCTTACAGCGGCAGGGCATTCACGCTCACGCAACGCCTGCTCACTGAACCGCGCGTGTTGCTCGACTATACGGGCTGGACGTTATTGCCGCTGCCGGGCTTTTTCAGTTTCTATCACGACAACATCGCGATCTCGACGTCGCTGTGGCAGCCGTGGACGACCTTGCCAGTCATACTTGTCCTGGCTGTCGCGCTCGCCTCCGGAATTCTTCTGCGCCGCCAGCGTCCACTCATCGCGATGGGCCTGCTCTGGTTCCTCGCCGCACACTCGCTCACCGCTACCGTGATTCCGCTCGAAATCGCCTTCGAGCACCGCAATTATTTCGCTTCGATCGGATTGATCCTCGCTACGTTCGATCTGCTGCTGCCACGTGCAGCCTTCTCAATATCTGACAAAGCACGATACGTCTGTATCGTCGCCATGCTCGCACTGTGCGGCTTCTCGACGTTTCTGCGCGCGCGCGAATGGAGCAATCCGCTTACTCTCGCCGGCACCGAAGCCGCACACAACCTGGACTCCGCGCGCGCCGGGTATGAATACGGGCGCACGCTCGTCGTGCTGAGTGACTACCGGGCCGACTCACCACTCGTGCCAAGGGCGTTCGAAGTGCTTGACCACGCAGCGAGGATACCGGGTGCCGGCATCCTCGCCGATGTCGCACTAGTCATGCTTGCCTCGCGCACCGGACACCCGATTGAAGCCGCATGGTGGCGATCCATAAGGGACAAATTACAGCAGCGCCCGCCCGCCGCGAGCGACGATGAGGCGCTGAAGAGCCTCACCCTGTGCCAGCGCGACGGCCGCTGCGTGCTCGACGACGACGAAATGCTGCAGATCTATCTCGCGGCCGTAAATCGCCCAGCAGCCAGTTCTTCGATTCTTTACAGCTATGCGATCTTCGCTGGCGGACGTCTGCACGATGCCGACCTTGCATTGCGACTCGCACACGATGCTGCGGACAAGTCGAACGACCTGCAGTACCGGCTCAACCTCGTTGACTTGCTCATCAGGCTTAAGCAATACGACACCGCCGCCGAGCAACTCGATATAACGCGGAATCGCGATCGGCGAGGCGCGTTTTCGCTGGATGTGGAGAAACGCGCGCGAGAGCTGCGCGGCATCCGACCTCCGCCCTCCTCGAAGAGCGCGAGCATTCCGAAGTGAAATCCCGTACTGTATTGGGGCGGAACGAAGTGGATTCCGCAAGAATCTTTATGTCGTCATACATACCGGCAGAAGCCGGCAGCCAGGGGCCGCACAGACCATGGAATCCGGATCGTGCTCGCTACGCGGGCTTGTCCAGAGTGACAACAACCTAGCGAGAGGGGACATAATGAGAACCAAGAAACCCGCGACCGCCATCCGCACCCTGGGGCGCGACGTGGGGCGCATAAGGCTACTTCACGATGCCCTGGGCTTATCTCGCCGATCGCAACGCAACCTGTCGGATGATTTCTGGACGATGCGGAAGATGACGGGCTGAAGAACGTCCCCAAAGGACTTGATCCCAACATCCCAATATCCCGGGATGCTGGACCGGCTCTTTCGCGAAGGTGCCGATATGAGCGCAGCACCTCGACCTCACCCGTACTCGTCGACCCAACTCACATGACGAAAGCTCCACACTTTAGAAACTGGTTGAGGGACAAAATCCCCGACAGCACCCTTGCAGGAATCGTGCGCTCCATCAATCGGGTCAGTGGCAACTGGCTAAATCGCCCCCTTTACGGCAAGGCGACTTATAACCAGGATGGGTTGGTCAGCGCGCACTACCCGAGTTTCCTTGACGACGACAGATTCATGGTCGCGTATGCCGCGGGCCGATCGACGGGGTCGTGGCCTCACGGGGAGCTGCATTGGCGTGCGCATGAGATCTGCTGGGCAGCTGCCCGGGGCGCGTCGCTCGAAGGGGACTTTGTCGAATGCGGCGTGAACCGCGGCGGTTTCGCAATGACTGTGATGAAGTACGTCAACTTTGAGCAACTTGGCAAGCGCTTCTTTCTACTCGATACGTTTGAGGGTCTCGTTGAAGAGCAGCTCACCCCCGATTGCGCGCACATTTGCACCTTACGGCACGGTGGTGACAATCGTGAAGGGAAAGGTCCCAGATACGCTTGCGCTGGTCGACAGCAAGCGCATAGCCTTCCTCTCGATAGACATGAATGCCAAAGAACCGGAACTGGCGGCAGTCGAATACTTCTGGGAACGGCTGTCGTCCGGTGCGGTGATCGTACTCGACGACTACGGATGGAGGAAGCACACCGCGCAACGTCTGGCGTTCGACAAGTTCGCTCGCGCAAGACGCGTGCCGTTGCTTGCCCTGCCAACAGGACAGGGCCTCATCCTTAAGCCGTGAAGCAGTTGCCAAGTCAGTCGTCAATCGGCCGGATCACGCGAAATGGAATCCCCGCCCCGAACACGTTCGCCGGAACATCATGCCTCACCAAAGAACAAGCTCCAATTACAGAATTGTCGCCGATCGAAACCCCGTGCAGAACCACCACCTGCACTGAAACCCATACATTGCGACCGATTCGCACTGGCGCAGCGTCCGCTTCCTTTACATTCTTCAGACGTCGATCGCGCGATAAAGTGTGTGCGGCAGTATCTGTAATGTATGCGTCAGCGATATTTGACCAAGCTCCAATTTCCACTCGCTCGACGCATTGTATTGAAGTGCCGTTTAGCCCTGCGTGATCACCCATGACTATTTCGGCTTCGGGTGCGAGCGTTCGTATGCAAACCGGTTTTATGGCGTCGGAGATGATGAGACAGTTTCGCCCAAAGCGCACTTGACCTGGTCCTGTAACGCGCAGTGTTCCGTAAACCCGGAAAAATGGCCCGGCGCGAAATCCCTTGCCTTGCAACAAGAATATAATCCGATACCACCAGCCTTTAAGCCAGGCGAACGAGCCTGGAATCAAGAGATGTGGGCTTTTTCTCAGTCGTTCGCCGATGTTGGAGTTCATGGCTATATGATGCCGGCAATCAACTCAGGCGAAATGCTCACGCGTCCCATCTTCGCCGCTTCGCGCTGGAAATCAAGACTATTGCTGTGCCCCCGCACGCGAGCGCGATGTTTGCGGTGCGCAGCGTTAGATAAGTAGCAACAACGACTGGCGGCGCAAGTCCCAGCAGTCCGAAAAGGTAAATGCCACCAGCCTCGACAGTGCCTAATCCATTGGCGCTTACGGGTATGTAGGCTACCAGTCCCGCGCTGTTGGCGGTCACGGCTACATCGATCAGGTTCGCCGTTGTGACATGAAAGGCACGAAATGTCGCCCAGTAGCAGATCCCGATCAAAAACAATTTGAGCAAAGTCAGCAACAGATTAACGGCGACGACGAGTGGGCGCGTCTTGATCAGTACATGCGCTTCATGCAAGGCATGTATGAACTTACCACGCAAGCCTTCGCCGCCGATTAACATTGCTTTCCTACGTAAGGA
>VBNZ01000214.1:0-4051 GCA_005877675.1 Gammaproteobacteria bacterium
CTGGTTGCCATCGTCTGCGGCCGTCCAAATTTATTCCAGACAAATTTGTCACTGCGAAGGCAGGATGCCGGAGCGAACATCGGCGAAGCCGATGGCCCGAAGGGCGAAGGGCTGGAAGCCCTGAGTCAACCGGGGGGGGCGTCCACCCGCCCTCGCCAGAAAAGCAAAACGGCCCACACGGGGCCGTCTTGCTTTTCTGGCGGAGAGGGAGGGATTGCTCGTCTCATCCTGAGACTCACCCTCCGCGCGCCCTGCGCGCTCCGGGCCAGCCTGCGGCTGTCCAAATTTGTTCCAGACAAATTTGTCGAACCAGAGGGTTCGTCCACCCGCCCTCTCCAGAAAAGCAAAACGGCCCACACGGGGCCGTCTTGCTTTTCTGGCGGAGAGGGAGGGATTCGAACCCTCGATAGAGCTTTTGACCCCATACTCCCTTAGCAGGGGAGCCCCTTCGGCCTCTCGGGCACCTCTCCGGTAAACGAATTGTAGTGCGGCGAACACCTTTGATGGGGAGCGCTCGACCTGTCAACTGGGGTTCTCACGCGACCGCGCTCAAACCGCCCGTTTAGGGCCGCATAAGATAGCCACTTCGGGCTACGAGGTAAAGCGAAATTACGCTGCGGCGCGCTGGAAGATTTCTTCGCGATGTACGGCCACGTCCTTGGGGGCGTTGATACCGATGCGCACCTGGTTGCCTTTGACACCGAGTACGGTCACGCTGACCGATTCGCCGATCATCAGGGTTTCGCCGACACGGCGGGTCAAGATAAGCATGGTGATATTTCTCCTTCAGCCAATTTCGTCGTTCCCAACGACTGATATGCGCAGCATCAGTCCACTGACATCACGCACACGGCAACGGCTTTTTTTTACGAGCTGACGGACGTTGGTTCCGCGCCCTCCCCTGTCGTGATCCATCAGACCGGTGATCTCGCTTTATTCGTGCGGATGCTATCCCGGCTGCAGACTCACTTGACGCATTCATCTTAGCCCACGTGACACAGGCGCGCAAATGGCTCTGCGCTTGGATCGTTCATGTGCGCGTCAGTCGTCAAGCGAGGCGTTGCTCGACCCAGTCGGGCACCGTTTCGAGTGCAATACCCAGCGCCGGCGTATCATCGCCGCCGCCCTGCGCCATGTCCGCGCGGCCGCCGCCTTTGCCGCCGATTTGCGCCGCAACATGCGCCACGAGATCGCCTGCTTTAATCTTGCCGAGCGCGCTGCCACCGACTCCGGCGACGAGCGCGGCCTTGCCGTCGCTGCCTCCGGCGAGCAGCACGACGCAGTCGATCAACTGTTGCTTGAACTTGTCCACGCTGTCGCGCAGCGTCTTCGCATCAGCACCGTCAAGACGCGCGGCGATCACCTTGATGCCATGTATACTTTTTGCATTTGCAGCAAGATCGGCGGTCGCCGCACCTGCGGCCCTGGCCTTGAGCGATTCAAGTTCGCGTTCGAGTTTTTTTTGCTTGTCGAATAGAGCACGCAGTTTGTCCGCGACTTCGCCAGTGTTAGCCGAAAGCAGACTCGCGACTTCCGCAAGGCGCGCTTCTTCCTCGTCAACGAATTTGAGCGCGCCCGCTCCGGTCACCGCTTCGATGCGACGGACGCCGGCAGCGACACCGCCTTCGCTGGTGATCTTGAACAAGCCGATGTCGCCGGTGCGGCCGACATGCGTGCCGCCGCAAAGCTCGGTCGAAAAATCGCCCATCTTGAGCACGCGCACTTCGTCGCCGTACTTTTCGCCGAACAGCGCCATCGCACCGAATTCAATCGCGTCGTTGTAGGCCATGTTGCGGATATCGGCCGCGACGTTGCGCCGAATCTCGTCATTGACCATCGTCTCAACGCGTGCGAGTTCGTCGCGCGAGACCGGTGCGAAATGCGAAAAGTCGAAACGCAGACGATCGGGCGCGACGAGCGAGCCCTTCTGCGTGACGTGATCGCCCAGCACCTTACGCAACGCCGCGTGCAGCAAGTGCGTCGCCGAGTGATTGAGCACGATCGCCTGACGGCGTGCGGCATCGACATCGCCGCGCAATGTCGCGCCGACGCGCAGCGGCTTGCCGCTCCATTTGCCAATATGGCCGTGATACGCGCCTGCGAGCTTGACCGTATCGCGCACAGCGAATTTGCCCTCCGCCGCGCTGAGCATGCCGGTGTCGCCGACCTGGCCGCCCGATTCGGCATAGAACGGCGTGCGCTCGAAGATCAGGGTCGCATCCTCGCCATCGCCGAGTTCATCGACCGTGCCGTCGCCGCGCACGATCGCGACGAGCTTCAAGTTGTCTGCGTTCGTCGCCTCATAGCCAAGGAAATGCGTCGGCGGCAGTTTTTGCACCACTTCGGCCGACAGCGTGCCTTTGGATTCAAATTGACTCGCCGCGCGCGCGCGTTCGCGCTGCTTTTCCATCTCGGTTTCGAAGCTTGCCATGTCGACTGTCATACCGCGTTCGCGCGCGATATCGGCCGTCAGATCCGCGGGAAAGCCGTAGGTGTCGTAAAGCTTGAACGCATCAATGCCCGCAATCGTCTTCGCACTGCGCGCGGCGATCTCGTCGAACACCTTCATGCCGTTTTCGAGCGTCTCGCTGAAGCGTTCTTCCTCGGCCTTGAGCGCCTTCGCAACCGCGTCGCGCTTAGCCGTAAGCTCGGGGTACGCCTGCCCCATCTCGGCGACGAGCGTATCGACGAGTTTGTAGAAGAACGGCTGCTTCTGCCCGAGCATATAGCCGTGGCGCAGCGCGCGGCGGATGATGCGGCGGAGCACATAGCCGCGGCCCTCGTTCGACGGCAACACACCATCGACAATCAGGAACGAGCAGGCACGGATGTGATCGGCGATCACACGCAGCGATTTGTTTTCGAGATCTTTCGTATTCGTCAACTCAGCCGCTTTCTTGATCAGCGCCTGGAACAGGTCGATTTCGTAATTCGAATGCACGTGCTGCAGCACGGCGGCCAGGCGCTCCAGGCCCATGCCCGTGTCGACGCACGGCGCCGGCAGGTTCGACAGCGTGCCGTCGGCCGCGCGATCGAACTGCATGAACACGAGGTTCCAGATTTCGATGAAGCGGTCGCCGTCCTCATCGGGCGAGCCTGGCGGACCACCGGGAATTTCCGCGCCGTGATCGTAGAAGATTTCCGTGCACGGCCCGCATGGCCCCGTGTCGGCCATCTGCCAGAAATTATCGGATGCGTAAGGCGCACCCTTGTTGTCGCCGATGCGCACGATGCGCTCTTTCGGCAAACCGATTTCCTTGTGCCACAGGTCGAAGGCTTCATCGTCGGTGTGATAGACCGTGACGAGCAGGCGCTCCTTCGGCAACTTGAATACGTCGGTCAGCAGTTCCCACGCCCACAGGATCGCCTCGCGCTTGAAATAGTCGCCGAACGACCAGTTGCCGAGCATCTCGAAAAACGTGTGATGGCGCGCGGTGTAGCCGACCGAGTCGAGATCGTTGTGCTTGCCGCCTGCACGCAGGCAGCGCTGCACGTCGGCCGCACGCACATAAGCCAGTTTCTCGCTGCCGAGAAACACGTTCTTGAACTGCACCATACCCGAGTTCGTAAACAGCAGCGTCGGGTCGTTGCCCGGCACCAGCGGCGCCGACGGCACGATCGTGTGGCCCTTGGACGCGAAGAAGTCGAGGAAGGTCTGGCGGATTTCGGCGCTGGTTTTCATCGGGACAAATATTGGATAGGCAAATAGGTCGTCATCCCCGCAACACGCGAAGCGTGAACAGCGAAGCTGGCCCGGAGGGGCGAGCGCGGTGCGCGAGTCAGGAATCCAGTGCCTTCGGCTTGTGCTGCCAAAGGCGCTGGGTCCCCACTTCCACGGGGATGACGGCTGCGGGTCAGTCCGATTCGCCTGGCGACTCGTCGAACCCCTCAGCGCGGGTGAGAGATTGTACCGTGGAGGCGTCGAAACCGCGACGCAAGAGGAAGACCGCACGTTTGTTGCGTTCGGCCAGATCCTTGGGCCGCTTGCCGCCATAGCGTCGGCGCAGCTGGCGGCGGATCAACTCGGGCCAATCGGGTTCGGCCGCCTCGA
>VBNZ01000214.1:4063-6637 GCA_005877675.1 Gammaproteobacteria bacterium
CGTGCGCAATTCGGCCACGATCCAACGCTCGCCGTAGCCGCCTTCGAGACGCGAGCGCACCAGCATGTCGCCGAAGCGCGCATCGCTCTGGTAGTTCTTTTCCTGGAGTTGCGACAACGCCTTGGCGCTGTCCTCCGCATCCAGCCCGCGCTGCGCGAGCTTGGATTTCAGTTCACGCGCGGAATGCTCGCGGCGCGCCAACAGTCCCAGCGCCTTGTCGTAGGCGCTGGGTTTGTTGGAGTCTTTAATTTTTGACATTCGTGCAGCGAATCGCGGAGCTACGCGAAGGCGTTCAGCACAAAAACTGGATCAGGCCCATCATCAGGGCTGCAATATACCCCACGGCTGCGCCCACAAATAACCCAGCAACGGCGATCAGAAATGTAGCTATGAAGCTGGAAAAATTCACGAGCTATTTCACGCGCGCAGAAATTCTGGACGAAATAGCTTCATTGAGATCATCGGCGGTTTGACCCGCAGATTGAACTGCTGCGCGAATCTTTGCGGCATCAAGACCATCCGGCTTCGATGCTTCAACCAAGGCCCAAGTTCGCGCCGCGCGTCTCCCACTTCTGCAATACAAAAGTATGGGCTTCGGCGCCTTTGCAAGAGCCTGTGCCAGCGCATCCACAGCATTTTCTGGAATATCCCCGTGGCGCACGGGGATATATGCAAACTGGAGCCCATACGATTTGGCGGTTTCTCCGATGCTCGTCGATGTTGGCTGGTCAGCCGCCTCGCCATCCGGGCGCAAATCGACTACCGACTTGAACCCCTTAGATCGAATGGCAGGCAGGTTTTGCAGCGTAACCTGCTCCGTCACCCAGACATTGCCTGCGAGTTCGTGGATGTCGCTAGGCACAACGGGCCTATTCATTGCGGCATATCCCAATACCCCCGCAATTCCGGCCAGCGCTGAAACCGCAAACGTGAGCAATGGTTTGACCATGACTTTTTCCTGCGCCTTACGACCTGGTTAAACCTCTTCGAGTTCCTCGGCCGCCGCCGCGGCTGCAGCCTTGTTCGGCGCGAGCGCTGCACGCAGCTTGTCTTCGATTTCCTTTGCCGCGCTCGGGTTGTCCTTGAGGTACTGGCGTGCATTGTCCTTGCCCTGGCCGATGCGCTCGCCGCCAAAGCTGTACCAGGCGCCGGATTTCTCGACGATCTTGTTGTCGCTGCCCATGTCGATCAGCTCGCCCTCACGGCTGATGCCTTCGCCGTAAAGAATTTCGGTGACGACTTGCTTGAACGGCGGCGCGAGCTTGTTCTTGACGACCTTGATCTTGGTCTGGTTGCCGATGATTTCCTCGCCCTTCTTGACCGAGCCGATGCGGCGAATGTCGAGGCGCACCGAGGCGTAGAACTTGAGCGCGTTGCCGCCGGTGGTGACTTCCGGGCTCTGGCCCGGCATCATCACGCCGATCTTCATGCGCAGCTGGTTGATGAAGATGACCATCGTGTTCGAACGCTTGATGTTCGCGGTGAGTTTGCGCAGCGCTTGCGACATCAGGCGTGCCTGCAGGCCGGGCAGCTGATCGCCCATCTCGCCTTCGATTTCCGCACGCGGCGTGAGCGCAGCAACCGAGTCGATCACGATCACATCGATCGAGCTCGAACGCACCAGCATGTCGGCGATCTCCAGCGCCTGCTCGCCCGTGTCGGGCTGGGACAGCAGCAGGTCATCGACTTTGACGCCGAGTTTTTCGGCATAGGTCGGATCGAGCGCGTGCTCCGCGTCGATGAAGGCGCAGGTGCCGCCGAGTTTCTGCGCCTGCGCGACGACCTGCAGCGTCAGTGTGGTCTTGCCCGAGGATTCTGGCCCGTAGATTTCGACGACGCGTCCGCGCGGCAGACCACCGATGCCGAGCGCGATATCGAGCATCAGCGAGCCGGTCGGAATCGCCTCGATCGCCTCGACCGCGCGATCGCCCATGCGCATCACCGCGCCTTTGCCAAACTGTTTTTCGATCTGGCCTAATGCGGCGGAAAGGGCTTTGCGCTTGTTGTCATCCATTGCGAATTCCTCAGATAAATGGTCGAGTGGGCGCAACTCTAAGTAGCGCCCGTCTCAATAGCTGCGACGTCAAAAATACTGATGTCGTCGGCCCCGGCGTTCAGCAGCGCGCGCCGCTGAAACGACGAGAGTTATCGCGACGGTTCACAGTCGCGATAACGGGAATTATTTCATAGCGTGGCGCCCGACGCATTGGAAGAATTTCGCGTCAGCTTGTAAGAATTTTCTGTACGCCGCGTAGCGCTGCCGCGACGGTCTGGCGCCGCACGGCTTCGCGATCACCGTCGAAATGGAATAATTCGGTCTGCGCGTAGCCGCCACGCCGCTTCCAGCCGATCCACACGGTGCCGACCGGCTTGTCCGGCATACCGCCGCTCGGGCCCGCGATGCCGGTGACGGCAACTGCAACCGTCGCGCCGAAACGCGCGAGCGCGCCCGCAACCATCTCGGTCACGGTTTCGCGGCTGACGGCGCCGTGGTGCTCGAGTGTTTCCGGACGCACGCCGAGCAGCGCCTCCTTCGCCTCGTAGCTGTACGCGACGACGCCGCATTCGAACCAC
>VBNZ01000215.1 GCA_005877675.1 Gammaproteobacteria bacterium
GTGCGTCGCAACAAGACCGATCGCACCGATGCAGCCGGGCTGCTCGAAGCGGATCGTTGCGGCGAGATCGATAGCGTGCCGATCAAGTCACCCGAGCAGCAAGGGGTGATGGCGTTGCACCGCATCCGCGAACGGCTCAAGGCACAGCGCACGGCGACGATCAATCTCGTGCGCGGCGTGCTGCGCGAGTTTGGGATCGTGATCCCGGTGGGTGCGGCGAAGGTACGCCTCGCGGTACTCGCCGCACTGGAAGACGGCGACAACGCCCTGCCGATGGCGTTGCGCCACACCCTGGGCGAGATGCTGGATCGACTGGTCGATCTGACGCGGAGCATGACCGCGATCGAGCAACGGCTGGAGGAGTTTGCGCGACACGATTCCGTCAGCGTGCGCTATCAACAGGTTCCCGGCATCGGGTTGCTGACCGCGACGGCGTTGCGTGCCAGCGTGGGCTCGCTCGAGCGTTTTCGCAGCGGACGCTACTTCGCCGCCTGGCTCGGCCTGACACCGCGCGAGCACTCATCGGGAAATCGCCGTTGTCTTGGCCGCATCAGCAAACGCGGTGATGGCTATCTGCGTCTGCTGCTGATCCACGGCGCGCGTGCATCGCTACGTGCTGCGCACCTGCGCGCGCAACGTGGCCAACCGGTGAATCGATTGCAAACCTGGGCGCTGACGCTGCAGCAACGCATCGGCCACAACAAGGCCGCGGTCGCGTTGGCCAACAAGACCGCGCGACGTTTATGGGCGATGGAACATCACGGCGTGTCGTTCGATGGTGATCACGTCAGCGTGCGTCCCGCCGATTCAACAGTCTGAATTTTCCCACCACCGAGTTGCCTGCGATCACAGTCATGGCGAATGTGTCGGTCCCGAATCGAAGCAAGCCGATAACTCTTCTGGCCTTGAAGGCCGTTTGTACCGATTGGCTTTCGATTCGCGGATTCCATGATGGCCCGAGCGACACACGCTCATCCCAAGGCCGAATACACGACTGCAACCGATTCATTCATCCCAGGCCAAGAACGCAGAGCAACCCGGTCACTTGCAGAGGGAGTCCATACACGAACAGTTGGGCCTGCGACCGCTCATTTGTCTGACCATGCGCCACCAGCTGCAAGAACTCTTGCTTGAGTGGCCTCAAGGTTGGAAGTGTGTAGAGTACGACCAGCGGGTTGTTCGACGGTGTGCGGGGTCTGCGTTGAGACCGCTGCTCGTCGTGTCGGCGTAGTCTGCGCCCCCGTCTTGATACGACCAGCCAAACGCTTCAGCGAAGAAACGCTTGGACCGCTCAAGCCCGGCATTGTCTTTGGCCGGGAACTCAACGAAATCGATGCTGTGTTCTTTACGACTCGACATGACTGCTGGCAAGGTTGATTGCAGGCCTGACGCCGTGGGTCAGCGGCGCGCCAGATCCTCAGGGCGAGCCCCGTCCGCTGGAACCTTTGGTTAGAGCACTGTAGATTTTCCAGGCTTCATTTTTCGACGGTGACCACATGCGCTTGGATCTTGCCATCCACATCATGCGTCCCGAACCTCTGCGCGATAGCGGCGGCTGCCACATCCGTCGCCTCAGCGAGTCGAGAAGCATTGCGGGCTTCGATCTCGTTTCGCAGTGGCGTGCCTTGGCAGTATGCGATTGCAGGCACACGCGCTGACTTCGCCCGGCTGCGCGCCGCGATTGTGGCTATCCGCGGTGATCCGTGAAGCCGCCGCTCGCGAGGTCCCGCTCGATCGTCGATCGGTCGTGGTAACCGTGCGGCGTCCGCGCCAGGAATCGAGGCGGGTCATCGGGAAAGACAGCCTCAAGCGCTCGCGTGACTGTGTCGGCGAATTCGTTTTCCGAGATGCGATCCCAAACATTGAAAATGAAAGTGCCGCCTGGCTTGAGTACGCGGCGCGCCTCAGAAAAGGCCTTGGCCTTGTCGGGGAAAAACATCGCGCCGAACTGACAGACTACGGCGTCGAATTCGCCATCTGGAAAAGGCAGCGCCATTGCGTCTGCCTGCTGCCATAGAACAGGGCGAGCTGTCCCCACGGCTGCCGCTTCGTCGAGCATCGCTTGATTCAGATCCGTCGCGACGATAGAGGCCCCATCGCTCGCTGCAGTCGCCAGCGCGCGTGTCACAACGCCGGTACCCGCAGCGACTTCCAATATCCGCGACAGGTGCATCGAAGCTACCCGTTTCTTCAAGTCCTCCGCGTAGGGCTCAAAGATCAACGGCACGAGATAAGTTTCGTATAGCTTCGGAATCGAGCCGGCGAAGGCCTTGTCGATGTCGGACATTGATGACTCCGAGCGCTGAATCGGGGTGCTCTAACGTTGGATTCAGCGGACGCCTACGGCAGCGCGCTGGAATGATTTGTTGAGCCTATTTGTTCGTGAGTGGAGCAAGTTGTTGTAGGCAATTGTTTTGCTCAAAAAGACGTTTCTCGTTTGGTATTTTCTCAATGCATTGAATGGCTGCGCGAACACGACGAAGACGCTGATCCGTGTGGTTGACCGCGCATTTATTTGCGTAGGTGGACGGCCAAGTGCCACCGGCACCGGTTAGGGAACCTACCAATTCACATTCTTCCGTTCGGTACTTCAGCCATGCCACCTGCTGAGTCTTTAGCGCTGCCAAAAGCCTTTCATCGACTCTGACTTCTTCAGTCGATGACGAAGACACGAGTTTGATCAACTCCTGGTGCTTGATCGCCAAAAGCTTCTCGGCAGCATTCTGCTGTTGCACAAGCAAAAGGCCATTACGCATAGAACTTCCCTCAGGCCAGCACTCAGGACGGTCTGTGCATTCATCTTCGGCAAAGGCCAAGATCGGCATCAACGACAACGCAAGAAGCAGGAGGTGAATTTTTCGCATATCTGTAGAGGCCCAATGCTTGAGGTGAGCGGCCGCTGCCGCGATGCACAGCATGTTAGCGCAACCCTTCCGCAGCGGGCCGCACGTGTGAATTGTTAGTCTCAGTTTGTGTGCGAAAGCACCTCGATGCTGTCGGCGTGAATCTTGTATACGAAGTGCACCCGCCATGTACTGCCGTATCATTGCGGTTGATCGAGCTGATTTTCCCGTCAACCGTCACGCGGTCCGCGTGGGTGCGCATGCGCAAAGATGTCCAAGTTGCATGGGCCGACGCGCCGTCAGGCGTACTTTCGCAAACCCACTGCAGATCGTTTTTTTCCGTTGCGTACTTGAATGACGGCGTATTGTCGTCGAACAGCGCACGCAGATTCTTGCCGAACCATTGCTTGACGATTCCCGTGTGCGCGGGCGAACACTGGTAACCGAGGCCCAGCGCATCGGTCAGATCGCAATGAAGGTGTCCATCATCCGCAGTATGGTCGCCTTCGTCACGAACGAATGGACATCCCGTTCCGGCACGCATTGCGTGGTAGGCGAGGATCGCGCTGATCTGCGAAGACAGCGGCTTAAGCCCTTCGAGATTGATAGGGTGGCCATCTGCGATGACTTGCACGTCGGCGGCGAACGCAAGGGGCGATAGCACGGAGTAACCCAGTAGCGTCGCCAGGAGTGCTCGTTTCCGACAGTAGCTCAAAACGGCATCTCCGAGGCTAACGTTTGACATGAGGGGCAGATGCGATGCGTGCGTACCTCTTTGTTGACTCTATAGAGGGCGATCGACGAGCACGAGTACACAGCCTGTTTCCGAGTGAATGTCAGAATGCACAGATCCTACGCTAGCTACGCTGGCCCAGCCCGCGCTTAGGCGTTGGCCGGCCACGATAAGCTCACCTTCAAGAACATAGATGAACTCTGGGCACTCGTGTTTATGAAGTGGAAGTCGTGCGCCGGGCTCGAAGCGAAGAATCTGCATCTCCAGGCCACCAGTGACCGCAACATCTTTAACGGATAGCCCAGCGGCGAACGTTGAAGGCTTCCAAGGCAAATCATCACACCGCACGCAAAGAAGGCTGCCATGATCAAGCTCGTCCATTTCGCATTCTCCAAATTGGGCGCTGACGCTTGCGGTAAGCGGCTGCTGCCGGGATGAGTAACATTGGCGCAATAACTCCGCCGTGGTCCGCGTGAGCGAATAATAGTTCGCGCCGTCGCGGCGGAGGGACCTTCTGAACCGCGCCGAGCGGGCTCGAAGGGAGCATCAACTGACAGTTTCATAAGGCTTTCTTCGTTGCACCGCCTTCTCTGAGTATTTCGCGGCGGCAAAGTCGCGTTCGGATTGGCAACAAATGCGGATAAGCGAAGTTCAGTGGCCGTAGGTCCACAGCGCGGCGGCCGCCACCAACGCCAAAACCAGAACCACAGCCCACGGCCACCAGGGGCGAGACGCGGATCGGGTCGCACCTTCAGTCGCCCCCGTAATTTCCCCGCGCCGAGCCTTGGTTTTTTGTTCGGATAGCCCTTTCGGATAAACCGTGCGTTGATTTGGCCGGTGGATCGAGTTGCCGCCGGGCGGAACGGGATCCGCCACCCGCTTGGTCGCCATCGGCCGCGCGGGGTTGGTTTTGATTTGCAACTCCAAGGGGGCCAGACACGCCGCGCCCGGCAGCGCCGCGAGCGCACGCGCTACAGCTAAGCCGTCGGAATAGCGGTCCTCCGGCTTTTTGGAAACCATTCTCAAGAGGACTGCCTCCAGGGCCTCGTCGACATGAGCATTCAGACTGCGCACGGGGGGGATGTCGGTTTGCACGACATTAAGCATGAGTCCCAACGGGGAGGCGTCTGTGAACGGTACCCGCCCTACGAGACATTCGAACAGCACCACGCCCAGGGAGAACACGTCCGACCGGGCGTCCACCGGTTTGCCGGTACACGACTCAGGCGACAGGTAGCCGGGCGTGCCGATCATCTCGCCCGTTAGTGTGAGTTGCCGCTCGCTGGGAGTGGCCGAACGCGCAATGCCGAAATCGCTCACCTTCACCGTGCCACCCCGGGTCAAAAGCAGGTTGCCCGGTTTCACGTCCCGGTGCACCAGGCGTTTTGTGTGAGCCGCCCCAAGCCCCAGTGCGGCTTGATAAACCACGCGCACGGCGTTCTCGGGCGACAGCGCGCCCTGGCGGCGCAGCACAGACCCCAGTGTTTCCCCGTCTATGAGTTCCATTACGAAATAAGGGTGGTCCTCCGCCTCCCCGCTGGCATAAATGGACACCACATGCGAGTCGGCAATTCCCGCCATGGCCCGCGCCTCGAACAGGAAGCGCTCCGCGATGCTCAAATCGTGGGCTAACGCGCCGAACAGGGTTTTGAGGGCCACGAATCGCCGCAGTTCGGTGTCGTAAGCCTTATAGACCACCCCCATACCGCCACGGCCCAGTTCGCCGAGCAGTTGATAGGGACCCAGCGCCAGCGCAGTCATAAATCGATAGCATCCAAAAAAGAAGGCGGGCGCGAATCCTACACTAATCAACTCAGGTAGCGCGTGGCAGCCCAACGGAGTGGGGTAATGTGGACTGTTCCACATGTCGATTCGAACAATGGTTGGCCAGGTCGTAGCGAAGTCGTCTGGGTCTGCGGAGTCGCTGTTGAACGACGCGCAAAGAATCGACCCGGATTTTTGCGCTACCTATCGAGCAGGTTGGGCAGCACGAAAGGTATCCATCAAACGCGTGAAGACCATGCCAAGCGCCAAGTGACCTTCCCAGCGTCATGGCCTTCCGCACCATCACCGCCGACAACGGCACCGAGTTTCACAGCTACGCGAAGATCGAACGTGCTACGGGTGTGCGCTTCTACTTCGCCACCCCGCATCACCCCTGGGAGCGCGGAACGAATGAAAACACCAACGGGCTCATCCGCCAATATCTGCCAAAGCGTTGCAGCATGGCCAAGATCACTCAGCACCACTGCAATGTCATCGCCAACAAACTCAACGCCAGGCCAGGCAAACGACTCGACTATCAAACTCCAGCGGAGTGCTTCTATGGAAACTGATCAGCGTTGCGCTTCAAAGTTGAAACTAGGCGACACCACGGACTACCGTGGCACATCGCCGAGCGAGAAGAAGACAAGCTTGCCGTGCTGCTTGGCTAATGACACCATTTCATCGGCTCCCGCAGAAGGGCCGCCGATTCTCAGGCATGCGTCGCATTTTGCTACTAGCCGCCTTGAGATGGGGTGAAATATTTCGTTGAACACAGCGTCGCCAGTTTGCTTGGACCCGGCGTGCTCTATGAGGGGCAGCGCATACCACTCACCCATGACAGGAAGATGCCCAGCTCGGAATAGCTCCAACGACGTTTCGGTCATAGCTTCGACGTTCTTGGCGATGAGCGCAGGATCGTCGTTCGTACCTGAGCGGTAGGGACCAGCTACCAAAATCATGAGTGGCTTCATAGAAATCTTGTGACACCTAACGTTGGAGTCCAAATCGTAGGCTGGAAGTGCTTACGATCCCCGGGGCAGTCCACGCTAGGTTAAGGAGCGTGCCCGCGAAGCGGACACGCCCCTGTGAACCGTTTGTTAGCGGACCACGCGCTGCTCATGATGCTGTTGCCAGCCCGACGCTCATAAACCCGACATGTATTAGGTTCTCTTGCCAAGGTGCGGCAGTAAGGCCAGGAGCAGTGATGGGTGACAAAGCCCCTGTTCCGAAGACGGCAGCCAGTGTTGTGAAAACCCAGTTCGCGTAGGTTCCGTACAGAACGGACCAATACGTTACTCCCTTGAGCCGAGTATTGAGCTGGACCTCCGCCCAAACTGCCCCCAGTGCCAAAAGGAAGATGCCATTCATGACTCCTTCAAGGTGAGCTGCCAGCCCCATGCGGGTGTTACTGAACCTCGTTTCGACGAGCCCAGTGACGAGGCCGAGCAGGAACAGGAACATTCCATGCCACAACAAGCGACGCCTTGAGTCATCCACGGTTGTCGTCTCCTTGGTCCGCTAACGCTGCGGTAAGCGGCCGCTGCCGCGATGCACAGCATGTTAGCGCAACCGCACCGCAGCGGTCCGTCGGCATGGCGGTCAATTGCATCAACACTTGTGCGGCGCACGCAAATTG
>VBNZ01000231.1:0-3007 GCA_005877675.1 Gammaproteobacteria bacterium
GTTCAAATTGGCGAATGAAATATTGTGATCGGAAAACTGCGCATTGAGGGCCTTGAGCGCCTTGGCTTGCTTGCTGTCGTCGAGATAGGTGATAACGCCCTTGCCGTCAGGTGCTGCAGCGGCATACGGCGTATGCGGCGCGGGTGTCCAATACACGCGCGTAATGCTGGCACGCGGATTGGAGGCGAGGATCTTGCGGTCGCTACCGTTGAGGTTGCTGATCGCAAGCTCGTCTGGGCCGCCACTTGGGTTGCCGACCGAGTAGAGTTTTTTGCCGTCGGGACTGATCGCCCGCGGGGTAAAATGCCTGCCGACCACACTGGATGGGAGTTCGACCCAATCCTTATCGGCGCCGGCGCGGTAATACGCGTGCTCCTTGAGGTTGTTGTCGCCGCCAAAGGCATAGCGCGCGACGCCGTCGTGCACGACGAAGTCGTAGCCATCGGCATTGATCGATGCGATTTCCGTGACGTTGCCGCTGACTGCATCTACATCGAACAGCAGAGTCCTGTTCGCTTGCGCATCCGTACCGCCGCGCTCTGGCGCGGGATTCACATTGAGATAGAAGTGACCGTTGGATTTGTCCGGCGTGCCAGCGATGCTACCGAACCCAATCGGGATCTTGAGGATGTTCGTCGCACCGGTCGAGCCGCGCGAACGGTCGCTATAGAGCATGCGCTTGTTCTTGCCGTCGATATCGACCGCGATAATGTCGCCCGTGCCAGCAGGGGCTTCCGAGAACGCAGTCTCGCGGCCTGTGCCCATGACTAAGCGCTTGTTGTCCACCCAGGTCACATCGATGGGCAGGTAGTGCTCGACCATATCGAGCCGGCTAATGAATTTCAGATCGGGCAGGTGCAGGACCGCGAGCTGATATTTGCTCTCGCCGTTTTCCGTACTGTGCACGGTCACTGCGATGTACTGACCATCGGGCGACAGCGCTGGTGCGCCGAGTGGTGGATGCTTGGCGAAGTCGACTTCGGGGATCACCGAGACTTTCGGCAAGGTGACAGGCTTAGCCTCATCGGCCAACGCGCTGGCCGACGCAGTGAATGCAGCGACGACGCATAGCGCGCGCAGTAATGAGCGCGCAGGAACGGTTTGAAACATTAGTGCAACTCCCCGAGTATGTGACGAACGCCACATTATGCCAGTAACCCGGCGCGCGCCTAGCTGCAGCGCGTCACGTGGCGGCGTCTGGGCATGCGCGTCGCAAGATGCGTGCGCGAGGTGCATCAGCGAGCCGTTCAATAACCCGAGCACCGACTTGTGTGACCAGTGTTTGGGTGTCGTTTGAATCGCGGAATGGCGGCCTCCGCCCCCAGCCTGACGGGTTGCCAAGTCTGTCGATAGCCAGCCGCGGGGCAGGCTATTTGCGCCCGACGTCCAAATTCACCAAGAAGTGCAGGAAAGACTAAGATGAAGCCGCATCGCTGTCCGAAGTACTGCAGGTGCCTAAGCAGATGCTCGACAAGAAGAATCTAGCGACAGATGGGCCAAAGCTGCGATTGAATCGTGGTTGCAGACTGTCACATAAGTTCATCCAGCCGCACGGAAGGCAGGCTCTGTTGCGAACATGGGCTACGAACGTATCTCCTGCAGCTATCTATATCGACATAAGCACTCAAGCGCTATCGTCCGGATATCGTGTTCTGGTTCGGAGTTGAAGTGAGAGACATACTTCTCGTACCGCGCCCACTCACTAATGCGACGGCTTCCTCCGTGAATAATTTCATTCCGCAGTTCGTATAGCCAATCGGTTCGAGTTACATGCACCTGCGAGAACTCTGATATTCCTCTCTTTATCGAACGCTCTACATCGTATCGTTCGCCAAAAAGCGCGTCGAGAGAAATATAGAAGAACACGAAACCATGTAGTGACTTGGCATTTAACGCTAGATTAATAAAATGACAACATTTTTCTAGACGATTTGATTTTTCAGTAGAGAGGTCGCGATTCCTCTTATACCATTCTTTAATGTCTACGACATCATCCTGATCGATAAGTATGTCTGACGAATAAAATGGCAGGATGGGTTCGATTCCTGAAGAAAAAAACGGTATTGATGTATTTTTTTCCGCAAACTGTATGTAATGTCTCGGTGCATCCGCAATAGTAGTGTGGAAGTTAGTTTTTTGCTTTGACGCCTTTTGAGCGATAACTACGGATAATAGCTTTCTAATCTTTAAAAGAGATTGATCAACACACCATGTGTGCGCCCCCTTATCAATCCCGAATGCATAGTAGGTAAATTTGTCCTCGCCAAACCAAGGCGATGGTCCTGCAAATGTAGCATTACTCGCGTTCCAGTTGAGGCATTCGAAAGGCTCCTCGATAATTTTCCGCCAGCTATCTGTATCAGTTCTGTGGATTAAACCAACATCTTCGTTGTCTACACTGAAGCTGCAACCGTGCAGGCGGGGTACGATAGGAATTAGCGTCGCTCTACGCCTCACATCATCCATACAAGCAGAGCTAATTTTGTTGTATAACTTATTGCAGAATTCATCCTTCGCGCCCGTTATGTATTCGAACAAGTTATTGTTTTTGTTTGCGAACATTGCAGCGACATCAAAGAATTTTTGATCTATACAAATTTCCTTGAGAATTTGGCGAATGTGTGAGACGCATGTTGTGCGATCAATAGATGCGAGTTCTACGTCAGCGATCATGAGCCGTGCCAGGCGTAGCTCAGCGCTCCTGCCATTCGCGGTGAGCCACCAGCGCACCGCCAGCTCGCGCACGGCATTAATGGGCCACTGATGTAGCTCGCCCGCAAAGAAGCTAATTTTCGCTGAGGCTCCGTCGCGAGGGTCTGAAAGAAGGATATTTTTCGTCAACGCTATGATCTGGGCGTTGATCTTTCTTCTTCTGTCTTTGTTCAATCTTGTAAACCCCTAGCAATAGCGTCTCATGAGATCATGATCTTCCGAATGAAATAAGTGACGCGTTACTTTCTCTAGCCTAGTCTAGTCAGACTAGGCTTCTGCGTGGCGCCCCAACTTC
>VBNZ01000231.1:3095-4778 GCA_005877675.1 Gammaproteobacteria bacterium
CCTATGCTCTTGGCTTATCTCAAGAAGCGACTACCCAGCTTTGAAGAGTGGATGGTTGAATACTCCCTGACGGACCATGAGTTCTGCTGGACGGTCCAAACGGGTAGATTACTAGTGGGACCTCCAACGAGTGTGTTCATTTTTGATACCGCCGACCAGGGAGGGCCCGGGCTCAATGAAGTCATCCCCTATGTCGATAAAAAGTCTTTCTGGACCTACTCCGTGCGCAACCTGCCGACACCAAAGTATCGGCGCATAGTGCCGTATTTCACTTGGGCAAAAAAGACTCTTGGTAGAAAGAGATTCTTTCGCTACAACGAAGCCAATCGGCAGACTACTGACACGCTTACGTTCAATATGTGGTCCGGAGCAGGACCGAGCAATAGGTCGTACAGCAGGGCCAGCTTATTTACGGATTTCTATGTCCTCAAGCTCGGAGGGTTGACCATCTCGGACTACGTAGAGATAGGAGGAAGAAACCTTAGCTTTGTCGATTTGGACTACCTCACGATAGAAGGAGGCATGCACGGGTCGCGAGAGACGGACTGTTATTTCAGCTCGTGCAGAGGACTACGCATAGAATCGGCGGAACTCAATTTTATCTCTTTCGTTCAATGCCCCCTTGAAGATCTCACAATAAGGAGCAGCAGCCTTCAGGATATTCAGGTTATTCGCTGCGTACTATCTGGTCATCTGCGGCGATTCTATGTAGAGAATAGTCGTCTGTCTAAGTGGATATTCGATGGTACAACTGTCCCGTTGGACTTGAATCATTCCGACCTGATCGAACCTGTAATCGTGCCGGATAAGAGCGCTACTCCACCGGACTTGGCTGCTATGTATCGAAGCTTACGCGTAGCGAGTCAAGCTAATGGGAGACGTGACTCTGCTTCGAAATACTATTATTACGAGCGGAAATGTGAGCGGAGAGCGCTGTTTAGCCCATACCTGATATTTCGTAACGATTTCCCCCCGATGGGTTACGCCGGGCGAGCAGAAGACTTAATCCAGCAGTGGCAAAGTGGGATTTTCGACTCTCGGCGCGCACTTCAGCTATTCCGAGCCATCGTCTGGTTTCATCTGCGCACTTGGCTTGTCCCCAAATTCGCGCTGCGCGCGCTACAGTTCAAGCTGCGTTGGCTATTCTCTTTGCTGGAAGAAATTGTATGGGGCTATGGCGAAAGGCCAAGCCGCATAGTCTTGTCCGGATTGTTCATTCTGTCTGTGTATTCAGGGATCTATTACCGCATCTTGAATTCAGCACCGCATACTGATGGAAGGTCGTTACTGGACTGTGCATATTTTTCTGTCGTTACCTTCACTACGCTGGGATATGGCGACATAACGCCCAAGAGCGACCTCATGAAGGTACTCTGCGGTAGCGAGGCACTTATTGGCGCGTTCATGATGGGTCTCGTGGTTGCAGGATTCGCGAATCGAAGCCGCTACTGACTTGGATTCCTTAGCGCTGTATCGGTGAGTCGTTTTTCGCCCAAACCAAACATTCGACTGCTTTGAATGGATACAGACTTTCAGCGTCTGCTTCCAGATAAGTATTTGTGGGCATCGCGATCAGCTTGGTACGATCGTGCGCGCACGCGACGCCGTCCTTCTGCGACAATACGCGCTGCCTTCCCATTAGCCGCTCGCATGCCGTATTTCCACGATATCAACCCCATCGCG
>VBNZ01000231.1:4791-13038 GCA_005877675.1 Gammaproteobacteria bacterium
ACGGCATCATGTACCTGCTCAGTTTCGCCGGCGCGTGGTGGCTCGGCGAACGGCGGCGCGCGCAGGGCAGGCTGCCGGTCAGCCCTGAGGCGTTTTCCGATCTCGCGTTCTATGTCATGGTTGGCGTGATCCTCGGCGGGCGCATCTGGTACATGCTTTCGTACGTGTCGCTCGACTGGATCGTGCACGACCCCGTCGCGATCTTCCGCGTCTGGGACGGCGGCATGTCGTTCCATGGCGGGTTGATCGGCGTGTTGCTCGCGGGCTGGCTGTGGTCGCGCCGGCATGCGATTCATTTCTTCGACACCATCGATTTCGTCGCGCCGCTGGTGCCGATCGGACTCGGCCTGGGGCGCCTCGGCAATTTCATCAATGGCGAACTGTGGGGCAAGCAGACCGATGCGCCCTGGGGCGTGATTTTTCCGAGCGCGCTCGACACGCTGCACAAGACGCGCGAACAGCTGCACCAGATGTATCTCGCCGGCCAGCTCAACAGCGAGGCGCGCCATCCCTCGCAGCTGTACGAATTCGCGCTCGAAGGCCTGGTGATGTTCGCGGTGCTGTATATTTTTTCGCTGAAACCGCGGCCGCGCTACGCGGTATCGGGTGTGTTCGCACTGCTGTACGGCGTGTTCCGCTTCGCGGTCGAATTCGTGCGCGTGCCCGATGCGCAGCTGGGCTATCTTGCGTTCGACTGGGTGACGATGGGGCAGGTGCAGTCGCTGCCGCTGATCGTGATCGGGCTGGTGTTGCTATGGCTGTCGCGCCGCGCGCCGACACTGCAGCCGCAGCCCGCCGCTGCGCTGGCACAATCGCCTTCGATGAAGGGAACTGCCTGATGCGGCAATATCTCGACCTGCTGCGCCATGTGCTCGATCACGGCGTCGACAAGGCCGACCGCACCGGCACGGGTACCTTGTCGGTATTCGGCTGGCAGATGCGTTTCAATCTGGCCGACGGGTTTCCGCTGGTCACGACGAAGAAGTTGCACACCAAATCGATCGTGCGCGAGCTGCTGTGGTTTCTGCGCGGCGATACCAATATCGGCTATCTGAAGGAACACGGCGTCGGCATCTGGGATGAGTGGGCCGATGCGAACGGCGATCTCGGACCGGTGTATGGCAAGCAATGGCGCGCATGGTCGGCGCCCAACGGCAAGGCGATCGATCAGATCGCCTGGGTCATCGAAGAGATCAAGCGCAATCCCGATTCGCG
Organism: Gammaproteobacteria bacterium; assembly: GCA_005877675.1. Lineage (GTDB taxonomy): Bacteria > Pseudomonadota > Gammaproteobacteria > Xanthomonadales > Rhodanobacteraceae > Rudaea. The sequence continues at coordinate 6,007 of VBNZ01000231.1, forward strand.
CCGTCTGGTCGTCAGCGCGTGGAACGTCGCCGATCTGCCGAAGATGGCATTGCAGCCGTGCCACGCATTGTTCCAGTTTCATGTCGCCAACGGTCGTCTGTCGTGCCAGTTGTATCAGCGTTCGGGTGATATTTTTCTCGGCGTGCCGTTCAATATCGCGAGTTACGCGCTGCTCACGCAGATGATCGCGCAGGTCACCGGTCTGCAGGCGGGCGATTTCGTGCACACGTTCGGCGATGCGCATTTGTATAAAAATCATCTCGAGCAGGCGCGCGAGCAGCTCGTGCGCGCGCCGTTGCCATTGCCGCGGTTGAAGTTGAATCCGGCGGTGCAGTCGATCGATGAATTCCGTTACGAGGACATCGCGATCGAAGGCTATCAATCGCACGCAGCGATCAAGGCGCCGATCGCGGTATGAAGGGCGGGGCGGTATGAAGCGCGGTCAAGTGACCTGTAACAGAGGAATTGAAAGCAGCTCGCTTGGTCTCGCGGTGCTGTGCTTGGTCCCCGACCGGCGCATAGACACCGCTATGGGCCTCATTCCGGACCGGCGCCCGGCACCACGATCCCGGCGCGATCTTACTTCCCCTTCCTGCGTTGCAGGCCACGCCTGATGTTCCGCCCCGGCGTCGACTACGCGCCGTATCACGAGCGCCTCGCGCTGACGACGCGGGTGCAGATTCCGGACATACTCGACGATGGCTACGCCGAGCAGTTTCATGCGGCGCTCGCGGCCGAAACCGAGTGGGAACTTGCCTACCAGGTCGGCGCCGAGGCGCAAGTCATCGCGCCTTCCGAATATGCCGCAATGGACGCGACGCAGCGCACCGAATTCCTCGCGCGCTGCGCACGCGAGGCGCAGGGCAAATACGCGTACGCGTTCGACAATTATTCGATGACCGGGCTGCGCGATAACGCGCAATCCGAGCATCTGCTGCACAAGCTCGTGGATGTATTCCATTACGCGCCGGTGCTCGACTTCGTGCGCGCGCTGACCGGCGACCCCGGCATCACGCGCGTGCGCGTGCAGGCGACGCGCTATCGGCCCGGGCACTTTCTGCGCCGCCACGACGACACCGGCTACGACACGCAGAAACGACGTTTCGCCTTCGTCTTCAATCTCGGCCGCGGCTGGCAGGCGGACTGGGGCGGCCTGCTGCATTTTCTCGGTAGCGACGGCCGCGTCGTCGATACCTTTGTGCCGACCTACAACTCGCTGTCGTTGTTCAAGGTGCCGCAGTATCACTGCGTCTCGCAGGTCGCCGCCTGGGCGCAGGTGCCGCGCTACGCGTTGACCGGCTGGTTTATCGGCGCCTGAGCGCAGCGGATTCGCGCGTGCGTCAACGCGCCGGCGCTGCGGTTTTGCAATCGTGCATGCATTTGAAATACGCAGTCGCGCCCGGATAGTCGATCGTCATCACGAAGTGCGCCAGCGCATTGCCGCCGAGCGCGCCTTCGACTTGCTTGTCCATCATCTTCGACATGTAGTCGTGGAAGGCGCGATCGGAACGCCAGTTGAACCATATCGGGCCGACGCGCGTGCCGGCGATTTCGACCTCGGGCACTTCGATAATGGAAACCGGCGTCTTGGTGCCGACCTGCGCATTGTCGATCACGCGCCATTCCGGATGCGCCTTGCGCCACGCCTGGAATTGGCTGTCGCCGACAAAACTCGCGGCGCGTGTCGCCGGTAGTTTGTCGCCGAGCGCCGTGAGCGCTTCTGGTGTCAGGATCGTGGTCGCGCCGGTGTCGAGCAGCAGATCGACCGGCTTGCCGTCGATGCGTACGGTGATGCGCGCAAAATTGTCGGCGCGTGCGCCCTTGTCGTCGACCGGGAAGCCGAGCAGGGTGCGGGTCGCGTCTTTCGCTGGTTTCCACGCGGGCGCTTCGAGGGTCAGTTGGTGCTTGGGATAATCCCAGGTCCAGATGCGACCGCCGAACCAGGCCTCGCCGAGCATGCCGTCGCGGATATCGAAATGCGTGTCGCTGCGGCGTGCGATGCTGATCTGGCCGTCGAGTTCGAGCGGCGCCGGAACGCCGAGGCCGGCCTTGAACATGGGTAGCTTCGCCGAAGTTGCGTCGTCACCGTATTCTTTCGGCATCGCCTGCGTCGGCAGGTGCAGACGCGAGATCGTGCTCTGGAGCAGAAAGGTCGGACCACCGCTGTCGGTGTAGAACTTGAGACTCGTGCCGTCCTGCATTTGCGGTACGACGTATACGCGGCCGGCCTCGAACGACGTCGGGATAATCTGACCGGATGGGTTGGCGGCGCTGAGTGCAAGGTGCAGCAGCGTGAGGCCGGTCGAGATCATCAGGTTCTCCGCGGAGCGAGTTCGACATAGATTACAAATGTAATCAAAAAAATGAAACCGACGCAAGCGGCTGACTTGCGCGCTGCGAACAGCGACAATGTGCGCATGACGCTCGCCTTGATCGCCGCACTCGATCGCAACTACGCCATAGGGCGCGATGGCGCCATGCCGTGGCATCTGCCGGACGACTTGAAGCGCTTCAAGTCGCTCACACTGGGCAAGCCGGTACTGATGGGGCGCAAGACCGCGTTGGCGATCGGGCGCGCGCTGCCGGGGCGCAGGAATCTCGTGCTGACGCGTGGCGCGTCGGCGCCTTACCCAGAACAACAAGTGGTCGCATCGCTCGACGCCGCGATCGCCGCGGCGCAGGGCGCAGAGCTGATGGTCATCGGCGGCGGCGAGGTGTATGCGCTCGCGCTACCGCGCGCGACGCGATTGCACCTTACCTGGATCGATACCGCCGCAGCGGATGCCGATGCGTACTTTCCGCGTTTCGATCGCGACGAGTGGCAAGAGACATTACGCGACGCGCATGCGTCCGACGCGCGTCACGAATTCGCCTTCAGTTTCGTCGACTACGAGCGCCGTTGATCCGCGCGGCCGATCGACCGCGCGTGACGCGAACGATTACCGCGGAATTCCCGGCGTGGACTGCGCCGAGCCATGCGGCGGGGCGGACGCCCGTTTCGGCCAGGGCAGCAGCATCGGTACTCGACGCTGGTAGTCGCGATAGGTCTCGCCGAGCTGCGCGACGAGATCGCGTTCCTCGAGAAACTTCACCGCGACGACGATGTAGCCGGTCGTCATCAGTGTGAACAGCAGATGCCCCACGCTCATCGTCGGCGTCGCCCAGAATGCGATCAGAAATCCGAGCATCAGTGGATGCCGCACGATGCGATAGAACGCACGCGTGACGAACGGCGTGTCGGGCGCCGTGCGCCGGTTGGCAAACGACCACACCTGGCGCAGGCCGAACAGATCGAAATGGTTGATCAGGAACGAGCTCGACAGCACCAGCAGCCAGCCGAGCGCGGCGAGCGCATACATCGCCGCGCGCGCAAGTTCGCCGTCGACCTGCCACAACAGTTGCGGCAAAGGCCGCCACTGCCAGAACAACACGATCAGCGCGAGACTGCTGACCAGCACGTATGTGCTGCGCTCGATCGATTCCGGCACGAAGCGGGTCCACCAGCGCTTGAACGCCGGTCGCGCCATGCCGCTGTGCTGCACGGCGAAGAGGCCGAGCAACGCGAGGTCGAGAGTCAATGCGATGACGAACGGTGCCGTCGCGCCATTGTCGATATGCTTAGGCGCGAATCCGCTGACGAATGCGATGGCATAAAGGAATGTTGCAAGAAAGGCGAGATAGCAGACGAATCCGTAAAACAGCGCAAGCAGTCGAGACATAGCAGTCGAACTCCAGTCGTGGAAGTACCGCGGCATATGCTGCGCCGGATGTCGCCGTTGGCACTATGAGCAGCTTGTCCCGATCGTCGCACGGATCGGATTCCGAGTGGGACAAATGTCCCGCCCGGCTTTCCTGTCACCGTGGATCGGTGCGCGCTGCGCTCAATCGGAGTCGTGCACCGGTTGCGTACGCACCAGCGCTTCGACGCGGCTGCGCACGCCGAGCTTGCGGTACAGATTCGAGAAGTGGTTGCGCACGGTCTTCTCGGCGATGCCGAGTTGCCACGCGATCTGCGCGTTGCTGCGGCCTTCACGCAGCAGCGCGAGCAGCCCGCGTTCGCGCACCGTGAGCTTGTCCTCGTCGGCGTGCGCCGGGGTCCGTTCGATCTCGCGCTGGCCGGTGAACTCGAGCACGGCCGCGCAGAATTCCTGCCAGGCCGGCTCGTGTTCCAGCAGCACATGATTGCGCGAATCGAGCTGCACGAACTGCGCGCCCGGGATGTTGCCGGCGATGTAGCGTCCCTGTTCCAGTGGTGCAATCTCGTCGTGGCTGGCGTGCAGCACCAGCGTCGGCACGCGCACTTGTTGCAGGTATTCGCGCACGTCGAGGTTGCCGCGGGCGGCGAGCAGGGCGCTGGCGTTCTCGCACGAAGTCGTGCGCTGGCACAGGTCGTTGAACCAGTCGAGCTGCGCTTGGCTGCCGCCCGGTACGAAGCGCGACGTGAACAGTTGGCGGAACGTCGGATTTCCGCTGCCCCAGCCCAGCCGCACTACGTCAGTCAGGGCGCGATACATTTCGCGCCGCGCCGGGTCCTCGCTGCGGTTGCCGCCAATGGCATAGCCGCCGTACAGGATCAGATGCGAGACTCGCTGCGGATGTTTTACCGCGTAGCGGATCGCGGTGGCCGCACCCTGGCTCATGCCGAGCAGCACGAACGGGCGCTCGATGCGGGCCGCCTCGACCACGGTTTCGAGGTCGTCGACCCAATTCGCATTGGAGAGATCGGGCGCATGCCAGTCGGACATGCCCGAGCCGCGTTCGTCGTAGCGGATGTAGCGAAAACGTTCGCTCAGGAAGGTGATCCAGTGCGCCCAGACCGGACTTTGCAGATCGTATTGCAGGTGCGTGAGCCAGGTCGCCGCCTTGACCAGCGGCATGCCGCGTCCGAGCGCGCTCCAAGCAAGATTGACCCGATCGGCGGTAGCGACATAGCGAACGTGCTGCTTCATCCCCGCAATGCTCAGTCTGGCGCGCCCGCAGGCTTCTTGCGGGTTGACTTGATCGAGATGAATTGCGGTTCCCACACGCAGCCGCCGTCGATCGCGTAGATGCCCATGCCGGCGAAACGGCCCAATGTCGACCAGTGGCCGCAGACGATGCGCAGGTCGTGACGCACGCGGCCGGGCACTTCGAACCAGGGGTACAGTCCCGCCTTCTGCGTGCCCGGCGTGCCTTTTTCGTGATAGGCGATGCGGCCGCGCACGTCGCAATAGCGCAGGCGCGTCATCACGTTGATGGTCGCGCGCAGGCGGTCGATGCCGCGCAGGCGCGGTGTCCACAGATCGGGCTTGTTGCCGAACATTGCGAGTAGCAGGCGCTTGGCGCCTTCGCCTGCGAGGCGCTGCTCGACTTCGCGTGCCATCTGTTCGGCGCGATCGAGTGTCCAACCCGGTGCGAGTCCTGCGTGCACGAGCGCGAAGCCGAGCGCACGGTCGACGTGCAGCAGCGGCCGCGCACGCAGCCAATCGAGCAGGCTGTCGCGATCGGGCGCAAACAGCACTTCGCGCAGTTCGGCATTGGTCTTGGCCTGATCGGCTTCTTCGCGCTCCGCCACGGCGAGCAGCGAAAGATCGTGATTGCCGAGCACGACCAGCGCGCTCTTGCCGAACGATTGCACCTGACGCAGCACCGCGAGCGACTGGCCGCCGCGATTGACCAGATCGCCGCAGAACCACAGCGTATCGCGCGCAGAATCGAAGCGGAGTTTTTCGAGCAGACGAGACAGTTCGTCGTAGCAGCCTTGCACGTCCCCAATCGCGTAGACGGCCATTCAAAAATGTCCGCAGAAGCGTAGCGAGCGAAGACACCGAACTTGATCGGATCGGGCGCGTCGGCGGCGCGCAGGAACCGGGGTGTACATGCGAGTACATGAGGATGACTCGCCGCGTCGGCGGCTCGCCCTCCGGGCCATTCGCTTCGCGAATGTTCGCTCCGGCATCCTGCCTTCGCAGTCCGAGCACCGGCGGCGCGCAGGATGTCTAGCGCAGTAGTTTTCTGTGGACATTTTCAGTGGACGGTGCGCGGAATCGACAAAGTGAACTGCGCAATCGGCGCATCGAAGCGTTTGCCGTCGTCGGCCAGCATCTGATAGCTGCCGCGCATGGTGCCGATCGCGGTTTCCAGCACCGCGCCGGAGGTGTACTGGAAATCGTCGCCGGGGCGCAGCCACGGCTGCTCGCCGACCACGCCGTCGCCGCGCACTTCCTGCACTTTGCCGTTGGCGTCGGTGATGATCCAGTGGCGCGAAATCAGGCGCGCCGGGACTCGCCCGGTGTTGGCGATCTTGATCGTGTAGGCGAAGGCGTAGCGATTGCTGTCCGGCGCGGACTCGTCCTGCAGATACCGCGTTTGCACGGCGACGCTGATGGCATAGGGCGTGTCGCTCATGCCGTGATTCTTGCGCAGCGTGGCGTTGCGGTGCAAGGGGCGCCGCGTCGGGTTCGACATGGGTGAAGCGCGCCGTTACGCAATTTGTTGCGCGAGGGCGACGAACTGCGCCGGCGCGAGCTGCTCTGCGCGCGCGCGCGCGTCGACGCCCGCAACGGCGATTTGCGCCGGCGTGACGACGCCGTGCAGCGCGTTGGAGAGCGTCTTGCGGCGCTGGCCGAACGCCGCGCGCACGACGCGATCGATCGCGCCGAAATCGGCCTGCGGCAGGCGTTCGCGCGCAAGCGGCACGAGTCGCACCACGGCGGAATCCACTTTCGGCGGCGGGCGGAAGGCGCCGGGCGGCACGCCGAACAGTGGTTCGACAGTGCAGCGCAGCTGCAGCATCACCGACAGACGACCGTAAGTCTTGCTGCCGGGCGGCGCGGCCATGCGGTCGACGACTTCCTTCTGCAGCATGAAATGCATGTCGCGGATGGCGTCGGCATTTTCCAGGCAATGGAAAAGTATCGGCGTGGAAATGTTGTAGGGCAGATTGCCGACCACGCGCAGTGGTGTGCCGTGCGCGAGCGCGCTGAAGTCGACGCTGAGCACGTCGCGATTGACGATCGTCAGTTCGCCCAGTCGCGCGGCTTCGGCGCGCAA
>VBNZ01000231.1:13058-14509 GCA_005877675.1 Gammaproteobacteria bacterium
CAATGCGCCTTCGCCCGGACCGATTTCGACCAGCGCGTCGCCCGGCTGCAGCGCAATCGCGTCGACGATGCGGCGCAGGATGTTTCTGTCGTGCAGGAAGTGCTGGCCGAAGCGTTTTCTCGGCACGTGCGCGGTAGCGTGAAAGTCCGTCATTTGTCGGGATCGTGGCAAGGCGGCGACGTGCGCAGTTCTTCCATCAACCATTCGCGAAACAGCAGCAGCGCGGGCTTGCGCGCGTGCTGCGGCGGATAGACGAGATAGCAGGTCTGTGGCGAGGGCACGCGCTGCTTGAACGGCGCGACGAGCACGCCTGCGCGCAGCTTGAGCACCGCGAGCGAGCCGCGCGTCAGCACCGCGCCCTGGCCCTGGATCGCCGCCTGCAGTGCGAGCTCGGAATCGTTGAACATCGGCCCGCGCTTGGGTTCGACCAGATTCAGTCCGACGGCCGCGAACCACGGCGCCCACGGTTGCTGGCGGATGCGCAGCAGCGGAATGCGCGCAAGGTCGGCGGGCGAGCGCAGCCGCGATTTCTTGTACAGCGCGGGGCTCAGCGTAGGGAACAGTTCGTCGTCGAACAGTTTCTCGCTGGTTACGCCTTCCCAGTTGCCCGTGCCGTAGCGGATCGCCACGTCGACGCCATCGTTGCGGAAATTCGCGACGGTCGAGGTGCTGTCGAGGCGCAATTCCACGCCCGGATGGCATTCGAGAAAACCACCCAGGCGCGTCACGAGCCAAGCCGCGGCAAACGAGGGCAGTACGCTGACTGTGAGCGAATTCGACGTGTCCTGACCGCGTACGCGCTCGACCGCGGTGGAAAGCGTGTCGAGCGCGGCGCGCACTTCCTGCGCAAGCTGCCGGCCCGGATCGGTCGCGCGCATCTGGCGCCCGACGCGTTCGAACAGCGTGAGGCCGAGCGTTGCCTCAAGCGCATGAATCTGATGGCTTACTGCGCTGTGCGTGAGATTGAGTTCGCCTGCGGCGCGCGAGTAGTTCTGATGCCGTACCGCGGCTTCGAGCACGCGCAGCGATCTTAGTGGCGGAAGCCGATGCCAGGGATCCATGCCGGTTCCTTCTACGCCGCCGCGATTGCATGCGGCTCGGTGTGAGCCTGCTGAACATGAGCAACGATGGCCTGCAAAGCTGCCATCAGCACAGTGGAGAACCTGGTTGTTGCTGCGATGCCGCCGGGACTGACGCCCGCGCCGATGACTGGGACGCGCACGCACGCATCATGGACGAGGTCGGCGGACATGGTGCGCAATGTTTCTTTGAGCGCGGCGTCCGCGTGATGAGACTGATACGCCGGGTTGAAGACCGCTACCGGCTTGTAGGCGAACGGGATATGACCTACGAGCCAGTCGAGGGCGTTCTTGATCGTGCCTGTAACGCCATGTGCGTATTCGGGGCTGGCAATGACTATGGCATCGGCCGACGCCACAGCGGTCCAAAGT
>VBNZ01000231.1:14549-15018 GCA_005877675.1 Gammaproteobacteria bacterium
GCTGGCCGAGGCCGTCGAAGATATGAAACTCCACGCCGGCGGGTGCCAGCGACTTGGCCGCACGGAGCAACGCGGCACTCAAGGATTGCGATCGCAGACTTCCGCACAATGCGAGTATTTTCATAAAGCCTGACGTAGATCGGAACTAGCCATACTCGCCGCGGTGTTGGATAAACCCGCCAGTTGTGAGCGCAATTCACAGTTGCAGCGAGAAAATAACGTTTTTCGCGCCGCGACGCTAGCATTAGAATCCACGCTTATCCTGCATCGCGCGCTCAGCGCGAGGAGCTGTCCGTGAATCTCGCCGTCGTTGTCCGCCTCGTGCTGCTCGGCATGATCTGGGGCGCCTCGTTCCTGTTTCAGCGCATCAGCGTGCCTGTCGTTGGCGCAGGCATGACGGCGGCCGCGCGCATGATCTTCGGCGCGTTGACGCTGATCGCGCTGCTCGCCGTATTGCGCAAGCCGCTCG
>VBNZ01000231.1:15027-17438 GCA_005877675.1 Gammaproteobacteria bacterium
GCCGTTCCTGCTGTTCGCGTTCGCTGCGTACTATTTGCCGGCGGGTTATATCGCGGTGCTCAACGCGACGGTGCCGATGTTCACGGTGTTGCTCGCTTCACTCGCCGGTACGCGCGCTTCGCTGTCGAAGTGGCTCGGTGTTGCGGTCGGTTTTCTGGGCGTATTCACGCTGGCGCGTTTCGGCACCGTGAGCATGAGCGCACAGGTCGGGCTCGCGTTCGCCGGCCTGCTCGTCGCGTCGCTGTCTTACGCATTTACCGCACGCGCCGTGCAGGAGCGTTTCAAGGGCGTCGACCCGCTGATCGTCGCTGCGGGCAATATGATCGGCGGCACGCTGCCCTTGCTGCCGGTTGCGGTGTATACCTGGCCTGCGCAGATGCCGTCGTTCGCGGTACTCGGGTCGCTCGTGGTGCTCGGCGTGATCTGCACCGGACTTGCCTATGCACTGCACTTCCAGAATATCCGCCAGGCCGGCAGCGAGCGCGCGGTGACGGTGACTTTCCTCGTGCCGTTGTTCGCGCTGCTTTGGGGCGCGCTGTTTCTCGGCGCATCCTTGGCTGCGGACTGGTGCTGATCGCCGTGGCGCTGATTTTCGAATGGGTGCCCGGCATCGCGCGCCGTGCAGTGCCGGCAACTGCGATGCTGGACAAACCGGTGCGCGACGCGAGCTGATGGTCCGATAGATTTCCATCGAAGTGGCGCTGCCGCACATGCGCCACCTCAAACATGATGTGCAGCAGTCGATTCTCGTTCATTCGGGAGAGAGAAGAGCATGCCCTCGTTGTCCACCTTCATCACATTTGGCCTGGTCGTATTCGGCATGGCGCTTACGCCGGGCCCAAACATGATCTATCTCGTGTCGCGCTCGATCAGTCAGGGTCGCGTCGCGGGACTGATCTCGCTCGGTGGCGTGGCGGTCGGTTACGTGTTCTACATGCTGTGCGCAGCGTTCGGTATTACCGCGCTGATGTTTGCCGTACCGTACGCTTACGACGCGCTGCGCATCGCCGGCGCGCTGTATCTGCTGCATCTCGCCTGGCAGGCGGTGAAGCCCGGCGGGCGCTCGCCGTTCCAGGTGCGCGAGCTGCCGCAGGATAGCCCGCGCAAACTGTTCGCGATGGGGCTGATGACCAATCTGCTCAATCCCAAGCTCGCGATGATCTATCTTTCGCTGCTGCCGCAATTCATCCATCCCGAGCGCGGCAGCGTGCTGATGCAATCGGTGCTGCTTGGCGGATTGCAGATCATCAACGGCATCGTGGTCAATGCGGTGATCGTGTGCATCGCGGGGTCGCTCGCGGCGTTTCTTGCCGGACGCCCGCTGTGGCTCGTGGCGCAGCGCTGGCTGATGGGCACAGCGCTGGGCGGGCTTGCACTAAGCATGGCAACGGAGTCGCGGCGCTAGAACCTTTCTCAAAATCTACTGCGCTCGATCCGATTCTATTGAGGGTCGGGCGCGCCGGCGGTGCTCGGACTGCGAAGGCAGGATGCCGAAGCGAACATTTGTGAAACGAATGGCCCGAAGGGCGAGTAGCAGATGCGGCGAGTCATCCTCGCATACTCGACAGTGTGCTCTGTTCCTGCGCTCCGGCGTTGCGCGAACTATCTTCGCTCGCTACGATTTTGAGACAGGCTCTAGTTATTCGCGGTCTAAACAGAAGCGCTGTGCTGCTTGAAACTTCGATGTGCGCCCACCGGAGAGTATGCATGACTTCCGCGACCACGCTTCACGGCAGCTGCCACTGCGGCCAGTTGAATCTCCAATTCTCGACGGCGCAGGATCCGGCGAGTCTGGTTCCGCGCGCCTGCGACTGCTCGTTCTGCCGCAAGCACGGTGCGGCGTATATCTCTGACCCTGCAGGACGCTTGTCGATCCACGCGCGCGGCGGTGCACTGCGCCACTATCAGCAGGGTTCAAACAACGCAGACTTTCTCGTCTGCGGCTGCTGCGGGGTGCTCGTTGCGGTCGTGTTCGAGCATCTGTCGCGTCTTTACGGCGCGGTAAACGCAGGTTGTTTGGATGGCAAGGCGCGCCTCGCCGAAGCGGTGCCAGCGTCCCCGCAGATGTTGAGCGCGGACGACAAGATTTCGCGCTGGATCAGGCTGTGGGTGCCCGACGTGGAGCTGTCGATGTCCGATGCGGAAATAGCCGCGGTTTAACGAAGCGCGGTTTAAGCAACCTGGCGCGCAATCTCGATCGCGAGCTTGGCCGCAGCGATCAGGCTCGACGCATCCGCGCGTCCGCTGCCGGCGAGATCGAGCGCGGTGCCATGATCGACCGAGGTGCGCACGTAGGGTAGGCCGAGCGTGACATTGACCGCGTGACCGAAGCCGGCGTGCTTGATCACCGGCAGACCCTGGTCGTGATACATCGCGAGCACCGCATCGAAGCGTGCGAGCTGGGTCGGAAC
>VBNZ01000231.1:17617-19282 GCA_005877675.1 Gammaproteobacteria bacterium
AGGCCTTCGCGCGTGATCGCGCTCGATACGCTGGCGAGCGGCAGATGCGTTGTCGCCAGCGCGACGCGCAGATCGCCACGGCGCTCGCCGTCGTGCGCGCCGAGCGGCACGAGCGAGCGGCCGCCCGCGCCCGCGGCCATCAGCATCATCACGACGTCGCAGTGCGCGCGTTGCGCGAGAAATTCCGTGTGCCCGGTGAAGGCGATCCCGGCATCGTTGATCACGCTCTTCTGCACCGGCGCGGTGACGAGTGCGGCGAACTCGCCCGCGACGCAGCCATCGGCCGCGCGTGCGAGCGTCTCGAGCACGTAGGGTGCGTTGCGCGGGTCGAGCGTGCCGGCGTGCGCTGGCGCGCGCAGCGGCACGTGCAGGCAGCGCAGGCTGGCGCGCGCGCGTTGCGGGCGTGCGCTGCCGTCGTAGTCTTCGAGAGTGAGATCGATATCGCTATGCCGCGCAGCCGCGCGCAACAGATGCGCATCGGCTACCACGACGAAGTCGGCCGCAAGATCGGTCGCGGCGAGCGCCGCGACTAACTCGGGCCCGACGCCGGCGGGTTCGCCGGCGGTGATGGCTAAGCGGGGCAGGGCGTGATTCATGGCTCAGCTGCGCCTCAGCAGCCGTTGCTAGGCTCGGCCGTCCACGGCATCGCCAGGCAACCCGACTCTGCGTGTCCTGCTTCGGGCGGTGACAGCGATGCGCAGCGGCGTTGTCACGTGCGGATCAAGGCGCGTTCGGTTTCTTCGCGCCGCTCGCGCCGCAGGCAGCAAGCTCGGCAGTCACATAGGCGGGGTTGACCGCGCAAATGTAAGCTTCCGAGCGCACCGTGCGCAGGAAACTCTCGTACTCGTCGCCGGCCTTGCGCTGACGCAGCATGTCACGCGCCTGCTCGCGCTTGGCCTGTTCGGTGCGGTCGGAACTACGCTTGCCGAGCAGTTGCACGACGTGCCAGCCGACATCGGTCTGGAACGGTGCCGAGACTTCGCCATCCTTGAGTTTGGCCAGCACCTCGGCCACCTTCGGACCGTACTGATCGATCGCAAACCAGCCCATTTCGCCACCGAGATTCGCGGTCGGCGCATCGTTGGAGAATTGTTTGGCCAGCGCGGCGAAATCTTCGTGTGCGTCGACGATGCGACGGCGCACATCGGCGATCTTGCGCTGTGCCTCGTCGCTCGACACGAGTTCGGTCGTGGCGATCTCGATGTGTCGTGCGTGGTATTCGTTGACGACCTGCTTGCCCTCTGCGCGCTTGTCGATCATCTTGATGATGTGAAATCCGTTTGCCGCGCGGATCACCTGCGACACCTGTCCGGTCTGCAGCGTGTCGGCGAGTTCGACGAACGCTTCGGGCACCGAATCGATGCGGCGCCAGCCGAGATCGCCGCCTTCGAGCGCATCCTGCGCATTGGAGTAGCGGATCGCCGCAGCGCTGAAATCAAGACCGCCATCGAGCTGCTTCTTCACGTCGTCGGCCTTGGTCTTGGCCTGTTCGATCTGCTTGGCGCTTGCGTTTTCGGGCAGCGCGATCAGGATGTGCGCGAGGTGGATCTCACCGGTCTTGACGTTGCCGGTAGCGAGCAGCGTATCGACTTCGGCGTCGGTGACCTGTCCTGACCCCTGCATCACGCGCTGGCGCAGGCGCTCGACCTGCAGCTGCTCGCGCAG
>VBNZ01000231.1:19379-19818 GCA_005877675.1 Gammaproteobacteria bacterium
GATCGACATCGTTGTCGGTCACGCGGATGCCGGTCGACTGCGCACGCATCACCTGCAGGCGCAGCATGATGAGGCGATCGAGTACCTGACGTTCGAGCTCCGCGCGCGGCGGCAGTTGCTGCGGGTTGGCTTTGTACTGCTGCAGGATGCCGGCGACGGCCGTATCGAGCTCGCTCTGCAGAATCACTTCTTCTTCGGCGATCGCCACAATGCGATCGACCGGCTCGGTCGTGAGGATCTGCGCTTGTGCAGAAAGTCCCGCAAGCGCGGAGCAGGCAAGGAAGGCGGAAACGACAAGCTTGTTCATGTAGATCAATCCAGTGGGGGGCGGCCGCGCCGGGCGGCTAACTTGAGGGAACGGGTGGCTGCGCGTATCGGCGCTCGGGACGGCGCTGCGGCATGCCTTACTGGTAGCCAAGCATAGCACGCCTCAGGAAAT
>VBNZ01000232.1:0-4941 GCA_005877675.1 Gammaproteobacteria bacterium
CAGCATCACTATCGGAACTTCGAGCCCCTTGCTCATATGCAGCGTCATCAGGCGCACGCGCTTGGCGTCCGATTCGATGCGCAACAAGCGCTCGTCGCTGGGGTCGGCTTCGTCCATGCGGCGCTCGCGCTGCGCGGCGAGCCAGACGAGCAATTGTTCCGGACCGTGCAGATGCTGTTCGCGCTCTTCGAGCAGCTCACCAAGATGGCGCAGATCGGTCAGCGCGCGCTCGCGTTCGGCCATACCTGCGATATGCAGCGCGGCGCGCTGCGCGAGTTCGAGCACGATCGCGAGCACGCCCTCGCGCTGCCATTTCTCCTTCAGCCGGACGAACTCGCGTGCGTACTCCTCGGCACGCTCGGGCGCATCACGCAAGGCTACGAGTGCGGCGTAATCGAGCCCGCCAAGTCGTGTCGCGAGCGCGGCGCGGCGCGCGCCTTCGCCACCGTGTTCGATCGCATGCAGCACGATCTGCAATTCGCGCGCCCACTCCGTTTCGAACACGCTGCCTTTGCCAGCGCCGACGCAGGGCACGCGCCGCGCCGTCAGCAGCGCGCGCAACTCCTGCACCTGGCGATGCGTCGGCAACAACACCGCAATATCGCCGGGCGTGACGCGTTGCGTGCCCGCGTCCGCATTGAGCAGCGCGACGATCTGTTCGGCGCACGCCACCAGCGCCGTGCTGATGCGATCCGCGCTTTTTTCGGGCGCATCAGGGCGGTAATGGATCACCAGCGCAGCGGCTGCGCCGTTCGGCGCGGTGTCGCAGCGACCAGCTTCGACCGCGTCGACTTCGATCGCATCCGCAGCGTCGTCCGAACTCAGTCGCGCGCCGGCGCGATCGAACCATTCGTTGAGCGCCGCGATATAAGCCGGCGTCGAACGAAAATTGTGCGTGAGTTTCAATTGCGCCTGCGCGACCGACTTCGCGCGCCGATAGGTCGCGATATCGCCGCCGCGAAAGCGGTAGATCGCCTGCTTCGGATCGCCGATCATCACCAGGCGTCCGCGCGGCGCAGCATGTGCATCGCGATAGATTCGATCGAGTATCGCGTACTGCGCGACTATCCGTTCGAAAGCGGCGGCGCGTTTGCATCGAGCGAACTTATCGCCGGCGATGAGCTCACCGACGAGCTCGCCGATGATCTGTGGCGACACTTGCAACAGGGCGCTGCGCCGGCGCCGCCGTTCGGCTCGGTGAAATCACGTGAACGCCTGCGCGAGCAGTTGAAATGGTGCTTGATGCCCGCCGCAGCATATCGCAGCAGACGTGCAGCAACGCCGAGGAATTTCGCTGCGTCGGCGTGTACCTTGCGCTCGTCGAGAAGCGCGACCGCATTGGCGATTTCCTGCGTGTCATCCGACGTCCACGGCGCATTGCGATCGAGCATGTGCGCGGCAAGCGCACGCAGACTTGTCGGAATGTTTCGTTTGCCGCCCCAGATTGTTTTGTCGCCAGCCAGCGCTGCAAGGCGCGACGCCCATGTCGCATTCAAGGCAGCGTCGAGTTCTCGCACCGTCGGCGCCCACAACTTGACGCCGGGCATCAAGCACCATTTCAACTGCTCGCGCAGGCGTTCACGTGATTTCACCGAGCCGAACGGCGGCGCCGGCGCAGCGCCCTGTTGCAAGTGTCGCCACAGATCATCGGCGAGCTCGTCGGTGAGCTCATCGCCGGCGATAAGTTCGCTCGATGCAAACGCGCCGCCGCTTTCGAACGGATAGTCGCGCAGTACGCGCGCGCACAGTCCGTGCAGCGTGCCGATCGGTGCGAGATCGAGTTCGCCGAGCGCGAGTCGCAGCCGCGTGCGATCGTGCTCACGGCGCGCGGCATCATCGCGCCAACGCGCGATGAGCCAGGTTTCTGCCTCGTCGAGCTCGCCGAGCGCAACGGCATGTGCTGCGTCGGGCGACGCACGCGTGATCTGCTCGGCGCGCAATAGACGCCCGCGGATACGCTCACGCAATTCGTCCGCCGCCGCGTCAGTGAAGGTCGCGACCACGATGCCACGCGGCGTCAGCGGTGTAGTGTCGCCCTGCGGCACATCGAGCAACAGGCGCAGATACAGCGCGGAGATGGTCCAGGTCTTGCCCGTGCCAGCGCTCGCTTCGATCAGGCTGCGGCCGCCGGGTTCGAGCGGCAATAGCGTCCATTCGCGCACGCGCATGAGTTCACGCATCGTTCGCTTCCTCGTGCTCGAACTCGATCAGCGCGCGCAGTTCACGTGCGTGCGCATGCAGCATGCGAACGTCTTCGCCAGCGACGGCGAAATCCGCATCGCGCGCGAGCAGGCGCGCGTAGCCTGGTTTGAAGTCGCGCTCGCCCGTCTGGCCGAAGCCGCCGCGCCATTCTTCGTCGATATCGACCGGCACTGCGTTCTGCGCAAGCTTCCAGCTCGCCTTGGGGAAGTACCAGGCGGGCGCGACTTGTGCGTTCGCAAAAATCGCGAGGAGCTTGGCGACACGCGCTTCGAGTTCGCCGCGCAGCGCAGCGCGCAACGGCGCATCTGCCACGTTGAAGCGCGCGTCCCAATCATTGATCGCGCGCTGCCAGGTTCCGCCGCCTGCTTGAGTCAGGCACAACAGTCGCACCGGCATATCGCGCGAAGATGCGTCGAGCCGCAGCAGCGCCCATTCGAGAAACAGGCCGATGCGCTCTTTGAAGCCCAGATCGCTCTCGCGCTTGCGCTCGGGATACAGCTCGAAAATCCAGCGCGCGTCCGCGCGCGCAAACGCGCGCGCGAGTTCGCCGCGCAGATGGAATTCGCCAATGCGTCGGTCGATCGGCAACGGCAACGGCGGCGGCAATCCGCCTGCGAACAGCGCTTCGTCACGCGCGCGATCGAGCAGGGGCGCGATCTTTTCGCACTCCTCGCACCACGCTTGCTCGCCAAGATGTCCCGGCGGCCATAAGCCGTCGAGGCGCAGCCAGTCGGGCGCTGCGGCCGGCAGTGCGAACGTCGCGTTGGCGGCCGAATCGAGAAATATCCGCCGCGCGACACGCTCGATGCGCGCGAATTGGGCATCGAGCGGCTCCTCGCTCGCCAGGCGATCTTCATCGAACGCATCCAGACGCACGCACGCGCGCGTGCGCAGCAATTGTTTGGCCGGATCCTTGTAGTACGCGAGGATCTCGCGCAACACGATCGCCTGCGTCGCCTCCGCGGCGGCATCGGCGCGTGTGTGCGCCGCGACGAACGGCGCAACCTGCGCTCGCGACGGGACGGCGAGCGCAGCAAGATCGGTACTGAACGAAAACAGGCGCGCATCGCCCGCATCGAAATAACGCAGATTGAACGGCTGCAATGGATGCCTGACCAGCCACAGCGGCTTGGGTGCGCCCTCTTCGGCGTCGCGCTGTGCGTGCGCTGTGGGCTCAACCGCGCGCGGCGCCCCCGCAGCACGCAACTCATATTGCCCGAGCAACTGCATCAGCTCAGCCAGTGGCTGCGCCGGATTGCGTGCCTTCGCATCGCGCGCACCTTCGCCGACATAGCTCAGATGCAGACGCTCGCGCGCGGCCATCACGGTTTCGAGAAACAGCCAGCGATCGTCGTTACGCACATCGCGATCGCCCAGACGCGGATAGCGCGCCATCAGATCGATGCCGCCGTCGCCGGCCGCGCGCGGAAAGGCACCATCGTCCAGACCGAGCACGGCGATCACGCGAAATGGCACCGCCCGCTGCGGCACCATGCCGCAGAAGGTGACGCCGCCCATGAGAAAACGCTGGCGTTCGGGTACCGCACCAAGACGTTCACGCAGTACGTCGCGCATGACGGCAAAATCGAGTTCGGGGTCGACCCCTTCCGCTTCACCTTCGATCGCGTGTATCGCACGCCGCAGCGCGGCGAGCGCGCTGCGCGCTTCCTCGTCGGCATAGTCGACTCGCAGCAGCGCATCGACGAGCGCATCCAGACGTGCGGCCCACTGCGTCGCGCGGCGCGGAATCGCCGCGTCACGCCGGAACGCGGCGAGTTCGCGCAACAGGCGATCGAGCGCGCCGACGACCTGCGCTTGCGGTCCGGCGATGCCCTCGACCGGAAGCAGCGCAACGCCATCGGGCAACATGCACGCGGTGCGCTCTTGGCTGGCGCCGGCGCCGAACACATAACCGGCGATCAGGCGATCCATGCCCCAGGCAAAGGTGTTTTCCTCGACTACGGGCACGCCGAAGCTCGCACGATGCGCGCCATCGAAGCCCCAGGCGATGCGCGTGCGTTCGAGCGTGCCGCGCAGCGTGTCAATGTCGTCGCGATCAAGACCGAGCGCATCGGCGACCTCGGGAATGTCGACCAGGTCCATCAACTCGGGTGCGCTGAGCCGCGTCTGCGGCAGATCGAGCAGCATGTCGAACGCGGTGAACAGGCGGTGCGTGCGCGCGAGCGCGACATCGGCGAGGTGATACGGCAGCGAGCCCTGGTGCGCGCCGGCTTCGCCGAACACCGCCGGAATCAACGGCGCATAGGCGTGGATATCCGGCGCGGTGACGAGGATTTCCGACGGTTTCAGATCGGGCAGATCGCGGCGCGCGCGCAACAGCGTATCGCGCAACACTTCGAGTTCGCGCAGACGCGTATGGCAGACATGCACGCGCAGCGAGGCATCATCGAGCGCAGCGCTCGTCCGCGGTGCGCGCAGTTTGTCCGCATCGAGGTGGCGAATGCTTTCCTGCAACGCTGCGAGGCGTGTGAGCGGTGCAGCCAGCGGCATCTCATCGCGCCAGTGACGCACGTCGATGCGCACGTCACTGTCCGCGTCCGCCAGCGCGAGCATCAGATGCTGGCCGATGCGGCCCCAACTGGCGAGCAGCGGATGATCCTGGTCGAGGAACAACGCGTCGGCGGCGGCGGGCAATACGTCCTGCGCAACCTGCGCGCGCAGATGCGCACGATCGCTGCGCAAGCCCGCCCACTCTGCCGGCTTCGCGCATGGATCCGG
>VBNZ01000232.1:4995-5472 GCA_005877675.1 Gammaproteobacteria bacterium
AGCCGAAGAGATGCAGCGGCTGCTCATCTTCGTCATGCGCAGCGCCCTTGCCGAGCGCGGCAATCAGGCGCTCGAACAATTCGCCGCGCTGCGGCGTGCCTATTTCTTCGCGCAACCTGCGCCATAGCGGCGCGAGGAAGCTCGGCGTGGGTATGCTGTTGCGGCCAGCGGCCCAGGCGCGCAGCCAGTCGGGGCGGTACACGAGATAGCGTGTGTAGATGCGTGCGACGCGGTCGGCAAGTCCGAAACGGCGACGCGCGTCGTCGCCAAGCAGCGCGCGCACTTCGACATCGTCGCTCGATCCGAGCGCCTCGTACACGCGCCAGCGCAACGCCGCATGGCGATACGGCGCGAGCGCGACCGCCGCTTCGCCGAGCACACGCTGCGCGAGTTCGTCGAACCAGCTGCTCGGCAGCAGTACTTCGAGATTCGCGACGATGCCGGCGGACCCGCGTCGCTGCGCGAGCGCACGCAGCA
>VBNZ01000233.1:0-1831 GCA_005877675.1 Gammaproteobacteria bacterium
TCGGCGCCGTCGTCGGTGACGTAAACCTCACCGTGCTGAAACGGACTCATCGTGCCCGGATCGACGTTGATGTAGGGATCGAGCTTCATCATCGTCACGCGCAGGCCTCGCGCTTCGAGGATGGCCGCAAGCGAGGCCGACGCGATGCCCTTGCCCAAAGAGGACACCACGCCGCCGGTAACGAAAATCAGGGGAGTCATGACGCAGCAGTTTCCGGCGCTGGTAAAGCGGTAGTTTACCGGCTCTTGTGCGCCGCGGCGAGAGATCGACATCACCGCGACACGTAATCCCTTGATCCGGCTGGATTCGTGACTCGTTCAGCTTGGGCGCCATGCGCTTGTGCATGTAAATAAACGTAAGTAATCTTGGCTTCGTGGAACTGTCATTATTCGTTGTTCCAGCGAGCCGCCAGGCGCGCTGCCGTGCAAGGGGGAAAACTTGAGTATGTCTGCGCGTGGGAGCCGGCAACGGGTCCAGCTGGTCGCCGGTACCCGTCCGGAATGCCTGAAGCTTGCGAGCGTCGCGCGAGCGTTGCGTGCGCGCGATGATGCGAGCGCGTTGCTGATGAACAGCGGCCAGCATGTCGAGATGGTTGCGCGCAGCTTCGCTCAACTTGGGCTTGGACTGGATATCATCGCGCCGCAGTACCGCGCGCAGTCTCTTTCAGCCACGCTGCGCACGTTACGCGCAGGCATCCGCGATGCGGCATGCAGCGCGCAGGCGAGCTTGCTCGTCGCGCAAGGCGATACCTCGACCGCCTATGCGACCGCGCTCGCCGCGCGCGATCTCGGCCTGCCGCTCGCGCACGTCGAAGCGGGATTGCGCACCGATCACCCGCTGCGCCCGTTCCCCGAAGAATATTTCCGCCGCGCGATCGGCAAACTCGCGCAGCTGCATTTCGCCCCGACCGCGCTGGCAGAACGCAATCTGCTCGCGGAAGGCATCGACGCAGCCTCGATCCATCGCGTCGGCAACACCGCCATCGATGTATTGCGCGAAGTCGTCAGCGATCCGAATGCAATCGCCCTGCCGCAGCTGCCGCCGACGCGCAGACTGATCGCGCTGACCCTGCATCGGCGCGAAAACTACGGGCGTGGATTGGACACGGTGTGCGCAGCGGTGCTGCAGCTGCTTGACGCCGAACCCGATGTCGGCGTCGTCTGTCCGGTGCACCCTAATCCGACCGTCGGCGCGCGCATCCGCCGTCATCTGTCGAATCATCCGCGCATCGTGCTGACCGAACCACTCGACTATCGTCCGTTTATCGCGCTGCTGGCGCGCGCTACGCTCGCGATCACCGATTCGGGCGGCATCCAGGAAGAAGCGCCCTACCTCGGTACGCCCATACTTGTTGCACGCGAGAACACTGAACGTCCCGAGACGCTTGCCCTCGGCTTCGCCAGCCTGGTACCCGTGCATGTGCCGGAAATCGTCAGCGCTGCGCGCGCCTTGCTCGACGCGCCACGGCCGCAGGCGATCGCATTCGATGCGAATGCGCCTTACGGCGACGGACACGCAGGCACGCGAATTGCAGAAGTGCTTGCTTCATTCCAACTGCGAAGCGATCGCATGAAAGCGCAAGCCGGCTCAGCATTGTTTGCTGCATGAATATGAGCGTCGCTACAAGCATCTCTGCGTCCGTCGGTGCCGACTCCACGCCGCACGCCGCGCGCGTCACCGCGACACGTCTGCGTGAATGGCTGCTGCATGGTCCGGCGCAGCTGCGCGAAGGTGCACAAACAGGCGGCGTCGCCGGCTTGATCGACGCGCAGGGCAAGCCGCGCTACGTCTACGCCGAAATCACCGGCTACTACCTGAGCTGGCTCGCCGA
>VBNZ01000233.1:1837-5207 GCA_005877675.1 Gammaproteobacteria bacterium
TGGCTCGCCGATATCGCGGGCGGCGCCGACGATGTGCTCGTGCGCGAGCGGGCGCGACTGGCCATCGACTGGTCGACGTGCGCGTTCGCGCATGCGGGTCAAATACCGCAGACGCGCATCTATCTCGATGCGCCCGAGCCGGACTGGCGCAACGACGCAGTGTTCTTCTTCGACCTCGCGATGCTGCTGCGCGGCCTCGACGCCGCGGCCGAAGCCGGTATCGCACGGCCAAGCCAGGTGCTGCGTGCGACTTTGCATGAGCAGCTGTCGCAATTCGTCCAAGGCGATGAGTTGCGCGCGGCTATCCAGTTGCGCGGCACCGAAGCTTTGCCTCCGCGCTGGTCGACGCTGGGCGGGCCGTTCCTGGTCAAAGCCAGTTCGCGCGTGGCCTACAGCGAACTGCAGCGGGCGCTGCCTCCCGCGCTCGCGCGCGCGTGCGAGAACGACAGCGCTCGTTGGGCACCACAAGCGGCCGACATCGATCTCGGCATGCTGCATCCGACGCTGTACTTCGCCGAAGGTCTGCTGCTCTCGCGCCCCGATCGCGCCGATGCGGTCGCGCGGTTGCTGCAACGTTGTCTCGAACTGACGCGCACCGACGGTTCGTTGCCGGAGACTGCAGATTGCAGTACGCGCGTGCGCAACGACATCCTCGCGCAGGCCTTGCGCGTCGGATTGCTGTTACGTGAATTGAAAATCGCGAACGCGCCGGCGCAAAGCGAACTCGATCGCCTCGCTGCGACACTGCTCGCTCGCATCGGCCCGCGCGATTTCCTCGCGTTCAACGCCGACTCGGCCAACCTGGCCAACGTTTGGGCAACGATGTTCGCCGAGCAAGCGCTGCGCTGGTATACCTCTTCAGCGGCGGATCGCCGCCCCAGCGCCGCCGCGCTCGTATGACCGCAGCGCGGCGTGTGTCGCGCCTGCGGCGCATTGCATTCCAGCTGCGTTTTCTGCCGCTGTATGGCGCGATGCTCGCGGCCGACTGGCTCGCCGGAAGGCTGCCGCTGCGCTGGCCGCGCGGCGATCACGCGCGCCGCTTCAAGCCCGGCATCAGCGTTATCGTGCCCGAACGCGGCACGCCGGATCTGCTCGTGCACACACTCGGCGCGCTCGCGGCTGCTTGCACGCAAGTCGACGAGCCGGTGCAGGTCATCATCGTCGTCAATGGTGCTCCGTCCGAAAGCTACGCCGACCTGCGCGCAGCCCATCCCACATTCGAGTGGCAGTTCCACGACATCGCGCTCGGCTACAACGGCGCAATCTGCACCGGGCTCGACGCGGTACGCAATGACTGGGTTTACCTGCTCAATAGCGATATGCGCCTCGATGCGCGCGCGCTCGCCGAGCTGCTGCCGTATCGACGCGCGAATCTGTTCGCGATCACTTCGCAAATCTTTTTCGAGGACGCGACGCGCAGACGCGAGGAAACGGGCTGGTCGGACTTTCATCCGAATACCGAAACGCCCGAAGTGTACGAACGCGAACCCGAGCCCGGTGCACTCGCACGCGGCAACTTCTATGCAGGCGGTGGCTCATCGCTGTTTCAGACACGCCTGCTGCACCGCTATGCGCGCGAGTCGCAGGTGTACAACCCATTCTACTGGGAAGATGCCGACTGGGGCCTGCGCGCGTGGCACGAGGGCCACGAGGTATTGTTCTGCCCTGCGTCGCAGGCCTGGCATCAGCATCGCGGCACGGTAAAACGCTATTACGCCGAAGGCGAAGTCCAGCGCGTGATCGCGCGCAACGCGCAGTGGTTCGATATCCGTCATGCGCGCTCGAAGATCGAGCCGATCGAGCATATTCGCCGTATCGCCGCGCGTGAGCCTGAGCATTGGCGCGAATTCTCCGGTCTGCATAACGCGTGGATTACCCTGCGTCTGCGCCTCGCCGCCCGCCGCGCCGAATTGCGCGAACTGCCGTACAAGAAAATCGTCACGCATAGTTTCTACGGCGCGCGCACCACGGATTTGTTGGCGCCATTGAAACCACGCGTGCTGCTCGTTTCGCCCTTTGCGCTGTTTCCGCCCTCGCATGGCGGCGCGCGACGCGTGGCGGAACTTGTGATGCGCTTGTCCGATCGAATCGATTTCATTCTGCTCAGCGACGAACGCTCGCTGTATTCGATCAAATCCGAGCCCTGGCTGCGCCACGTGCTTGCGACGCATCTGGTCGAGGGCCGCGGCGATCGCTCGACCGATGCCCCGCTCACGCTGCTGCAGCGGATGCAGCGCCATGCCTGGCCGGAGCTGCGCATCGAGCTTGAACGCCTGGTCGCGCTCTACGATCCGGATATCGTGCAAGTCGAGTTCATGGAACTGGCGCTGCTCGCAGATCAGCGCGCGTCCAATCCGGAAAGCCGTGCGCGCTGGCTGCTCGCGCTGCACGACGTCTATCTGCGCGGCAACAACGGCGATCGCGACGATGCGGCACAAATCGCCGCAATCGCGCGCTTCGATGCGGTGATCGCCTGTTCGCGCGAGGATCTGGATCTGCTGCAGCACCCCGATCGCACCTTGATCGGTAACGGTTCGCCCGATCGGCGCGCGGGCTATTTACCGTCGCCGCAGACGCCACCACAACTGTTGTTCATGGGGCCGTTCCGCTACGCGCAGAATCGCGAAGGCATTGTGGAATTCCTCGACACCGCCTGGCCAAAACTCAAGACACAGTTTCCCGATCTGCGCATCACGATACTTGGCGGCGTCGAATCGGCCGCGCTGGTGGCGATCGACGCACGCTTGCGTCAGGACGGCGTCGAGACGATATCCGCTTTCGTCGATCCGGCAGCGTATCTGCAGAACTGCACGTTGAGCATCAATCCGCAAAATGCGATCCGCGGTTCGTCGATCAAGCTGATCGAATCGCTGCTCGCCGGACGTGTCTGCGTCAGTACCGCCGACGGCACGCGCGGCTTCGGCGACGCCGGCTTCGATGATCTCGTCGTAGCGCCGACCATCGCCGCGATGGCCGAGCCGATCGCCGCATTGATCGCGGACCCGGCGCGACGTCGACGCCTCGAGCGTGCCGACGATGTAAAGCTCGACCGCTATACCTGGGATGCGATCGCCTCGCAGCAGTTCGGCCTATACCAGCGGCTGATCGGCAAGCGCTAAGATGGCCTCATGACATCCTGGTCCTACGACGCCATCGCCGAAATCTACGAAACCGACATGGGTCAGAGCATGCCGTTCGACGATGTCGCGTTCTATCGTTCGCTATGTCTCGCCGAAGGCGGGCGCGTGCTCGAACTCGGCTGCGGCACCGGGCGCATACTGATCGAGCTGATGCGCGCCGGCATCGACGCCGTCGGCGCCGACCGCTCGCTGCCGATGCTCGCGCGCCTGCATCGCGATGCGCAAACGTA
>VBNZ01000216.1 GCA_005877675.1 Gammaproteobacteria bacterium
CATATCGCAAACCTCGCTCGCCGCATTTGCGCCATTGCGAAGCTCACATACATATACGCCTTCGCCAGCCGCGGTGCCAGTCGCTTTTTCAGGCGATGCGCCTGGCCGACGATCGCACACCGTTCGCCCGCAAGCGCGCAATTTGGATGGGCTCTAGGCAATGACCTGTCCGCTTTCGCGCGGATTTGTCGTTCTTACCGAAGCAAACGTTCCCATGCACGCCTTGGCGCGCGTCACGACTCGACACTTTGATCGCTCTCCAAAGGCCCCTGAATATGGGCACATGCCTGCCGTACTTTCGCCGCATTCCAGCGATCAAGCGCTTCAACGCCGAAGGATTGCAAAGAGTGATTTTGGTGATCGCATTTTTCTGCGGACCCGCGCACGCGAACACGATAACGGTCAACAACGGAAGCTCCGGCAGTGTCGCTGTGGCGTGCACCCTTCAAGATGCCGTTGCAGCCGCCAATACGAATGCGGCGGTGAACGCTTGCGCAGCGGGCACAGCGGGGGCGGATACCATCGTGTTCGCGCCGGGCATCAGACCACGACGAGCCTCAGCGTAAGCATCCACGCGATTACCGCACGCTATGCCGGTGATAGTACTTATGCCGCGGCAATCACCAATACGCTTGGGCAAACTATCAATGCCGCACCGGTCGTCCCGGTCAGCGCACCGGCACTGTCTGCATAGAGCACACCTTTGTACCGATAAAGGAGCACCCCCATGTCTACCTGCAAGTCGGTCTTGTTTCCTGCTGCTGCAATGCTGCTGTGTGGCCTTGTGCAATGGGTTGATGCAATGCCTGCGGATAGCGCATGGGCGAGCAGCAGCACACTTACGGATCCGCCGGGGCTCGACCCTGAAAAATTGAATCGCGCCCAAGCTCGATTGGCGCATATGCAGCAGATTGCCGATCGCTATGCGGTCGAAGCGCCGGCGTTGGGCTATGCTGACAGCTCTTGGCGATACGAACTGGTCAACAATCTTATGCGCGCCGATCAAGCTACGCTTGCGCGCGTCGAAGCTGTGACCGATTTGCGCTCCGCGCTGGAGGCGGCCGCTACGCCGCGCGTAAGCAGTGGACCCGCACAGGCGAAATCGCTCGGAGAAACGTCGAACGATCTGATCTATGTGCCGAGCGCGCCCTGTCGCATCGTCGACACACGCAATAGCGGCGCGGGAGGCAATTTTTCTGCACACGAATCGCGCACCTACATCTACACCGGTGGTGCAGCCCAGGGCGGTACGACGTGCACATTCACCTTTGGGGCCATGCCAGCGGCACTCGCGGTCAACGTCACGGTGGTGTCGTCGGGTTTAGGCAACGATCCCGCCGCATTCGGCTTTCTTGCGGTCTATCCCGAAGGCGGTAGTCCAACCACAAGTTGGCTGAACTATCTCGGTAGCGACACCAAGGCGAATTCTGGCGTTGCCTCCATCAAACAGTCCACAGGAAGATTTTCGGTTTTCGCGCAGAATCCCACGCATGTCATCGTCGATCTGTTCGGCGTCTTTCGCGCGGCGACAGACGGCACCCCGAATTTCATCGCCAAATGGGACGGTGCCGGTACGCTCGGAACATCGAGCATCTACGACGACGGCACGCGCGTGCACATTGGTCCCGGCACGGTCAGGAACAACCAGGTCGAAATCGGCGGGGTCGGCAGCAACTACACCGGCAACGCGCTGGTCATGGGCAATGGGACCCAAGGCATGTCGTTCGCGCAGACGACGGTCTCCGAGTGGCTGACCGACACGGATTTCTCGCTGATGCCCGCCTTCGCCGGCAGCGGACGGCTCGGCATCGGCACGACGACCCCGACACACATCGTGGACATTTTCGGCGTGGACCCGCAGATTCAACTCACGTCAAGCCACCGAGCGATGCGTTCCAGGTATCGATCGGCGCCGTGGCTAGTCCGGATCTGTACGTGGCCGCCAATCACGACGTCGGCATCGGCACCGGAGCGCCGGTCAATCGCCTGCAGATCGGTTCGCTCGGCAGCTCGGGGTACGGAGGCAACGA
Source organism: Gammaproteobacteria bacterium (assembly GCA_005877675.1). Classification (GTDB taxonomy): domain Bacteria; phylum Pseudomonadota; class Gammaproteobacteria; order Xanthomonadales; family Rhodanobacteraceae; genus Rudaea. Next base: position 2,031 of record VBNZ01000216.1, read on the forward strand.
CATTGCGTTCGGCAATGGCACGCAGGCATCAGGCATTGCGCAGACCGCGAACTACATACAGTGGTATTCGACCACCAACATCGCACTGATGCCCGGCAATGGCAGCGGCCGCGTCGGCATCAACACGACCAGCCCGTTGGCCCCGCTGGAAGTGGACGGTTTCCAGCTGTTTGGTGGATACAGCACGTATTATTCCTACCTCAAAAATTCAGCTAGCTCGACGACTGTCGATACCTGCCATTTCTGCACCGCAAACGTTTCAATCCTTGCGAGCGCCAACGTCATGGCGTTGGAATTCGATGCCGAATCCGATGCTCGAATCAAAGACATTGCCGGCACCAGCGACAAGGCCAAAGACCTCGACACCTTGAATGCCATTGAAGTCACCGACTACACCCTGAAAGACAAGGTTCGCAACGGCAACAAGGCGTTCAAGAAAGTCATCGCGCAGCAGGTGGAGGCGGTATATCCACAGGTGGTGAATCGGCACGCCGACTTCATTCCCAACGTATACCGCAGCGCCGACACGGTCGAGAAGGCCGGCGCTGGATATGCGCTGCGCTTCGTCACAGCGCACGGACTGAGCGGGATCGCCAAGCGTGTCAGGCTACTGGCCGAAGGCGATACTGCGATGAGAAAAGTCGACGTGCTCGCGATACCGTCGGAGCGCGAGGTGATCGTCGATGCGCAGAACCTGGACGGGCGCAAAGTCTTCGTCTATGGCGAGGAAGTAGACGATTTCCGCAGCGTGGACTATGAAGGTCTTACTGCGCTAAATATTTCGGCGACACAGGAATTGGCCAAGCGCTCACGGCGCCAGCAAAGCGAACTCGCCGCGTTGGTGCAGGAGAAGGACGCGCAGATCGCCGATCTGCGCAGCGAACTTACAGCGCAACGCGCGCGCGTCGCGCAGGTGGAAAGTCTGGCGCACGAAGTTGTCGCAATGCAAGCCCAGCTTGCCGCGTTGCGGCAATCGAGCGTGACCGAGCCTGCGTACGCCGTTGCGGTGCGGCCATAAGGCAATTCTTTCGCGCGCGGACACTACCGTTTATTGTTCGGCCCCAACGCACAGGAAGAAATCCTGTCATGAAAAAAAGTCTCGCGGTGGTCGCATTGGGATTTTGCCTGGTATTCGGCCGATTCTGCTTCGCCGCGGAAATCAGTCCCGCTGCCCGCCGCACGATCGCAACCATCGATGCGCTGAACGTCGAGCAGCACTGGCCGGCCGGTGAGCACGTGCATTGGGAAAGTGGCAAACCGGACGGCAAGCCGGAAAAAAGCCCGGGCAAGCACACGCATTGCAGCGCGTTCGTCGCCGCGGCGGCGAAAAAACTGGGCGTATACATTTTGCGCCCGCCCGAACACGGGCAAACCCCGCTCGCGAATCCGCAATACGATTGGCTGCAAAACGAAGGCGCGCAGAAGGGCTGGCAACCCGTGCGCGATGCGATCGAAGCGCAGGCGTATGCCAATCGCGGCTACCTGGTTGTCGCAACCTATAAGAATCATCGCGACGACAAACCTGGTCACATCGCAATCGTGCGGCCCAGCGACAAGAGTGCGATGGCGATCCGCGTAGAGGGTCCGCAGATTACCCAGGCCGGCGGCACCAATTATCACGACACGACATTGCAACGCGGCTTTGCCGGACATCCGGCCGCGTGGGGCCGGCGCGAGGTGCGTTTCTATGCACACCCGGTGACATCTGCGCGCTGATTCAAGGGCTATTCTTCGGTAGGCGTTCAGCCGCATCGAGCACTCTGGCGCTTAAATCCGCCAATGCTGATGGTACGGCTGGCGTCGCGGCCACCTGCGCGACAAGACGCGCGCGTTCGGCGGCGATCCGAGTGGCAGCTTCACCGCGTGTACCCAGTGCAAGCTCAAGCGCTTCGCTGACCGCGGCTGCATCACAGCCTAGTGTGCGGCAGGCTAGCTCGGCAGAGGTGAGGAATTCCGCGCTGGCGCGCCCGACATCGCCGGATGCAAGAGCCAGACGTCCAAGTTCGAGATGCGCCTTCGCGGCAAGAGGATGGACGCCGCGTCCCTGATCGCCGAGCAGGAGCAACGCCGACTTGGCATGCGCCTGCGCTGTGGCAACATGACCTAGCATGCGCTGCGTCGTGGCGTCGAGCAGCAGCAAGGCCGGGCGGTCGAGGTCTTCTTCGCTGCTCAACGCCAGTGCGTCGCGCAGCATAGCGGAGGCTTCCACAGCGCTGTGGTGCAGCGCCAGTTCGATGCGCAGGCGCTGTACCAGGCCGGTCAGTGCCGCCGCCGCGCCGGCCGGTGCGAGTGCCTTTTCCGCCGCGGCGATTTCCGCATCGGCTGCATCGAGACGGCCTTGCCCAAGTTCGATGGCTGCCAGGTGCGCGTGAATTTCGGCATAGTGCGCGCCGGTCTGACTATGCTGTTGATCGAGCCCCGTGAGGGCCGTGTGCAGTCGTTCGCGTGCCGTCGCATAGGCGCCGGTTTCGCCTTCGATCGTGGCCAAGTCGACTGCGGTGAACAAGGTGTAGGTGTGGGTCGGGCCGAATTGCGCCGCGCGGCGTGCGGCCACACGAGTGAGCACCGCATGGGCTTGTGCAAACTGTCCACGCGCTGCCAGAAGCTTTCCGATCATCCACGCATCGGTGACGAGTCCGGGGTGGTCGGAATCGACCACTGCAAGATCGATTTGCGTGTTCTGGGTTAGCCAGTGCTCGGCTTCGTTCAGACGGCCCTGTGCGAAGCGGATGCGTGCCAGTTCGAACAATACGATACTGGTCTCATAGCTGCGTTCGCCCAGCGCCGTGCGGGTTGATTCGAGCGACTCGCTTGCAATGCGCGCGGCGCGCGCATGGGATCCGCTGGCGAGGTAGTGGTCGGTAAGCGTGCTCATCGCAACACGCCGTAGCGGCGCGAGGGCTGCGTCGCGTGCGCCGATGCGCGCGATAAGAGCGAGCGCATCCGGTTCGATATCGGTCTCGTCGCGAATGCGTTGACGATCGCGTAGGTAATCGACCTCTGCGCGTAGCCGGTCGGCGTCGTCAGCGGCGGCAAAACCGCGATAGGCTGCGACGACATGACGCCAGCATTCG
>VBNZ01000217.1:0-657 GCA_005877675.1 Gammaproteobacteria bacterium
GGCCGCTCGAATTCCTGCATTCGTCGGGCGGTTGGCACATTGCGCTCGATCTCACTTTGATCGGCGTGTTTGCCGGCTTCTATATCGTGCCGTTGTTCGCGCTCGTGCAGAGCCGCGCCGAACGCCACCATCTCTCGCGCATCATCGCCGGTAACAACATCATCAACGCATTGTTCATGGTTGCGGCGACAGCGCTGTCGCTCGCACTGCTCAACGCGCTGCATTTCACGATTCCACAGTTGTTTCTCGTCGCCGCGTTGCTCAACGCGATCGTCGCGGTATACATCTACACCCTGGTACCGGAATTCCTGCTGCGCTTCGTCGACTGGATCCTGATCAACACGCTGTACCGCATCAAGATATCCGGACTCGAGCATGTGCCTGATAGCGGCGCTGCGCTGATCGTGTGCAATCACGTGAGTTTCATGGATTCGCAGATCCTGCTCGGCAGTATCCATCGCCCGGTGCGCTTCGTGATGTATTACAAGATTTACAACCTGCCGCTGCTGCGGCCGTTCTTTCGCACGATGAAGGCGATACCGATCGCCGGCAAGAAAGAAGATCCCGAACTGATGGAGCGCGCCTTCGCCGAGATCGATCGCGAACTCGCCGCGGGCCATCTCGTCGCGATCTTCCCCGAGGGCGGCATCACCAACG
>VBNZ01000217.1:673-1454 GCA_005877675.1 Gammaproteobacteria bacterium
AACGTCCGGTACCGGTGATCCCCATGGCGCTACGCGGGCTGTGGGGCAGCATCTTCAGCCGGCGTGATTCAGTGCTCGGGCGCGCACGCCTGCCGCGTCGTTTCCGCTCGAAGATTGAACTCGTCGCAGGTGCGCCTGTTCCGGCCGCGCAGGCGACCGCCGCCGCACTGGAGGCGAAGGTGCGCGAGCTGCGTGGAGATGCTGTGTGACGTCGCGTGCGATTGCGCGACAGCAAGAGCCAGCTCGCTGCTGCGCACGCTTTCCCGCGCACGCAGTCGACGTAGTCGCAACCAGGCTAGGTCGACCAGCCGGCAATAACGACCAGGGCCAGTACCGCCAGCCAGACGATCAGTGCGCGGCGCACCACCGTCATCGCGTCGTCGAGCGCGACCAGCGGGCTGTGTGCGTCGACACTGTGATCGTCGCCCGCCGCGATGTCGGCATCGACGCTCGCATGCGCGACGGCGTAGAGAAACCCCAGATCGAGCGTGAAGTAACCCTTGCCGTGCGCCGCATGATAATCGTGCCAGGCCTTGAAGACCGCGTCGAAATCCGCGGCCAGTGCCAGTGCGAGTGCGATCAAGTGCGCAGGCAGCCAGTCGAGCGCGGTTGCAAATTTTTGCGCGAGTTCGCGCTGCATTTCGCTGCTGTCACGCGCGCGTGCGCAGATCTGCGCGACGCGATACAGCAACGCGCCTAACGCACCCGCAATCATGAACCAGAAAATCACGCCAAATACGCGGCGCAGCGCCGCGGCAAACGTCGCGTCGATCAGCGGTTC
>VBNZ01000217.1:1530-4843 GCA_005877675.1 Gammaproteobacteria bacterium
GCGGACCCAGGCAATAGAACAACACGGCGATCGCAAACAGCAGACTCGGCAGGCCGAACAGATGTCCGCGCAAACTCCATTGCACGAGCGCACAAACCAGCGTCGGCAAGCCGATCGCAAGCACAAGAGCGAGCGGCGCGTTGCCGGGCTGCGCAGTCTGCGTCTGCCAGGTCTGCAGCCAGCCGAAATTGCGCAAGCGCCACGCCTCCGGCAGATAGTGAGAGAGCACGAGAGCGATCAGAATCGCGACGAAAACCAGAGCCATGGATGTTCCTATGCGGTGACGCGGCGCGTTGCAGCAAGTGTAGCGCAGCGCGACTCAGGCGCGCTTGAGCATGAACGGTTCGTCGTGATTGAGCGTCGAAAGCTCCAGCCCGGCCTGTTCGCGCAACCAATGCTCGATCAGACGATACGACACCGATAGCGGCGACGACAGCACCAGTTCGCGCGATTGCAATTGCGCGGCGATGTCCTGCGCGCTGAACCAGCGCGCGTCTTCGAGTTCCGGGCCGACCGCGATGCGGCGATCTTCGGCCGTCGCGGTAAAACCGAGCATGATCGAGGCGGGAAACGGCCACGGCTGCGAGGAGTGATAGTCGCATTCCGCCACGCGCACGCCGGCTTCCTCGAACACCTCGCGGCGCACGGCGTCTTCGAGCGTCTCGCCAGGCTCGACGAAGCCCGCCAGGGTCGAATAACGTCGTTCGGGCCAGCGCTGGCCGCGCCCGAGCAGGCAGGCGTCACCGTGCGTGACGATCACAATGATCGCAGGATCGGTACGCGGGAAATGCTCGATACCGCATTGTGGATTTGTACACTTTGCCCGATGCCCTGCGGCTTCAAGCCTGAGCGGTGCCGCGCAGGCATTGCAGTGGCGCATGCGCTGCTGCCAGTGCGCCAGCGCGCGCGCATAGGCGAACAGGCCGGCATCGAACGCGGGCAATGCGGTACCTGCGCTGCGCAGGTCCAGAAATCGCGCGCCCAGCTCCGCAGCTACGCTCTCGGCGAGCGCATCGTCCGCTTGCAGCAGAAACCAGTCGGCCGCTGCGCTGCCGAGATAGTTCGGTGCGACGACGCTGCCCAGCAGCGCAACGCTTTCAGAATGACTCAATCCGCGCAGAGCGGTACCGGTCGCGTCGACCAAGGCACTGCCATCGCGGCGCAACAACACATAGCGCGCGGAGGCGGCATGCGCGCGTTCGCCGAGCCACGCCGCGTCCTCGCGCAGATCGCCGCGGCGATCGAGAGACAGGAAAGCGAAAGCGTTGTTGCGACTGCGTAAACTGGAGAACGGCATGCGTTATTGTCGCACGCGGCCGCTGGCACGCGGAATCGCCTTACGTGCTGAAGGACGAGCCGCAGCCGCAGGTCGTCTTGGCGTTCGGATTGCGGATGACGAATTGTGCGCCGGAAAGACTCTCGGTGTAGTCGATTTCCGCGCCCATGAGGTACTGCAGGCTCAAGGGATCGACAACGAGAGTGACGCCGTCCTTCGTAAGCGCCAGATCGTCCTCGGCGCGCTGCTCGTCGAAGGTGAAACCGTACTGAAATCCCGAGCAGCCGCCGCCGGAAATATACACGCGCAGCTTGAGCGCTGGATTGTTTTCCTCGTCGATCAGTTCGCGCACTTTGTGCGCGGCCGCATCGGTGAAGATCAGCGGCGCGTCGAGAGATTGGTAGTTCGGCGTTTCGGTCATGCCCTGAAGATCAGGCCGTTCGCGGCGGAAATCAAGGTTTTGCCTCGGCGGTCGACAGTATGAACGTGTCGATCTCGCGCCCGCCGTCCGCGCGCGCGAGCTGGCGCGCGGGCTGCTCGGTCCCGTGCACGATCTTGCCGTTGATCTGCGCGCCGGCCGACATCTCCATCACGCGGTAGTAGACGTTGCCCTCGACGCGCGCGCCTGCGGCGAGTTCGAGACGCGAGCTCGCACTGACGTCGCCCGTGACCGTGCCGTTGATCACCACATGCGGCGCATGGATCTCGCCGGCCACCTTCGCGTTATTCGACAGGGTCAGCATGGCCTTGTCGCCCTCGCCGTGGAGTGAACCCTGGACGCTGCCATCCACATGCAGACGACCCGAGAACGTCACATCACCGCGAACATGCGTGCCCAATGCAATCAACGACGTCGTTTCCGCCGGTGTGGCCGGCGTCTTGTTCTTGTTACCCAGCATTGTCTGCTCCTCAATGGGGATGGCCATCCATGGTCTGGCAGCGACCCGTTCAGAGTTTTCCTTGTGCGCTCACCTGCGACCAGGCGAACTCACGTTCGGCCTTGCCCATCTGCGCTCCGCCGTCCGCATCGATGCGGACCCCATTCGGCTGGAACCCCTCGGGCAGCAGAAGGGTACCCTTTATTTGCTGAAAATACTTGAAGGAAAACGCCAAGCCGTTCGCATCCTGATTTTGCGCGACTTCGGTCCACGGCAGCGTCACCAGGCGATCGCCCTTGATACCGCTCACGCTGAGCTTGACCTTGCCGCTCGCAACCTGACCAGGCTTGAGGTTCTGCGTCAGCGTTACGTCGAAACCGTATACGCGCGGCGTCGCTGCGACGGCTTCGACTTTGAGTGCCTGCACGGCCAACCCTTCGCGTGCCGCTCCCGCATCGGTCAGGCGGCTGTAGAACGCGAGGTCGGCGCGCAGGCCGGCTATTTCTTCCTGCTTCTGCGCGATCTGGCGCTGCAATTCAGCGTTGGCGGTGCGCGTGACCTGATCGGCGCGTTCGAGCACCGCGACACGCTGCTGCAGATCGGCGTTCTGACGCAAGGCGAGATCAAGCGATTGCGCGCCGTCCGCGGGCGTGCGCACGCGCACGACCCAGACCAGCATCGCGACGACGATCAGTGAGGCGAGCCAGAACAGGCCCAGTGTCGTCCATTCGCGCCAATGAAAACGCTGCAGCGGACGAACGACAAGATCGGGCGGACTGGGAACATGCACCATACTAGGACGACGCGGTAGCTCATTTCGACGCGGCGTCGCCGCAGTGCGCCGTTATACTGAGCGCGTTGTTAAGGAAATGTTCGCGATGCCCTGGATCAAAGCCCTGCATGTTGTCTTCGTCGTGACCTGGTTCGCCGGCCTGTTCTATCTGCCGCGACTGTTCATCTATCACGCCGAATCGAACGAGCCTGCCGTGCGCGCGCAGCTCAAGATCATGCAACGGCGTCTGCTCGGCATCACGCATATCGGCGGCGCGCTCGCGCTGCTGTTCGGCATCTGGACGCTAACGCTCGTGCCGGTATATATGCAGCAGGGCTGGCTGCACGCCAAGCTTGCGCTGGTGCTGTGCCTGGTGGCGCATCACGT
>VBNZ01000200.1:0-3310 GCA_005877675.1 Gammaproteobacteria bacterium
ATGCTGTTGCTATCCACAACAAACGTCATGACGCCCTGTGAGGACAGATTGAGGCTGCCGCCACCGACGTTGTTCGGCACGTAGTTGTTCGAGAGAGCATTGTTCTTGAACTGCACGTCCATCGTGGTGCCGGTCTGGCCGGTGAAGTTCGCCAGGTCAGCGTGTGCGCCGGTAAAGGTATTCGGTTCGCCCGCGCCCGGCCCGCCGACAACCGAATTGACCACGGTACCCGCGCCGCGCGCCTCGATGATCAGGCTCGAGTTGGCGTTCGCGCTGACGAGGTTGGAACCGAAGGTGTTGCCCTTGAGCGTGATCGTCGCGGTTCCGGCCGTATTGTCAACGTGCATGTTGTCCCAGAAGCCGCCACTGATGAGGTTGTTGGTGAAGGTGCCCTGCGTGAGTATTCCGTTCGTGATGGTGTTGCCGAAATAAATACTGCCTTCGCCGGCATCATCGGGCAGCGCATTATGTGAGGTGCCGTTGGTGCCGTTCACCGTCGAGTACTGCAGCGTGAACCCATCGACGCCAAAACCGCGGATGCCGAAGTTCTGGTTCGTGCCATTGATGGTCATGCGCCGCAACACGACGTTCTTGGTGTTGTTGAGATAAACACCCACACCGCTAGTCGTGCCATCGGCACCGGACATATTCGAGATCGTGCCGCCGCTCGCGTTGCCGCCAACTGCGACATTCGCACCGTCGCCATTGACCGTCAGGCCGCCCGACGCGCCGGTATTGCTCAACAAGATGCCATTCGCGCCGCCGTTTGCGGAAATGCTCTTGAACTGGAGGCCGCCGCCGCCAATCGTAGTGCTGCTGACGGTAAGTGCGGTGCCGGTTGTGGTCGTGATCGTACTGGTCGTGTCGGTCGCAGTCACAGTGCCGCCGCCAGTCGCCGCGAAACCAGCATTGCTCGTGGTCGTCAGGGTCAGCGGACCGGTAAACGCGGTCGTCGCGCCGGTGTTGTTAAGCAGCGAAATGCCCTTCACGCCCGCTGCCGTTGCGGTGATCGCGCCGGAAAGCGTCAGTGTGCCGCCCGTGCGATTCTGCACGACGATCGGCGCCTGTCCGCTCGTCGCTTGCGTGATGGTGCCGCTGTAGCTCACGATCGCCGTGCCGCCACTGCTCGCCGCTGCGGTACCCATCGCAAAGCTGGTGCCTGTGGCGCCCGAGAGCACGCCGCTGGCGAGATTCACCGTACCGGCGATCTGCACCAGGCTGACATTGTTCGTGCCGCCGGTCGACGTGACGCTATTGAACGTCGCGTTGAACGTGCCGTTGGTGAGGTCGAGCGCACGGCCGTTGCTGTTGATGACGACATTGTCGTTGACCGTCAGCGTGCCGAAGGCCGAACCCGACAGCGCCGTCGTGCCGTTGCCAAGCGTCAAGCCGTGGATGGAATTACCGGTACCAACAGTCACTACAATCCCGGCACTTGTCAGCAGCGGCGAGGCGCCGCCGGTCGCCGGCAAAGTCTGTCCTACGCCTGTCGTCAGGCCCGTCAGAGTAGCCAACGAGGCGCTTGCGGCTTGGCCGATCAAGTCTTGATTTGCGAGTAGCGTGAGGGCGCCGGAATAGGCACCTGCGCCGCTGTAAACGAAGAAGGTATCGTTGATCTTCGGGTGCGCCGCCGAACCGTCGTTGGTAATCGTTGAGACATTGGTGAACGGATGCGATAGGCGTCCATCACAGGGTGCGCCTGGGCATGCACCGGCCGCGTTGTTGACGAACCACAACATCGGCGTACCGACACTGAAGCTCACTGTGCCTATCTTGCTGAGCCCGTTGCTTGTCAGGGTGTAGGTGAAGCTGTCCGCACCGCTGTAGCCGACCGGCGGATCGTAGGTGAACTGGCCGATGTTGCCGCCCGAGGTCGTCATCGTCACCGTGCCGCCGTGCAGGCTGGACGCGTCAAATGCGCCAATCGTGGTTCCCGCTGCAGGGTACTGGTCGTTGGTCGCGACGCTGAACGGTGATCCGGATGTCGAATCGACCTTCACATTGCCGAGAATGGCGCCGTAGCTATCGTCGGTGACGACCGGGTAGACATTCAACGTATAGCTCTGCACCGACGAGTCGCAGCCGTTTGCATCGGTCGCCTTGACGGTGAAGGCGAAGGCGCCCGTGTTGTTCGGCGTGCCGGTCAAATTGTTGCCACTGAAGCCGACACTAGGCAGCGCGGTGCCGCCAAGCGTATAGGTGTACGGCGCCGTGCCGCCACTCGGCGTGAACGCCTGGTTGAACGCTGCGTTGTAGTTGGCGTTGAAGGTAGAAGGCGCAGGCAAGAGGCTGATCACCGGACAGGTGACGGTAAACGTGAAATTCTGGCTCGCCGCCGGCGCAATGCCGTTGTTCGCATTGATCGTCAACGCATACGCACCTTTCGTGCCCGATGCAGGCGTGCCTGCAATCGTCGCAGTGCCGTTGTTGTTGTTGGTGAACGTGACGTTGGCCGGCAGACTGTCGGGATTGGGGCTCTGCGTGATCGCCATGCTCGCACCGGTCGGGAAACCGGTCGTGGTCACCGTGAAGGTCTGAGCGGCCTGGCCGATAACGAAGCTTGCGTTATTGGCGCTCGTGATCACCGGCGACTGATTGACGATCAGGGTGAAGCTCTGCACCGCGTTCGAACCGACGCCATTGCTGGCTGTGAACGTGATCGCATAGCTGCCGCCCGTGCCTGCGGCCGGATTGTTGACGAGCGTCGCGGTGCCGTTGCCGTTGTCGGCGAACGTCACGCCACTCGGCAAAGCCACGCCGCCGCGTGCGATCGTCGGCGTTGGTGTACCGGTGGTCGTGACGGTGAAATTCGCCCCCGACACGCCAGCCGTGAAGGTAATCGTATTCGCGCTCGTGATCGCCGGCGCCTCATTAACCTGTAAGGTAAAGCTCTGCGTCGCATCGCTGCCGATGCCGTTGCTCGCCTTGATCGTGATCGGATAGGAGCCGCCGGTGCCGGCATTCGGTGTGCCCGCCAGCGTCGCCGTGCCGTTGCCGTTGTCGACCAAAGTCACGCCGCCGGGCAGGCTGCTTACCGTGCTGATCGCAGGCTTCGGATTGCCCGTCGTCGTTACGCTAAAGGTGCCCGCCGTGCCGACGGTGAAGGTCGTGCTCGCGGCGCTGGTGATCGCAGGTGCTTCGGTGACCACGAGGGTGAAACTCTGCGCGGGCGAGGAGCCGGCGGTATTGGTCGCAGTGAACGTGATCGCATAACTGCCGCCCGTGCCGACGGCCGGCGTGCCGGAAAGCGTGCCCGTACCGTTGCCGTTGTCGGTGAAACTGACGCCGCTGGGCAGCGCCACGCCGCCAC
>VBNZ01000200.1:3385-7084 GCA_005877675.1 Gammaproteobacteria bacterium
TGACCTGCAGCGTGAAATTCTGCGTCGCATCGGCACCGATGCCGTTGTGCGCGGTGATCGTGAACGTATACGTGCCCGCCGTGCCGAGCGCCGGGCTGCCGCTGAGCGTTGCAGTGCCGTTGCCGTTGTCGACGAAGCTCACGCCGGCTAGCGCAGGCGTGATGGCGCCGATGCTGAGCGAGGGCGACGGGAAACCCGTGGTGGTGACGCCGAAGCTATTGGCCTGGCCGTCGATGAAAGTCGTCGAGGCCGCCGACGTAATCGCCGCCGCCTGGTTGACATCGATCGTCACCATCGCATCCGACGTGCTGACGCCGTTCGCGATGCGATACAGGAAAGTATACTCGCCCGCCGTCGTCGGCGCGGTGAGCCCCAGACTGCCGTCAGCGTTGACGGTCAGCGTGCCACCGGACGTGCCGAATGCCACGCTCGTTCCCGCCGCGTGGTCCGTGACCACGCCGCCGAGCGAGTTGCCGCCGAATATGGTCAGCGTCGCGGCGGGGAAGCCGAGCGTGTCATTGCTCAACACGCCGGGCGCGACGATATTGAGCGCTGTGCCCACGGTCGTGGTGTAGCTGTCGGCCACTGCGGCCGGACCGGCATTGGCATTGACCGTCAGACTCTGCGTCGCCTGCGGCGCGATGCCGTTGCTCGCGGTCACGGTGCAAACCACTGTGCCGGTCGCCGTTGCGGTGCCGGAGATGGTCGCGCTCGCGCCGCTGGTGTAGGTGAAACTCAAGCCAGCCGGCAGCACGCAGCCGGTCAACGTGATCGAGTTGACCGTAGGCGTGCCGGTCGTGGTGATGTTGTAGGTTGCGTTCGTGCCGACCGAGAAGTTCGCCGGGCCCACGCTGGTGATCGTCGGTGCCTGATTGACCTGGATCGTGAGAGTGTTGGTGATGCGATACAGGAACGTGTAGGTACCAGCGGTGGTCGGCGCGGTGAGCGCCAGGCTGCCATCGGCATTCACGGTAAGCGTGCCGCCGGAACCGGTCAGGACGACGCTGGCGCCTGCGTTGTTGTCGGTGACGCTTCCGCCGAGCGAGCCGCCGCCGAATTTCGTCAGCGTCGCGGCGGGGAAGCCGAGCGTGTCATTGCTCAACACGCCGGGCGCGACGATATTGAGCGCTGTGCCCACGGTCGTGGTGTAGCTGTCGGCCACTGCCGCCGGTCCGTCATTGGCCTTGACCGCCAGCCTCTGCGCCGCCTGCGGCGCGATGCCGTTGCTCGCGGTCACGGTGCAACCCACTGTGCCGGTCGCCGTCGCGGTGCCGGAGATGGTCGCGCTCGCGCCGCTGGTGTAGGTGAAACTCAAGCCAGCCGGCAGCACGCAGCCGGTCAACGTGATCGAGTTGACCGTAGGCGTGCCGGTCGTGGTGATGTTGTAGGTTGCGTTCGTGCCGACCGAGAAGTTCGCCGGGCCCACGCTGGTGATCGTCGGTGCCTGATTGACCTGGATCGTGATTGCCGATGCGGTACTGGAAAGTATAGGTACCGGCGGTTGTCGGCGTGGTCAGATTGATGCTGCCGTTGGCATTGAGTGTGAGCGTGCCGCCCGATGCGCCGAGCGCAACGCTGGCGCCTGGCGCATTCGTCGTTACGCTGCCGCCGAGACTGCCGCCGCCGAACGACGACATTGTCGCCGTAGGACTGCCCAGATTGTCATTGCCCAGCACGCCTGGAGCGGAGACGTTGAGCGCGGTGCCGACCGTCGTGGAGTAACTGTCTGGATTCGCTACCGGACCGGCGGTGGAATTGACGACCAGAGTCTGCGTCGCGTTTGGACTCACGCCATTGCTCGCGGTGACGGTGCAACTTACCGTTCCGCCCGCCGTGGCAGTGCCCGAGATCGTCGCGGTCGCGCCGCTCGTATAAGTGAAACTCAGCCCGGCCGGCAGCGTGCAGCCGGTCAGCGTGATCGACGTGACCGTCGGCGTGCCGGATGTGGTGATCGTATATGTGCCGTTCACGCCGACCGAGAAGTTCGCCGGCCCAACGCTCGTGATCGTCGGCGCCTGGTTGACCTGGATCGTGACGGTGCCGTCGGATGTGCCCTGCACATTGCCGATGCGATAAAGGAAGGTGTAAGTGCCGGCCGTCGTCGGTGCGGTCAGACTGATGCTGCCGTTCGCGTTGACTGTCAGCGTGCCGCCAGCGAGCGCGGCGCTGGTTCCCACCGCATGGCTGGTGACTGCACCGCCGAGGCTGCCGCCGCCGAAGGACGACAATGTCGCGGTCGGGTTGCCCAGGTTGTCGTTGGCGAGCACACCCGGCGCGGAGACGTTCAGCGCGGTGCCGACAATGGTCGTATAGCTGTCGGGCTGCGCGGACGGCCCGTTGAGGATGACGATGGTCACGTTGCCGATCGAATTGCCGCCCGCATTGGTCAGCGTATACGTGAAGCTGTCCTGGCCCGTATAGCCCGTGGTCGGCGTGTATACAAATCCGCCGTTGACGTTGAGCGCCAACGTGCCATGCGCGGGATTGGTATTGCTCGTAATCGTGCCACCGTTCAAGGTGTCGTTGGAGAGCACGCCTGGCGCCGCGACGGTGAGCGTCGTGTTGATCGTGTCTTGATAGGTATCTGCGACTGCGACCGGCTTGGGCGGCGGCGGCGCGAGGTTGCTGTTGACGTCAAGGCGGAAAAAGACATTGCTGCCATTGAAAGCGCCGAGCAAATAGCGCAGATCGATGGCCGATTCACCGCTGGTGGAGTCGCCAGGCGGGTCGGTCGCGATCGGTCCAATGCCATTCCAATTGAAGATCGCCGCGCCCGCGATGCCGCTGAGCAGTACCAGACCAAGCATCAAGCGCTTGAGCATGCGTCGACGCACCGCACGCGAGCCAAATGCGAGCAGTCCGGCGACGAGCAACAGCAGCGCAGGAATTCCGAACAGTGGCGTCGGTACCGTGCTGCCCGGCGCCGCCAATTGCAATACGATGGCTTGGCCTATGGCCACGCCGGTCGTTGTGAACAGAATGTCGCTGCCACCGGCGCTCTGCGCGGCGGCATAGACATGCAAGGCGCCTGTCGAGGACGGCGCTACATTGAGCAGCGCATCGCTGACCTCGATGCTGGTCGTGCCACCGACGCCGGCGCCGACGCTCACCGCTGCCGTGCCTTCGGCCACAGGCGCACCCAGGATGCCGCCGCTGCAACTGCTGCGCGTGACTGAATTGACTGTCGGTGGCGTGCCCGCCGTTACGGTGACGGCGAGGACCGATTCGATACCCGCAAGCGCGCCGCCAGGAGAACTGACGCTACACCCCGTCGCCGCGTTCGCGTCCGCGTCGATATAGACTGAGTAGGTGTAGGACTGTGCGTTCGCCGTCGCGGCGCACGCAAAAAAGACCAAGAATGCGACGAATCGACGCATAATCTGCACCATGAATTGCCCCCGACTCCATGAAGAAATCGCCTCGGCACCAATCCCTGCGCAAGGCGATATTTGCATTGACTATAGCAGGTCACAATGCGAAATGTGCAAGCCATCACGTTGCGTTTTTCGTTACATCCGAGTGCATCGAACGTGTGAACGCGCGAGCTGAATGCATAAGCATGTAATATGCCGACTCGTCCCCTGACGCTGCGCCTGCGCTTGGTTTTCGACGCTCGCCGTGCGATCGGTCCGGGCAAGATCGATCTGCTCGAAGCGATCGCACAAACAGGCTCGATCACAGCCGCGGCACGCACGATGC
>VBNZ01000200.1:7148-7690 GCA_005877675.1 Gammaproteobacteria bacterium
GGCGGCGAGCACGGCGGTGGCGCGCTATTAACGCCGACGGGAGCGAACGTGGCCGCCCTCTATCGCCGCATGCAGCGCAAGACCGACAAAGCCGCGACGACGGAAGTCGCTGCTCTCGTGCGCCTGGCGCGCGTACGCCCGCACAAGCGCTAAGCAGAGCTACAGAACTTGTTGAGGGCACTCTGCGTCCGTTATAGTCATGTGACTATAACGACCATGGCGCGCTTCGTGGCGACCGAATATATCGTCCTGCTTACACTCGCGATCTTTCTGGTCGCATTTTTATATTCCTCGGTCGGCCATGCCGGCGCGTCCGGCTATATCGCGGTGATGTCGCTCGCCGGACTCACACCCGCGACGATCAAGCCGGTCGCATTGACTCTCAATATCGTCGTCGCACTGATCGGCACGTGCCAGTTCTGGCGCGCCGGGCATTTTTCCTGGCGCCTTTTCTGGCCGTTTGCGATCCTGTCGATTCCGCTCGCCTTTGTCGGCGGCTATGTCAACCTGCCGACGCACGTATTCAAGCTGCTAGTCGGCAT
>VBNZ01000201.1:0-3280 GCA_005877675.1 Gammaproteobacteria bacterium
GGTATCGCGATCGATGATGTTTGCCGGTGCGCTTGGCGCATTGATCGGCGCGGGTCTGGAGCCTGTTGCCGCCACCGAGTCGCCCTGGCAGATCGTGCCGGCACCCGCGCAGATGCAGGCACAGACGGGACGCTTCGTGCCCGGCGCGCAAGTGAAGCTCGCGCTGTCCGGCAAGGACGACAAGGCATTGCGTGAACTCGCTGAGCTTGCCGCCGGCATCCTGCACGAGAGCTGGCAGCGTGAGGTTGGTATACAAAGCGGCAAAGTGGATTCGGCCGATGTCGTGCTCCAACTCGACCCCGACGCAAAGGCCGATGCCGAATCGTATCGGCTCGATGTCGCCGAACATCGGATCACCTTGAGTGCGCCCGCACCAGCGGGTCTGTTTTACGGCTTGCAGACATTACGCCAGCTTGCTGTGCCGGGCAGCGAGAAGGGCGGCATTGCTGCGGTGCGCATCGACGACGCGCCCCGCTTCAAGTATCGCGGCATGCATCTCGACGTCGGCCGCCACCTGTATCCGCTCGAATTCATCAAGCGCTACATCGATTTGATGGCGCGCTACAAATTCAACACCTTTCACTGGCATCTGACCGAGGACCAGGGTTGGCGCATCGAGATCAAGCGGTATCCGCTGCTGACCAAGGTCGGCGCGTTCCGCAAGGAGACGATCCTCGGACGCAACTTCGATCCATACTTCGGCGATGGCCAGCCTTACGGCGGTTTCTACACGCAGGCGCAAGTGCGCGAAGTCGTCGCCTACGCCGCGCAGCGGCAGGTGACGATCCTGCCGGAGATCGAAATGCCGGGACATTCCAAGGCGGCGCTCGCGGCATACCCGGAACTCGCCTGTACGCCCGGCCCGTTCGAAGTCTCGACTATCTGGGGCGTCGAAGACGACGTGCTCTGCCCGAACGAAGCGACGTTCAAGTTTCTCGAAGGCGTATTGAGCGAAGTGATCGCGCTGTTCCCCGGCCGCTATATCCATCTCGGCGGCGACGAGGCGCCGACCCGGCGCTGGAAGGAAAGCGCCTTCGTGCAGGATTTGATGAAGCGCGAAGGCATGAAGAACGAACATGCAGTGCAGGGTTATTTTCTGCGCCGCATCGAAGCGTTTCTCAATCAGCACGAGCGCAAGCTGATCGGCTGGGATGAAATTCTCGAAGGCGGCCTGTCGCCTGGCGCGACCGTGATGTCGTGGCGCGGCATGCAGGGCGGCATCGCGGCCGCGCAGCAAGGGCACGACGTGATCATGAATCCGGGCGACACCTATTTCGATCATTGTCCCGGCGATCCCAAGCGCGAACCCTTGTGCGTGGCCGGCGGCCGCCTGCCGCTCGAGCAGGTTTATCGCTTCGATCCGCTGCCGCCGGATCTGCCTGCGGACAAGGCACATCACATCCTCGGCACGCAGGCCGATCTGTGGAGCGAATATCTGCCGACGCCGCAGAGCGTGGAATACATGGCGTTTCCGCGCGAGCTCGCACTCGCCGAAGTCGCATGGTCGCCGCGCGCGCGCCGCGACTGGGCGGATTTCCAGCGCCGGCTCGCGCCGCAATACGCCGCGCTCGATCGACTCGGCGTGCATTACCGTCTGCCCGAAGTGGACGGACTCGACGATGTCACGCGCCTGGATGCGAGCGCCACGCTCACGCTCGAATCGCCGCTTTCGGGCGCGACGATCCGCTACACGCTCAACGGCGACACGCCCGATGCCAACTCGCCGCGCTATGAAAAACCGATCGCGATTGCGCTGACGCATGCGGGTACGCCCATCGCCGCGCGCCTGTTTCTCGCGGATGGGCGCGCCGGTCCCGTGCGCAGCGCAAAATTCCGCCACGCGACGCTGCACGCAGCGGCGCCGATCAAAACGACCGCGCTGAAACCCGGACTGCAACGCGATTACTTCGAGCAGGAAGTGCTGGTGACCAGCGCGCTCGATGGCATTCGGCCGACACGCGAAGACAGCACGATGCAGATCGGTATTCCGGATTACGCGCGTGCCGAATGGTTCGGTCTCACATTCAGCGGCTGGCTGCTGGTGCCAGCCAATGCTATCTATCGTTTCCAGTTGCGCTCGGACGACGGCAGCGTGCTCGAAATCGACGACAACGTGGTCATCGATCGCGACGGCGGGCAGTCCGCTTCCGAATCGCGCGGCACGCTCGCGCTCGCGGCCGGCGCGCACAAGTTCGCGTTGCGCTATTTTCAAGGCAGTGGCGACAAGGCGCTGGAGTTGAAAGTCGGTACCGGCGATGCAGTTGCGCAATCCGTGCCGGTATCCTGGCTGCGGCATTGAAGATGCGCGCGTCGCACTACGTGTTCGCAGCGGTATTGTGCGCGCTCGCACTGCCGGCGTTTGCGGCGCCGTTGACGTCGCAGCCCTTGCACGCCGCTTGGGAAATGCGTCTCGTCCCCGGCGATGCGCAGGCCAAGCAGCACGCCGATGCGGCACGCTGGCATCGCGCGCAAGTGCCCGGCAATGTGCATACCGATCTACTCGCCGCGCGCCTGATCGCCGATCCCTACGTCGGCGCGCGCGAGGCGGGGTTGCAATGGATCGGCCTCGCGCAATGGGAGTACCGCACGACGTTCGATATCGATGCGGCTACGCTGCAACGCACGCATCACGCGCTTGCTTTCGACGGCCTCGATACCTATGCGCAAGTCGAACTCAACGGCAAAAAGCTGCTCGACGCCGACAACGCGTTTCGGCGCTGGCGCGTGAGTGTGGACGGCAAGCTGCGCGCGCGCGGCAACACGCTGCGCATCGTGTTCGCCTCGCCGATCGTGCGCTGGCTCGCGCAAGTGCAGGCGATGCCGCACAAGCTCGCCGGCAACTACCCCTCGCCGTACGGCGACGAGCCGAAGGATGCGATGACCGGCAACTTCGCGCGCAAGCCGGGTTATCACTATGGCTGGGACTGGGGGCCGCGCTACGTCACGGCCGGCATATGGCGCGCGGTGAATCTGGAAAGTTGGGATGCGCTGCGGCTGAGCGATCTGCACCTGCATCAGCGTAGCCTGAGCGATGCGGCAGCGCAGCTCGATGCAACGCTGCAGGTCGATAGCGATGGCGCCGGTGCTACGCTAGTCGAGATCGAGGCGCGCGGTCCGGACGGCAAGCCGCTCGGCAGCGTGAAGCAGACGACGGCGCTGCGCGTCGGCGCGAATACGCTGGCCGTGCCGATCACGATCGAACATCCGCGCCGCTGGTGGCCGAACGGTTATGGCGAGCAGGCATTGTATACTTTTTCCACTCGCATCAGTGATGCGCGGG
>VBNZ01000201.1:3298-10540 GCA_005877675.1 Gammaproteobacteria bacterium
GCTCGAACTGCGTCGCGACAAGGATGCGAGCGGGCAGGGCTTCGCCTTCGCGATCAACGGCGTGCCGATATTCGCCAAGGGCGCAAACATGATCCCATTCGATGCGTTCCCCGCGCGCGCGACGCTCGCGCAGCAGCGTCGCGTGCTCGCGTCCGCGCGCGATGCGAACATGAACATGATCCGCCTGTGGGGCGGCGGCTATTACGAGAGCGACGCGTTCTACGATCTCGCCGATGAATTCGGACTCATGCTGTGGCAGGACTTCATGTTCGGCGGCGGCGTCGTGCCCGCTTACGATCCTGCGTTCCGCGCCAGCGCGATCGCAGAGGCGCGCGACAATGTGCGCCGCCTGCGCCGGCATCCGAGCGTCGTGCTGTGGAACGGCAATAACGAGGAGGAGACGGCGTGGTGGGCTTGGGGTTACAGCAAATCCCTCACGCTGGCCGACTCGGCGTTTGCGCAGAACGTCTGGGATGGCTATGTGCAGCTGTTCGGCCATGATCTGCGTGATGTGGTCGCGCAGGAAGGCGATGGCGTGCCGTACTGGTCGAGTTCGCCCAGCAACGATCTCGGCGAAGGCGGCGGCGGCGACGACTTCGACAACGGCGATACGCACTACTGGCATGTGTGGGGCAATCCGGCGCTGCCGCCGGTCGCTTATCTCGATGCGACGCCGCGCTTCATGTCCGAATTCGGCCTGCAGTCCTGGCCGTCGCTACGCACGATCGATACGTTTGCGCAGGCCAAAGAGCAGGGCATCGACACGCCGGTGATCCGCGCGCATCAGAAATTTCTCGCCGGCGCCGGCAATGAACGGCTGATGCTGTACGTCGAACGCGAATACGGCACACCGCGCGATTTCGCCGACTTCGCCTACTTGAGTCAGGTGATGCAGGCCGAGGGCATCGAGCTCGCCGCATTGCATCACCGCGCCTCGCGCCCGCGCACGATGGGCTCGTTGTACTGGCAGCTCAACGACGTGTGGCCGGGCGCGTCGTGGTCGAGCATCGACTATTACGGCCGCTGGAAAGCCTTGCAGTTCCATGCGCGCCGTTTCTTCGCGCCACTCGCGATCGCCGCATTGCGCAAGGAGCGCACGACGCAGGTGTCGTTGATCAACGATCGCACGACATCCGTTGCTGCGGCCTGGCACCTGCGCGTGCTCGACTTCGACGGCAAGCTGCTGCGCGAGGAGCGCAAGGAAACTACGCTCGCGCCATTGAGCGCGGCACAGGTCGGCGCGTTCACCGATGCAGATTTGCTGCGCGGTGCCGATCCGCGGCGTACGCTTGCCGTGTTCGAGCTCAGTGCCGATGGTCAGGTCGTGTCGCGCAGCGAGGTCTATTTCGATGCGGCGAAAAATCTCGCTTGGCGCGATCCCGAATTGAAAGCGCAGCTGCGTCGCGACGGCGATGGTTATGTGCTGACGCTGCGCGCACAGCATTTCGCGCGCGCGGTCTGGATCGATTTCGGCGCGCTCGATGCCGAGCTGTCGGACAACGCGCTGAGCGTGCTCCCCGGCGAAGCTGTAACGCTGCACGTAAGCTCGGCAGCGGGACTCGCGCCCTTGCAACAAGCGCTCGGCCTGCGCTCCCTCGCGACACCCAGGCTCACCGTAACATCGCACTAAACCGAATCGAAGAGTCACAGCATGTCCCAGCCTGCATTCCGCAGTTCCGAGTTTCTGCTCGAGCATATCCGCCACACGATGGCGTTCTACGATCCGCGGGCGCGCGACGAGAGCGGCGGATTTTTTCACTACTTCAAGGATGACGGCACGATCTACGATCACAGCCATCGTCATCTGGTCAGCAGCACGCGCTTCGTCTTCAACTATGCGATGGCGGCGCGCGAATTCGATCGCGACGATTATCGCGAGCTTGCCGATCATGGCGTGCGTTACTTGCGCGAGGTGCATCGCGATCCATCGACGGGAGGCTATGCGTGGACGCTGCGCGACCATCGCGCCGAAGATCACATGAATCACTGCTACGGCCTTGCCTTCGTGCTGCTCGCTTACGCGAGTGCGCGCAAGGCCGGACTCGAAACCGCCGCGTGGATGGATGAGACCTGGAACCTGCTCGAGCAGCGGTACTGGGATTCATCCTACGGTTTATACCGCGACGAGGCCGACGCACAATGGCATGTGCGAGGCGATGCTCGCCGCATACGAGGCGAGCGGCGAGACGCGCTACCTCGATCGCGCGCGCACGCTGGCCGACAATATGACGCGGCGCCAGGCGGCGAAAGCGAACGGGCTTGTGTGGGAGCATTACGACGAGCACTGGAACGTCGACTGGAAATATCATCTCGACGATCCCAAGCACCTGTTTCGGCCGTGGGGCTTTCAGCCCGGACATCAGACCGAATGGGCCAAGCTCTTGCTGATCCTTGATCGGTACGCGCCGGCCGACTGGTTGCTGCCGACCGCGCAGCATCTGTTCGACGCAGCGCTGACGCATTCGTGGGACGAAAAATTCGGTGGCATGGTCTACGGCTTTGCGCCGGAAAGTCTGCGTACGACCGCGACGAGCGCAAAACCAGTCGCGGAAGGCCCGACGTATTTCTGCGACGACGATAAATATTTCTGGGTGCAGGCCGAGTCGCTTGCCGCGGCCGCGCTGCTCGCGGCGCGCAGCGGCGAGAAAAAGTACTGGGACTGGTACGACAAGCTCTGGGGTTATTCGTGGCAGCACTTCGTCGATCATCGCTATGGCGCGTGGTACCGCATCCTCGACCGCGAGAATCGCAAGTACGGCGACGACAAGAGTCCTGCGGGCAAGACCGACTATCACACGATGGGTGCGTGCTACGAGGTGCTCAACGTCGTACGAGGAGATGCGGTATGAAACTACACCGGATGTTCGTTTCGTTGATGCTGATGGCGTGCGCCTGCGTGTCGGCGAAGGCGCAGCCGCCGGCGTCGATCGACGCCGCGGCCAGCGCGAAACTCGCCGATGAGGTACGCGAAGAAGTGCGCCATGCCTGGAGCGGCTACAAGCAGTACGCCTGGGGTCACGACGATCTTGCGCCGCTGAGCAAGCGAGCGCACGACTGGTATGCGCAGTCGCTGCTGATGACGCCAGTCGATGCACTCGACACGCTGATTCTCGCCGGCCTGAAGGACGAAGCAAACGAGGCGCGCGAGCTGATCGTGACGCGGCTGTCGTTCGATCAGGATATCTACGTCAAGCATTTCGAGATCACGATCCGCCTGCTCGGCGGCCTGTTGTCGGGCTATCAACTTACGCACGATGAACGCCTGCTCAAGCTCGCCGACGATCTTGGTACGCGTCTCTTGCCTGCATTCGACTCGCCGACCGGTCTGCCCTGGGTCGAGGTCAATCTGCGCAGCGGCAAGACACGTGGCAGCGAAAGCAATCCGGCCGAGTCGGGCACGCTGCTGCTTGAATACGGTACGCTCGCGCGACTCACCGGCAAGTCGATCTACTACGACAAGGCCAAGCGCGCGCTGGTGGAAACCTATAATCGTCGCGGCAAGACCGGTCTCGTCGGCGCGAGCTTCGACGTCGTCAGCGGCAAGTGGCTCGACACTGACAGCCATATCGGCGGCGGCATAGATTCTTATTACGAATATCTGTGGAAATGCTGGAAGCTGTTCGGCGACAAGGATTGTCTCGCGATGTGGCAGACCTCGATCGCCGCGGTCAATCGTCATCTCGCCGATCCGCGCGGTAATGAACTCTGGTACCGCCACGCCGATATGCATAGCGGCAAGGCGGGGCAGACCGAGTACGGTTCGCTGCACGCATTCTTCCCCGGATTGCTTGCTTACTCCGGAGATCTTCCGCGCGCGCGCAAGCTCGAGGAAGCCTCGTTGCGCATGTGGCAGCAGAACGGCATCGAACCCGAGTCGTTCGACTATGCGCAGTTCAAAGTGCTCGATCCGAGCTACGCGCTACGCCCCGAGATCATCGAATCGGCGTTCTATCTGAACCGCCTCGACGGCGCGCCGCGCTGGCGCACGATAGGCGCACAGATGTTTACGGATTTTCGCCGTCACTGCCGCAATGACGTCGGCTACACCGCGCTCAAGAGCGTGATCACGAAGGAACGCAAGGACAGCATGGAGAGTTTCGTCTTCGCCGAAACGTTCAAGTACTTTTATCTGCTGTTCGCGCCCAAGAACGCGCTCGATCTGGATGCCGTCGTGTTCAACACCGAGGCGCATCCGCTGCGGCGCGTGGCGACGAAATAAGCGGGAACCTCCCGGTGAGAGGTTCCGCGCCAGCTATTCAAATCGACAGCATCAGCGTTCGAGAATATTGACGCTGGTGACGTATTGCGAATCGGCTGTCCATGGCGATGGATTGCCGATGACCAGTTCGACCTGCGCGGTCGCCGGCAACGGATTCATATCGAAGAATCGCGTAGGCACGATTGCGCCAGGACACCAGCTGCGCGGGTTGGCCGTGGTGTTGTTCTGGAAGATGCCGGGATTGCCGCCCGGGCTGTAGATCGCATAATTCTTGCAATCGATCGCGTCGGAAAGCTCGCGGGGCGCAGCTGCGTCCCTGCAACTAGGACGGCGCTGCCCTTGGCGTGCTGCTGCGCCGGTGAAGCTACTCCCCGAAAGCTTTGGAGCCTGCGTGCCCCAGCCTTGCGCCGGTGCAGTCTCAGTCAGCTGGTAACGCAGCGCGGCGCCGTTCTTCAACTGATCCCAGGCCGCCCACGACTGCGCATGCGCCTTGCCATCGAGCGTCAGCGCTGCGACGTATTGCAGTTTCTTTCCATCGGCGTTGGGCGCGGCGATATCGATCTTCTTGCCGTTTTCGAGCGTGATGCGGATTTGTGGAAAACGCGGCGTATGCAGCACGAGCTCCCCGGTACCCGGCACGACCGGATACATGCCGATTGCGGAGAACAAGTACCACGCCGACATCTCGCCGAGATCGTCATTGCCGGTGACGCCGCCAGGTCCATTGGTAAACAGGGTCTGCGCCGCGCGCAGCACCGCGGCGGTCTTCCAAGGCTCGCCGATCAGCGTGTACATCCACGGTGCGTGCAGATCGGGCTCGTTGTTCGGGTTGTAGCGGAACTGGCTGTAGTAGTCGTAAGTGCCCGACACCCAATCTTTGTGCGCAGCCCTCGCCGGGTCCGCGAGGACCGCATCGTAGGCAAAGAACGCATCGAGCCGTGCTGCGGTTTTGTCCTTGCCGCCGCTCGCTTCGATCAGGCCCGGCACGTCCTGTTGCGTGAGCCACTGATACTGCCACGCGGTGCCCTCGTGGAAGCCGCGATCGGAGCGCGGATCGTATGCGCCCCGTGGCGGCGCGTACCAACTGCCGTCCGCGTCCTTCGGCCGCGGGAATCCTTTGAAGCCGGTTTCCTTGTCGACCACGCTTGCATCCCACAGATTGCGCCAGCTGCGCCCGCGCTGCTGCAGCGTCGCGGCGTCGCCCGTCTCGCCGAGCGCAGCCGCCATCTGCGACAGCGCGCAGTCGCCGAGCGCATACTCGAACGTGGCCGAGCCGCCGTGATGCGGATCGACATCCATCCCGCGCGACGGATAGGCAAGGTCGTATTGCACATAACCTTTGGCGAGATAATTCGCGTTGCCCGTGCGGCCGCCCGACATCGATCGCATCGGCGCAACGTCGAATGCATTCTGGCGCAGCGCTGCGTAGGCTTCCTTCTCACGCCCAGCGAGTGCACCGTAGCGCCACAGGTCTACAAGAAATGGCGTGACTGGATCGCCGCTCATGACGTTGGCGTCGAAGTTCGCGTAACCCCAGCGCGGCAGCCAGCCGCCGTCATGCGCGATCGCGAGCAGCGTGCGCGCGATGTCGCGCGCACGCGCGGGACGCAGCATCGCGAGCAACGGATTCTGCGAACGATAGGTGTCCCATAGCGAGAAATACTCGTAATAGGTCCAGCCGTCGACGCTATGAATTTGATCGTCGTAGCCGCGATAGCGGCCATCGGCATCGTTGCCGGTCAGAGGCTGCAGCAGCGCGTGATAGAGCGAGGTGTAGAACACTGCCGCATCGTCCGGCGTGCCTCCCTCGATCTGTATCGATGCGAGTTCCTTGCGCCACGCGTCCTGCGCGCGGCGGCGCATCGAGTCGAAGTCGAGCGCCTTGCCGTGCACGTAGCCTTCGCTCGCGAGATTCCTGCGCGCGCCTTCCTGATCGACGTGCGAGATCGCACTGAGCACGGTCACGCTGCGGCCCTGGGCGAGATCGAAACTCAGCCACGCGCCGGCGGGGATCGTCTCGCCTTCCATCGTGCTGCGCGCGCCGGGCATGCCGCCGTTGCGACCGAACGTACCGAAGGCCTTGAATGGGCGATCGAACTCGAGGCGGAACCAGGTCGTGTACTGGCGCCCGCCGCAAAAACTGTTGACGACCTCGCGCCCTTCGATCGCGCGGTCGCCAACGATCGTCAACGCCGCGCCGGCGACCGGATGACGTTCGGTCGCCTGATAGACGTTGACGAGAATATGGCCTTCCTTGGCATCCCGTGAAAATGTATACCGCTCCGCGCCGGCGCGCGTCAGCGCGGCGGCCTCGGCATCGATGCCGCCATCGCGCGGACCGGAGTCGGGCGTCAGATGCACCTTGTAATAACCCGCCTGCCCGACTTCGCCCGTGTGCGCGTAGCTCGATGCGTAGCGTTTCTGATCGAAGGCCTTGGGATCGCTCGTATCGAGCGTGCTTTTCGGCCCGATCGTTCCCGCGAATGGCAGCACCGAAACGAGTCCACCCTGACCCCAGCAGCCGGCGCCGGAAATAAACGAGTGGCCGAAGCCGCGAATCTTCGCATCGTCGTAACGCCAGCCGGCGTAATGATCGCCGATCGGCGAGACTTGGACCATGCCGAACGGTGCCGATGCGCCCGGAAACGTGTTGCCTTCATCCTTGGTGCCGATGAACGTGTTGACCGTGGCGGCAAGATCGCCTGCCGCGTGTGCGGCCACGCATGGTATGAGCGTGCCGGCCGCGACGCCGGTGAGGAAAATCGTGCGCAGCTTCAATCTGATGTTCATGATCTGCATTGTTGTCGCATTGAGCCGGGGAAAAAAAGCCCGGCCAGCCTGGCCGGGCTTCGACGACTCTTGAGGGGCGTCGTGAAACGTCAATTGAACTTGTAGTTGAAGCGTACGAAAAACTCGCGGCCGACATAGTCCGCCCCCGAATTGGCACGGATGAACTCAAACCCGCCCGCGTAGTTCTCGATGTTGCCGACGCGGTTGAACAGGTTGTTGACGGCGAGGCCCAG
>VBNZ01000202.1 GCA_005877675.1 Gammaproteobacteria bacterium
TCCGGCATACTGCCTCCGCAGTCCGCCTTCGCAGGAATGACGAGCCAGGATTCCAGTTCAGCCTCGGCCGCCTCGGAATGGCGAGCTAGGGCGTCAGCGAATCAACGTAACCAGCCAAAGCGAACTGCCCGCCAGCGCAGAACCGATCAGCGTCGCCGCCAGCACGTCGCTCGGATAGTGCAACCCGAGCACGACGCGCGAAGCGGCGACGAGCAGCGTGAATGGGATCAGCAGCGGCGCGAGCAGCGGAAAATACGCGAGTGCTACGACAGTGAATGTCACCGCGTGCAGCGTGTGTCCCGAAGGAAAACTGAACTCATCGAGCGGCAGCACGTGCGCGACGATGTCTTCGTGCGCGCGGAACGGACGCGGGCGACGCGTCCAGCGCTTGAGGCCGCGATACATGCCGGCCGCAACGAGCCCGGTCAGCGCCATCTGCAGTGCGGCTATGCGGCCCTGCGTGCCGCCGAACAGCGCGATCGCAAGCATCAGCGCGTACCAGAACACGCCGTCACCGAGGCGGCTGATCGCGCCGAAGAAGCGCGCAATCGCCCGACGCGCACCCCAGCGATTGGCGCGCAAGCACAGGCGAGCCTCGCCGCTTCGCAATTCGATGTTCTGCCACAGTTGCAAGGTCGTCATGTCGCGCTCCCGTGCAGCTTGACGCGCGGATGCGCGACGTCGGACTTGCGCGCGAGCCCGGCGAGCAGCTTGGCAAAACTCGCTGAGACGCTATGCGGATCGAGTTCAGCCACAGCTGCGACCGCAGCCTGCTTGACCTGCGGACGCATCACGTCACTGCGCACGAGATCGAGCGTCGCGCGCACAAAGGCGTCTTCGTCCGCGAACGGCACACGGCGGCCGCATTCGGGATTGAGATGCTCGCGCGCCGCGCCGTAATCGAACGCGACCGCAGGCAGGCCGCTGGCGAGCGCTTCGAGCGTGACATTGCCGAAGGTTTCGGTCAGCGATGGAAAAGCGAACAGATCGGCGCTGGCAAAATAGCGCGCGAGTTCCTCGCCGCGCTGGATGCCGGCGAAGATGAAATCCGGATTCTCCGCCGCAAGCGTCGCGCGCGCGGGGCCGTCGCCGACCCAGATGTAGCGCGCGTCGCGATGGATTTTCTGCACCTCGCGGAACGTACGCACGGCAAGCGCAAGGTTTTTTTCCGGCGCGATGCGGCCGACATAGATGATCGCGAGCTGACCGGGCTTGAGTCCCCACTGCGCGCGCAGCGCGTCGTCGCGGCGCGCCGGATTGAACAGGCGGTTGTCGACCGCACGGCGCAGCAGCACGACATTGCCGAAATTGTTCTGTAGCAGAAAATCACGCAGTTCGACCGTCGGCACCAGCGTCGCTGCGCCATGGCGATGGAAGCGGCGCAGGTAGGCGAACACGACCGGAGTGAGAAAACCGAAGCCGTAGTGCCGCGCGAAATCGTCGAAGCGCGTATGGAAGCCCGTGCTCGCGGGTATGCCGAGCGCCTTCGCCGCACGCAGCGCGGAGTAGCCGAGCGGCCCCTCGGTCGCAACGTAGATCGCGTCGGGACGTTCTTGCTTCCACAGATTGCGCAGGCGGCGTGCGGTCGGCAGGCCGAACTGCAGACCCGGGTAGCGCGGCAGGCGCGCGCCGCGCACCAACACGTGGTCGCTGTTGGCGCTGTCTTCGTCAACATCCACCTGGCGCGGACGTACGACCTGTACCGCATGCCCGGCTTCGCGCAGGCCGTCGACCAAGCCGGCCACGGTCAATGCCACGCCGTTGATTTCCGGCGGAAAGGTCTCGGTGACCATGGCGATGCGCATGCGGGTACTCCTCGCGTTTACGCAACGCTAGTCCTGCGCCTTGAATGGCGCGTGACAGCAATGTTACGCGGCGGTTACAGCGCCCTTAACGCTTGAACTGATTGCGCAGCTTGCCGAGCAATCCGGCATCCTTGTCGCCCCCCGGAATCGGCGGCAGATAGCGCTTGGCCTCGACCCAGCCGATTGCTTCGTAGGCATTGATCACATCGATCACATCGTTCATGCCGGCGCCGCTGCGTGCGGCGATTTCGTGTAGGCGCCCGGGTGTGTACAGCGCCTGCACGATCGCCGCGTGCTCGGCCACGCCATCGTCGATATTCGGCCGCGTGGTGAGGCGAAAATCCGCGCCCGGCGACAGATGTCCGGACAGCTTGCCGTGCGAACCGAGCCAGACGATCAACCAGATCAGATGCGAATACGGCCGTTCGCGTTCGCTGCCGCGCAATTGCTGCAGTTCCAGCGTCGTCAGCGTGCGCCAGCGCGCGACCGGCAGCGGCTGACTGCAGTACGCGGTCAGCTCCTGCAGTGTCTGCGCGCTGCTGTAGCACAGGCGATTCTTCGGATCCAGACTCAGTGCGGGCGCGTCGGGCAGCTGCAATATCGACGGCCCGCCGATCAAGTCGCCGTCGAGAAAATGCCGCAGCGGCCACGCGTCCTGCATGCGTGCTTCCTGTTCGTACTCGACCGGCGGCGCCTTCGCGTCTGCCGCCATCGGCTTGAATTCCGCGCGCTGCTCATTGCGCGAGGAGACGCGCTCCGAACCCTCGGTCGTGCCGCCTGCACGCACCTTGAGGCGCATCGGGCGGAACAGATCGCCTTCCTTGTCCTTGGCGAACACCGCCTCAAGGCCAAGATCGCCGGCTGCACTGCCGTTGCCGGATTGCGGCGACGCGGTGTAGTCGGGGCGTGATTCGTGGAAGCTCATGTCGAGCTCATCGGTGTCGAAGTGCGCGAGCACGTCGGCGAAGTCGTCGGTACGTTCGACCGGCGGATGATTCTCGGGACTCGCCACCGGCGCGGCTGCTTCCTCCAGCAACGCTGTGACGCTTTCCGCGGTGAAGGGCAGTGCGCAATGCAACTCGGTGGCGCGCAATTCGACGCTCTGATTGACGATCGCGCAACGCCGCCCCATGCCGCCGGCGCGATCGCGCGCCATGCGCCCGGCGAACGTCTCGACGTCGACGATAATCAGGTCGGCATTGTTCTCCTCGCCCCAAGTCCAATGCTGTGCAAGCGCAAGGCGACGCAGCAGAAGGCGCAGATGCGCGACCTGCTCTTCTTGCAGCCCCACTGCCGTCAGGAATTTGTCCCGGCTCACTCTTGCTCGCCCTCGTGAACCCACCATGGCGCGCGACGCATCCTGCGCCGACATCGATATAGCACATTCTCCCACAAGGGGCGCTAAAAAGCGGGACTTACGGCGTCACCAATTCGACCAACGGCGGTGTACGGGCGTCCGACGAGCGCGCT
>VBNZ01000203.1:0-4366 GCA_005877675.1 Gammaproteobacteria bacterium
AAACTCGTGACAAAATCTTCCCTGGTCATCCTCCTGCTGGCCGCAGCCAGCCACGCCCATGCGCAGGACGCCAAAGCAGCGCCCTACCCGGTCATGGCACCGATCGAGCAATACCGCATCGCCAACCGCGAAGACGAGATCGCCCTCGCACGAAGCGCCGCCCCGCCCTCGATTGCAGCCGGCGCCGAGGTACTCGTTCTCGGCAAGCGCGGCTTCGAAACTGCGGTCGAGGGCAAGAATGGTTTCGTGTGCATCGTGGAGCGCTCCTGGGCGGCCGGTTTCGCCGATGCCGAATTCTGGAATCCCAAGGTGCGCGCGCCGAATTGTTTCAACACGGCCGCGCGCGCCGTCCTGTCGCAGTACCTGAAACGAACGGAGTGGGTGCTGGCCGGCGCATCCAAACAGCAGATGATCGATCGCACCAAAGCCTCGCTCGCCGATAAAACCTTTATGGCGTCCGAGCCGGGTGCGATGTGCTACATGCTGTCGGCGCAGGGGTATCTGTCCGACAGGGACAGCCACAATCTTCAGGGCTCGCCCATCAATGCATTCGAAGGCGACGATCTGGATCCCATCACGGTGTTTCTGATCCCAGTACGCAACTGGTCGGACGGCACGCCTGCACCCGACCATCACGGGAAGTAAAGCGAGGGCTCTCACGCGCATGTAATGAGCTCGATTTAATTACCTGCGTTTTTTCGTCGATAGGTTGCGTTAGCAGATCGAGCTTCGCTACCGCAGCCGAGCGAGAGCTCAGGCGCTGTGCCTTCGGGCCAGCGCCTGCCCACTGCTGCGAAGTCACTCCGACTCCGTCAATTTGAAACAGTCACGCCCTCGCCCGCTTTGATTGCATCAGCGCAATGATGTGCAGCATCGTGAACAGCGGCACCATGAATACGGGAATCAGCAGCAACGGCAACAGACCCATCGGCGCAATCGTCGGCGGCGTGTCCGTAGTGATGATCATCGCGCAGATGGTGGCCGTCGTGAAAGCGACGACGAAGTCGAGGATGCCCAGCGCATTCCACAGTCTGAAACCGGAACTCGCTGCGGCGTGCGGATTCTTGCTCAACGCAGCGATCCAGAACGGCGCGGCAATCCCTATCGCCATGTCGCCAAGGCCCGCCGGCCACGCGAACAGCCCGGATGCCGACGATCAAGCGCAAGTCGAGCGCCAGCAGGAACTCGCGCAACGTAGGTGATACACGCATCGCGATGGCAAACGCTGTTACCGGCACCACGGCTCCGGCGAACACCAGGAGCGGCGGCTGACCAGGCGCCCCGACGAAGGCGCCACTCGCGCCCAGTATCAGTACGACACCCAGCCATACGGCCAGCGCCGCCGCTACGCTTGCTCCGACTATCGGTCTTGGGCTGCTGCCGAATAAGGTTGCGGCTTGTGAAGCGGAATTGGTCATGACACATCTCCGAGTCACTTGCACTTTGCAAGTGTATATGTGACAAGCTAGTGCAAACACTTGTAATATGCAAGTGACTAGCATGAAGAAGACCGCCCCCAAAGCAAACCCCGCACCGCCGCGCCGATCTATCTGCCCGGTTGCGAACACGCTCGACCGCGTGGGCGACAAATGGTCGCTGTTGCTGGTGCGCGACATGCTGGCGGGCAAGACGACCTACGGGCAATTTCTGGAATCGCCAGAAGGAATCCCGACGAACATCCTTGCCGACCGCCTCAAACGCCTGGAGCAATTCGGCATCATCGCGCGCTCGGCCTATCAGGAACGCCCTGTCCGCTACGCCTACACCTTGACTACCGAGGGAAGGCAGCTTCAACGCGTGCTCGGCGCGCTGGCCGATTGGGGTTTGGAAAACATCGCCGGCACGAAGAAAAAACTCGGGCCGGGTTCATTCGTCCGCTGAATCTCGCTCGACTCGGAATCAAGCTTGCTCCGGTTCAGTCGCGTAACGCCGCTTCCTCACGCCCTTGTTGCCGAATCAGTGCTTCCTTGCGCGCCTCGTCGATCGACGCGATCACGGCGTCGACATCGGCGCTGCGCTCGTCGAAAACGAACGCACCGGTCAACGGTGAATCCGGCAGCAATTCGCCTTGTTCGTACAGCGCCCACATTTCTTCGCCATAGTGCGTGGCTGCGAGTTCGGGCGCGAAGCGCGCGAGCGTGGCGCGCAGGCCGTGCACATCGCGCAGCAGCATCGCGCGCGCCGCATTGTTGCCGGTGGCGCTGACGACCTGCGGAAAATCGATGATCACCGGTCCGTCGTGCGCGACCAGCACGTTGTATTCGGACAAGTCGCCATGCACGAGGCCGAGACACAGCATCAGCGCCACATCGCGCATCAGTATCGCGTGAAACGACAGCGCCTGTTCCGGCGTGAGATCCACTTCACCCAGACGCGGTGCGTTGTGTCCATCCCCGTCGACGAGCAAATCCATCAGCAGCACGCCGTGAAAGAACCCGCGCGGCCGCGGCACATGCACGCCGGCCTCGGACAGTAGATAGAGCGCATCCACCTCGGCGTTCTTCCATTCGTTTTCTTGCTCGCGGCGCCCGAACTTGCTCGCCTTGGCGATCGCGCGCGACTGCCGGCTGCCGCGAAACTTGCGCCCTTCCTGGTACTGCACGCGCGCCTGAAAACTGCGCTGCGCCATGTCCTTGTAAACTTTCGCACACAGCACATCGCCGCCGGAACGCACCACGTACACTGACGCTTCCTTGCCGCTCTTGAGCGAGCGCAACACCGCGTCGATCACACCATCGTCGATCAACGGTTGCAGGCCTTGGGGGATCTTCATTGAATCGGGAACTGCCTGCGGGGAGAGCCGCCATTATCGGTGATTAACGATTTCCGTGCTTTCCCCGGAGCTTCCGAAAACACATTGAGCGCGAATTCACCTTTAAGTCGGTCTGTTCAATATCCCATGCAACTCCGGTGCGCCTGATTGTCGTAGGCGGCTCGAGACACGAACTGATCGACATAACCGCTCTTGCGGGCGGCGGCGTTGCCGAACTTCAATCTGGGCGACGCATCTCACGCGCTGATCGAGGCCGGCAGCAGCGCCGCGCCGGCGCTCAAACGCATGCTCTCCGACGCGCGCCCGGCGCCGGCCTTCAGCAGCCAGGAATACATGGAGTACAAGAAATACCAATACCGCGTATGCGATTACGCGTTGCTATTTCTCGAAATGATCAAAGGCAACAAATCCAAATTCCGGATGCCCGTTTCTCCGGCAGAGCGCGATGCATTGATCAAATCGCTGACGGATTAGCGGACGCTTGCGCTCGCCAAGCTCAAGCAAAGCAAGCCGATGAAGTAGTTCCCCACGCGCCGCGAAATCTCTCAGCGCGGGTCCTCTATGTTCGATAAGTTCGATTTAATATGTTTGCGCCGTGCTACATTTTCAGTTGATCGATGATAGTGCCTGGTATAAGTCGTCGATGATGTCCTGAGGATGCTCCAGGCCGACTGACACACGTAGCAATCCGGCCGGCGCCATCGACTTTGGACCTTCGACAGAGGCACGGTGCTCGATAAGGGAATGCGTACCTCCCAAACTCGTCGCTCGGACTATGAGCCTGAGCCGCGTTCCAACCGCCATCGCAGCGTCAGCGCCTCCGCGAACGATGAAAGAGAGCATGCCACCGAACCCAGACATCTGACGTCTGGCCAATGCGTGCCCTGGGTCGCTGGAAAGGCCAGGATAGAGAACTTTTTCGACGGACGAATGTTTCGTCAGTGCCTCCGCGACTTGTAGCGCGCCAGCGCAATGTGCTTGCATGCGGACCGGCAGAGTCTGCAACCCGCGAAGTGCTAGCCAGCAGTCGAATGGCGCGGCGATGCTTCCCTTGTGTCTTTGGATCATTCGAAGCGCAGATTCGAGCGGGGACCCGGGAGGCACGACCACAACCCCTGCCATCAGGTCCGAATGGCCGCCAATGTACTTTGTGGCCGAGTGCACGACCGCGTCCGCGCCGAGTTCAAGTGGACGCTGAAGCAATGGGGTCGCCCATGTGTTGTCGACGACTGCGAGGGCACCAGCTTCATGCGCGATCGCGCACGCAGCATTGACATCAATGACGCGAATCAGCGGGTTAGACGGCGTCTCAGTCCACACCAGACCGGTAGGCGCATTACTGACAGCCTGGTGTATCGCGCTCGTGTCGCGCATGTCCACCGGCACGAACTCGAAGCGACTGCCGATGTCGGTCTCGTCGATCAGCGAACGAATGCCGAAGTACATGTCGTCTGGGACAACTATTCGACCGCCGGCGCGGGAATGCGCTTCGATCAATGCAGCTATCGCCGCCATTCCCGAAGAGAAAGCGATTGCAGCATGTCCACCCTCCAGCATTGCCATCGCGGTTTCGAAAGCATTGCGCGTGGGGTT
>VBNZ01000203.1:4488-5116 GCA_005877675.1 Gammaproteobacteria bacterium
TGCATGGGTACCTCTATGGAGTTTTGAGAAGGAAGATCGCTGGAACAGCCAACAGCAGCCCAAGGCCTTGCAGGATCGAAGGACGCTCTCGAAGAATCGCGATGGCCAGCACGATTGTGGTCACTGGATAGAGCGAGGCGATGGCCGCGGTCTCAGCCAGCCCTCCGGTGGCGAAAGCGCGCATCAGCAACAAGTTTGCTGCGCCGTCGAAGATTCCGGCACCGGCGGCGATGGCAAGACCCGGAACATCAAGCGCCTTATACGGAACTGTCAATGCAGGAATCGCCGTGACTGCGAGAGCGATGAGACGGATAAGCAAGACTGCCCAGACCCCTTCGCCACCTGCATTTACCCGATGGAGCCCGATATAAAAAAAGGCGAACCCCAGTCCCGCAGTCAAAGCCATCAAGACTGTCGCGGCACCCGCCTTGCTGCGATTCGGCTCTGTACCACTCGAACTCCCCAGGAGCACGCTGCTCAGCGTTGCGGCGATCAGACCCACTATCAGGTGAGCGCCACCGGCGCTGCCAGTCATCAAATCCACGATCGCCGGGAAAGCGATCGCGATAACCGCAGTAATCGGCGCCACTTGCAACATGCGGCCTTCCGAGAGGGCACGATAAAGAAG
>VBNZ01000203.1:5257-13045 GCA_005877675.1 Gammaproteobacteria bacterium
TGCCGCAAGGCCGCCGAGAAAGTCGCCTGCGCCGAATGCAACTGATGCCAAGGTTGCGACGAGGACGCTCACAGATGCGCTCGTGCAGCACGTGCGATTGCAGTATTGATCTCAGTCATTATAATGACCGTACAACGGTTTCTAATGAAAGTCAATATAATGACCGACGCCGCAATTGCCGCAGAGCGCGAAAAGGACCTTGGAAACGCCCTCTCTTTAAGAATCCGGGTTCTGCGACTGGCTCGAAAGCTCAGCCTGGACGCCCTTTCCAGCCGCTCTGGCCTGTCGAAGGGGACTGTCGTGGCGATCGAGCAGGGAAAAGCGAACCCAAGCATCGGCGTGTTGTGCCGTCTGGCAGCGGCTTTCTCAATCTCCGTCACAGACCTTCTCGGAGACCCTCCAGAGGAGACATCCGACAACCCGATACTGCGTACCGAGCCAATAACGCTCTGGAAAACCAAGCGTGGTAGCGAGGCAAAGTTAGAAGCTTCTATATCGGGCCGAACGATGTTCGAGATTTGGTCGTGGAAAATCTCACCAGGCGACGTATATCGGTCAGAACCACATAGCCATGGCACACGAGAGCTCATTTCGGTGAAGAGCGGTAGCCTGAACGTCACGGTGGGTTCGGAGACGATGGTTCTCAAAGCCGGCGAAGCGGCGCGTTTGGTCGCCGATCAACCCCACGCGTACGCCCCAGCAGGGCGTCAACTCGTTTCGTTTACGATGGCGGTACTCGAACGCGGCGGACAGACATCGTCCTGACCAATCGCCCCTTCCCGTGTCGCCGCGGAATCTCCACCGAGACATAGCATTTCTCATCGATCCGAGCGGCGTTCGCTTTTGTCACAAATGCATTTAGTTAGCTGGTTCTAACGCATCGATTTGTGCGCAGCTGAGGCGGGCGCTTTCAAAATCGCGGTCGCATAGGGCGGCGCAGAGACGCCTTTCGCCCAATCGGCAAGCAACCTGAAATATCCGTCCGCCACGCCCTCGGCTTTTCGAGTGCCGTCAGCCGCGATAGTAAAATTGCGAATGCCGTGATCCGTATTGGGGAATACGACGATTTCGATGTTGCTGCCAGCGCTTCTCAATTGCTGAAGTCGCGTGATCGTCGGCGCACTCGGCGCTACCGAATCCGAGCCGGCAAGTACCCAAAGCTGGGGGATGCTCAAGCGCCGCAGCGTCTCAATGCCGGAGTAGCCCCACGGCACGCCGGGACTCTCGCTTTGTGCGCGTTCAACTTCACCGCGCAACAGTTCACCGGAATATTGCCCGTCGATCTGCTTAAACCAGGACGCTTTGGCGTACTTGTCGCGCAGCGTTGCCAATTCATCAAGATGCTGATGAAAGTTGGATGCCGCGATCTTTGCGGTTATTTCGGTAACTGCGTGGACATCCGCCTTGATTTTGTCGTCGTAGCCGAGTTGACTTAGTTGGTAATCCACTTGCCACTGGTCCTGCTCGGCAGCGGTACCGACAACACCGAAACCGACTTCAACGAAATCCGCTTTGGATTTCAACGCTGCCAGCGGCGCGACCCAGCCGCCTTGGCTGCCACCAAAAAGACCAACGCGGCTGTACTTGATAGTCGCCAGCCGCCGAGCCTCCTGCACGGCTGCGGCTGCATCGTCGGCGAGGAGAAGAAAATCTTGTGTATAGTCTCCCGTAGATTCGCCCGTTCCGCGCTTGTCGAAATAGAACGTCGACACGCCTTGTGCGGAAAGCAGGTACTGGGATGCTGCCCCAATGGGACTGGTCTTTTCCGAGCCGTGAACGAATACCAGTAGCGGCGGAGGCGCCTCGCTCTTTTGCTTCGGCTCCATCAGCAGTCCGCGCAGGGTCACGCCGCCGCTGCGGAACGATGTGCGCGTTTGCTTGAGATCGACGTGCTCCCAGGCAGCAACGCCATCGCTCAATTTTCCATCCAAACAATGAAACGGCGCGGTCGCATCAGATAGGTAGCCGCGTCGCCCATCGAGCAGCGTATAGCGCAACCCTGGCGAGCCCGGCGCAGGTACCGTGATGGCTGCGAGTTGCCCCGTGGGTGAGCGATACGCTCCAATTTCGCACGTGGGCTGTGCCCGCAGATTGCCGGTCGAAACAAATGCAACCAGCAGCAGGAAGTTTGTAGTACGCATGAATATGTCAATCCTGTGGGAAACGACTTGTGATTGTTGTTGCCTGTCCGCCGCTATGTCGGGATACGTGCAGCTGACGCTGGGTTCAACGGGTCAATTCGACCCAAACGCGTCGGTCGCGAGCGGCGACTTTGAGTGTTCGTTTCTGCTTGCGCACTCAACGCTCGCAGTCTATTCGCGAATTTCGGCACGGCCGCTCTTGCCATCAACTTCGAGCGCAATGCTCTTCACTATCCAGCGTCCATCACGCGAATATCTCCGAGGGGAGAACTGTCGTTCGCATAGTAACGAAGAACGCCGACCCGAAGCGAACGCCGCATCGGGGCCGGCAGCCGGCTGGTCGTTCAGTGCATCGGCTCAAAGTCACGTCAAGGTCCCGCCACCAGACGCTGCGTCTAGCACGAGGATCGAACTTCCGCGACTGACAACTTTGACAGTAGGAAGAGTGATTCAGAGCGCGCAATACTAGCGGCGTTCCGTTCGCACTCGCGGGACGCTCGAATCGCTACATACGGACCTCAATTCCAAACGCGCGAGTCACGGTCGCTGGGGAGCGAACATGAAGGTATGGCAGGGTCTTGCGGTCTTGTTGTCGGTGAGCACCACGGTGTTCGCTCAGTCCACTCTGAATCTGCCACCGTTTCCGCCGGATGCGCCGGCGGACTGGGTGTGCAAAGAGTCGCCGCCGCCGCCATCGCCGCAGGAAATTGCGGCGTGGTGCAAAGCGAATCCGAATCGCGGCAAGCGCGCAACGTTTGCCTCGCAGCCGGCCGAAATGTCGAACCTGGAGGCAAAGAATCGTTTCGACTTCACGCTGCGCACCTTTCTGCGCGAGCGTACCTATCGCAGTCTGGGCTGGGTCGCCGATCGTGATTGGCGCCTGACCGGCCCTTACGCCGGCGACTTTCCCAACGGCAAGAGCTATGGCGTGCACCCGGCGGTGCGGGTCTGGTATTCGCCCGAGGTAGTCGACTGGTTGTGCGACGGACGCAACGGCGCATTGGAAAACGGCGCGATGATCGTCAAGGAAATGCGTTCGATCGATCCGCAAGCGTTGAATATCGATCAGAACGCGCAGTGCATGGTAATTCGCAAGCCCGCCATCGCGATCGAGCCCGGTTCGTGGACGGTGATGTACAAGCAGAACGGCACCACACACGACGGTTGGTACTGGGGCAATCCGACCGGCGCCGGCGAGGGCAATGCGCCGATCCTCACGTCGAGCGCAGTGACTGATCCTGCTTTTTTTGGCGCTGATCCGAAGCGGCCGGCGAACAATCCGTGCTGGTATCCGACGGGCGATCTGTTCACCAACACCGCTTGCACACAGCCGGGCAAGCCGCCGAGCCAGAAACTGGCCGACGTGGTCACGCCCTACAGTCTGTTCGGCGCGTACTGCATGAACTGCCATGCCTCGGCCGAGAAAGAGCTGACCTTCGCCTCGCTGGACAATGTGCTGACGTCCGGATTGCTCTACAGGCACTTCAGCGCGCCGGCGACGCCGGTTACCGCGACGGGCTTGCTCGGCATGCTGAATCTGCGCGATCCGGGCTTTGACGATCGCGGCGGCGCCGAGCATGGCGACGCGCACAATACGCAGGCCGGCGAAGCCAAGCTGCACGCTGCGCAGCGCGCGACCTGGGCGTTCAGCCAGCCGTTGCCGCAGCCGGCGCCACAATTTGCCGCTTCATTTGGCGCGTTGGGGCCGACCGATTTTGCTTCCGCCTGGCGTTTCCACCTGCCAGCCGAGAGCTTCGACCATCGCACCGCCGGTGCGCTTAAGCCCGGACTGTTCCTGACCTCCGACCAATGCCAGGGCTGCCACGACGCAACCGTGTCCAACGATTCCACGCCGAACATGCTGGTCGACGATCCCGAGACCGGCAACCCGATCAATGTATCGATGTATAGCGAATGGCGCGCCTCGCCGATGGGACTGGCCGGGCGCGATCCGGTGTTCTTCTCGCAGTTGCAGAGCGAGACCAATCGTCTGCCCAAGCTCACCGAATGCCTCGAGAACACCTGCCTGCACTGTCACGGTGTAATGGGCCAGCGCCAGCTCGCGATGGATACGCAGAAGGCCGACGCGCGCTGCATGAATCTGTTCGCCGTGGCACCGCCGCCCGAGGTACCTTTCGGTGATCCGTTCCGGCTCGGTCTGGTCACCCGC
Organism: Gammaproteobacteria bacterium; assembly: GCA_005877675.1. Classification (GTDB taxonomy): domain Bacteria; phylum Pseudomonadota; class Gammaproteobacteria; order Xanthomonadales; family Rhodanobacteraceae; genus Rudaea. The sequence continues at coordinate 9,569 of VBNZ01000203.1, forward strand.
TATCAGGCCTCCGATGATCCGCACGGCTACGGCAACCTCGCCCGCGACGGCATTTCCTGTGCGATCTGCCATCGCATCGACAAGACCGCACTCGGAAAGGACGCCAGTTTTACCGGCAACTGGGTCGCCGGTCCGGACGACAAGCTGTTCGGCCCGTTCGAGGACGTGGTCGCCGATCCGATGAAGAACGCGATCGGCGTGACACCCGTACACGGCGAACAGACCAAGAGTTCGGACCTGTGCGGCAGCTGCCACAACATCCTGTTGCCGGTCCTCGACAACGATGGCCGGCCGCATGCGGTGCATGCACCGGGTGGCGGCACGGTCACCAGCACTTACGAACAGACCACGCATCTGGAATGGACCAACAGCGTGTTCGCGCGCGGCGCGACGTTTCGGTCCTGCCAGGACTGCCACATGCCCGACCATTACAAATCCTTGAGTCTGGCCGGCACGAAAATCGCGAACATCGAGTCGGAAGATTTCGCGCCGACCACGCACCGCCTGCCTGACGAAGCGATTACCTTGAAGCCGCGCGAAGGTTACGTACGCCATTCGCTGCATGGCCTCAACGTGTTCCTCAACGAGATGTTCCAGCAGTTTCCGCTGCTGCTCGGCGTGCGCCAGATCGACTATATGGGTGCCAGCACGACGCAGCCGGGGCTGATCACCGCGGCAGAATCGATGCTGCGCATGGCGCGGCATGAATCCGCCGACATCGCCATCAAGGATATCCATCGCGCTGGCGACCAGTTCGCGGCCACCGTGCGCGTGACCAACAAGACGGGCCATTACCTGCCGTCGGGTGTGGGCTTCCGTCGCCTGTTCATCGAATTCGTCGCCGAGGATTCCAGCGGCCGGCCGATCTGGGCATCGGGCCGCACCGATGCGCTGGGTTTCCTGCTCGACGGCTTGAGCGATCGCCGCTTGCCGACCGAGAGTGGCGTCGCGCAGCGCGACTACCAGCCGCACTATCAGCGCATCACGCAGAGCAGCCAGGTGCAGATCTACCAGGAGCTGATCAAGGATTCGGCCGGGTTTCTGACCACCTCGTTCCTGCGGCGCACACACCCCGTCAAGGACAACCGGCTGCGTCCGCTCGGCTTCAATCCGAAACTGTTCCTGGACAACCCGTCGCCGTATATCCGACTGCTCGGCGAAGTGGAAGGCGAAGCCGCGAACGACCCGCACTACACCGATCCGACGCTCACCGGCAGCGACGAAGTGCATTACGAAATCCGTCTGCCACCCGGCGACATCGCACGCATCGCGCGCGTGCGCGCGACGCTATACAGCCAGAGCATGCCGCCGTTTTATCTGCAGCAGCGATTCGCGGACGCCAAAGCGGGACCCGCGCAGAGCGATGAGATCCAGCGGCTCTACTACCTGACCAGTCATCTAAATACTGCGCAAGGAACGCGCATCGAGAATTGGAAGCTGCCGCTGGTGATGACGGCTGCGCCGGTGCGGTGATTTGTGGCGCAGAAGGCATGAGCCAGGTCGCGTACGCGATGTCCGCTGTTTGCATCGCTCATACGCGACAAATCAAATATGCCTGCCCTGCAAGTCTTCACACTGCTGATGCTGACCGGGAGAGGATGATACGAGAGACCGGTTTCTTGTGCGGCGGCGGGACGGGCGGTCATCCGTCCCGCGCGTCTTCTCTACTGGCTTCAGGTACCGGCGTGCCGTTGTTGTTGTACAGATTGCGCCCGCCAAAGAAATCCGAATAGCAATTGGGGAACTGACTCATATCGAAGGTGGCATTACGCCACGATTGATTCGCCATCTGGCAGCTGGCCTGCAAGGTGCAGCCATTCAATGTCACATTCTGGCAGGATTGCCAGAAGGAAAACTGGGTCGTCCTGGGAGGCAGCGCGCAGGCATCGGCGGTGGGTTTCGGTGGCGCGCTCTTCGCAGCCTCCGCGGGCTTGACGGGCGGTCCAGCAGCAAAACATGAGCAAGCAGCCAGCGACAGAGCGACGATCAAGAGACGTTTCATGGCGTTTCCTTTCGGTTGAAAGCGGCAAGCCGAATACCTGATTAATCAGTCGGCTTGAAACGGACCTTCGCGCCTGCTACTTCGTGATGAAGCGGCAGCGATCAGGGTACGAGTGGACCTGCAACTTTGTGTACCAATAAGCAGCTACCTGCAAAGCGGCTCTGCCCGTGCTTGAATGTCTGTTGACTGCCGACCAAAACGCTTTGTCCCATGCACCCATTACTTCCATGAGGGCGACTGCTACCGCCGCATCGCGCCGCACCGAGTTTTTTCTGAGTTATTTGAGTCCGCTATTACTCGCGTACGCGCTAGCGGGTGACTATTTTCGTTGTCCCTTTCCAGCTTGCTGCACTTCGGGCGCATGCAGTAGCTGCTTCTTGAATTTCCCGATCGTCGAGTGATCGTGGCCATAGCTGACGATGCGGTAGACCGAGCGGGCAACATTGCCGCCGCCGACATTGCAAATGATCGTGCCGTTCTCGCTCTTGAAGCCCGGCGCGTGATCGCTCAGCCAGTCGTGGTTTTCGATGGTCGTTTCGATCCGGCAATCTTTGGGAATCTTGATTCCCATCGCTTCGAGAAACGCCCGGGAGTTCCCCAAAAACTTTTTGTACTCTGCGGGTGTGCATTCCCAAAAGTGCACATGAAACGGCTCATCCCGGATGATCTCGGATCGGGCCGATAGATCGACGATTTTGCTTGGCATCGCTCGTCTCCATAGTGTGCGGCGCGGCACACGAGTTCGCGTTCCATTGCTGCGCATCGTCACACGACTCTGCGCTCTACTCTCGCATCCTCCGCGATCTCGAGAATATCGGGAACACCATGGATCCACACCTGTAACTACTTACAGGATTGCGCGGTTGTTTCTGCTCCGGAGTGCTGGCTGCGCCGTGCTTCGCGAACACGCCGCGTAATCGCTACGCACCATCCCTGAATCGTTTTGCTGAAGGGAGGCCGAGCTCGACGGTGCTTGCTGCTCATGCTGCCGCCTATATGGCGGCTCGGCTTTGCGCTCCCGACCCCGCTTGCCGAAAAGGGTAAGAGTAGGCGCAATTCAAGGATATGTAATGGCTACTTCTGAAAAAGGGAACCAATTTTCGCTGGCCGTCAAATTTGACGAATCGGTAGCGAGCGACAAGAAAATTCCGCTCAGCGCATTTCTGTTCGATGCGCGTGGCAACCTGGTCGATAGCGGCGTCGTACGCGATGCAAAAGTGTCGCTCAACGCAAAAGACCTGCCGCACAACTCGCTGCGCATGTTCGTCGCACCGACGGATGAAAAACAGAACAAGGCCATCACGACGATCGGCGACCTGCAGCGCTTCAATCCGTACGAAACCTCGCTCAAGGCGTCGGCGCGCGGATTTGAGATGCTGCCAATTCCGAATATCTATCATCCGATTTGGCTGCTGCATCGCTGTCGCGTACGCGGCAACGTCTCGAAAAACTTCACGGTAGGTACCACAACGGGC
>VBNZ01000204.1:0-582 GCA_005877675.1 Gammaproteobacteria bacterium
TGGAAACCGATCGGCACGTATACCGCGACCAGCACGACGGTCATCGCAAGTATCGGCCCGCCGAGCTCGCGTGCCGCAAGCACTGCCGATTGAAACGGCGTCTTGCCTTCCTCCTTCATGTGCCGATCGACGTTCTCGACCACGATGATCGCGTCGTCGACGACCAGGCCGATCGCAAGCACGAGCGCGAGCAGAGTCAGCAGGTTCATCGAATAACCGAGCGCGAGCATCACGAAGAACGTGCCGATCAGTGACAACGGCATCGCGATGACCGGAATGATCACCGCGCGCACGCTGCCGAGGAACAGGAAGATCACGAGCGTGACGATCGCGAGCGCCTCGATCAGCGTCTTGACCACCTCGTGAATCGAGGCGGTGATGAACTTGGTGCCGTCCCAAACGATCTCGCCCTGCAAGCCGCTCGGCAGCTGCGCCTGGATATCCGGCATCGCTTCGCGCACGCGCTGCGCGACATCGAGCACGTTCGCATCGGGCGCGACCTTGATGCCGATGAACACGGCGAGCTTGCCGCTGAACGAGACGTTGGCGTTGTAGTCCTCGGCGCCCAGCACGACATTGGCG
>VBNZ01000204.1:595-3560 GCA_005877675.1 Gammaproteobacteria bacterium
TTGACCGCGAGTTGCTTGAATTCATCGACCGTGTGCAGGTCGGTGCCGGCAGTCAGATCGACGCTGACCATCTGGCCCTTGGTCGTGCCGACTGCGGCGAGATAATTGTTCGCACTGAGCGCCTGATAGACGTCGGAGGCGGTGACGCCGTGCGCCGCAAGACGCGCCGGATCGAGCCAGGCGCGCAGCGCGAACTGGCGTCCGCCGAGAATTTCCGCGGTCTGCACACCCTGCAGCGCGTCGAGCTTGGGTTTGACGACGCGCGCGAGATAGTCGGTGATGCTGTTGGCCGGCAGCTTGTCGCTGCGGAAGCCCATATACATCGCATCGATGGTTTCGCCGACTTGCACGCTCAACACCGGTTGCTGCGCCTGCGGCGGCAATTGGTTGCGCACCGAGCTGACCTGGGTCTGGATCTGCGTGAGGGCCCGGTTGGCGTCGTAGTTCAAACGTAGCGTCGCGGTGATCGTGGACACGCCGCTGACGCTGGACGAGGACAGATACTCGATGCCTTGCGCCTGCGCCACCGCCTGTTCCAGCGGCTGCGTGATGAAGCCCGCGACGGTCTGCGCGTCGGCGCCGAAATATGCGGTCGTCACCGTGACCACGGCATTCTCGGTCTTCGGATATTGCCGCACCGACAGGTCGCTCAGCGCACGCAGGCCGAGCACGAGGATCAGCGCGCTGACGACGATCGCCCAGACGGGCTTCTTGATAAAGGCATCGGTGAAGTTCATGACGTTACCTTACCGGTTTCCCTTCCCGATTAGAGCGGCTGTCCTTGGCCGCACTGCAAAGGGCTCAGTGTTCCTGCGGTTTGGGGTTCGGACTGTCCGCCGGCTGCACCTTGTTGTCGATCGTGATCGGGGAACCGCTCTTGAGCTTGATCTGGCCGCTGGTGACGACTTCGCTGCCTTCGTCGAGTCCTTTGACCACCGCAACCTGGTCGCCACGCGTCGCACCGGTCGTTACAAACGCCTGCTGCACCACGAGTGCATCGGGCGGCAATTCCGGACCCTTGCCGGCAACGGCTGACTTGTCCTTCTCGACCGCCGGTTTCGCAGTGCCGTTCTTCGCCGCTTCCGCGGCCTGCATTTTGTCCGCTTCGCTCTTCTTTCTGACGACGAACACGGTTTCGCCGTACGGGATGTACACCACCGCAGTCTGCGGCAGGGTCAGATAGCGCTGTTTGCTGCCGACATCGACGTTGACGTTGGCGAACATGCCGGGCGCGAGCACGCGATCGGGATTTGCGACCTTGGCCTCGACCTGCACATTGCGCGTGGCGTCGTCCACCTTCGGACTGACCGCACTTAACGTGCCTTCGAATGTCTTGCCCGGAAATGCGTCGAGTGTCAGCACCACTTTCTGGCCAACGCGAAGCTCGGCGAGATTCTTCTGCGGCAGATGGAAATCGACATAGACCGGATCGAGCTGTTGCAGGGTCAAGACCGCAGTACCGGAATTGAGCTAGGTTCCCGGGTTGATCGTGACGATGCCCGCGCGGCCGCTGAATGGCGCACGCAATTGCTTCTTCTCGATCATGACCTGCTGCTGCGCGACTGCCGCCTGCTTGGCTTTGAGGTCGGCCGCTTTCTGATCATAGTCGGCCTTGGCTACGGCCTGCATTGCGAGCTGCGCCTTGAAGCGGTCGAACATGACCTTGGCCAGCGCTGCAGCGGCTTCGAGCTGATGCAGCTGGGCCACATCCTCGCTGTCGCGCAATTGCAGCAGCAGTTGGCCTTCCTTGACCTCGTCGCCGGATTGCAGGTTTACATGCGTCACCAGACCCGCCGTGTCCAGCGCCAGATCGGCGCCGCGCACCGCTCGCAGCGTGCCGACCGCGCGCAGGTCCGGCTGCCATTCCTGGTAGGCAGTCTTCGCGGTGCTGACGACCGCGGGGGGCGGTGGCTTCATGCCAGACATCATCTTCATTACCAGCATGGCCTTGATGCCGGCGATGATCGCGATCAGCGCGAGCACGGCGAGCACCATCACGATCATGCGCTTGGTCGTACTCGGTTTCTTGTCGCGCGTCTGCATGCGCGGATCTCCTTGCGATTTGTCTGCGGGAATACCGCGGATTACTCGTCCGCGTCAACCATGGTGCGAAACTATTCGTGTACGCTCGGATTAAGCGTATTGCGCAGGGTTTCCTCGGGCGGCTCGAGTTTGTCGCCGAGCACGCGGCGCACGGCCACGTAGAACACCGGAATCAACAGGACGCCGAGGAAGGTCGCAAACAGCATGCCGCCGATCACGCCGGTGCCGATCGCATGGCGCGCGTTGGCGCCGGCGCCGCTCGAGATCGCCAACGGCACGACGCCGAGGATGAACGCGAACGAGGTCATGAGGATCGGGCGCAAGCGTAGACGCGCGGCGTCAACGACCGCAGTGCCGAGCGGGCGTCCGGCGCGCTGTTCGGACACGGCGAATTCGACGATCAGGATCGCGTTCTTCGCCGCAAGGCCGATGATCGTGAGCAAGCCGACCTTGAAATACACGTCGTTCGCCATGTACGGATCGAACGTGTGGCGCAGCATCGTCGCCGCGACCATGCCGGTCAGGCCGAGCGGAATCACCAGCATCACCGCGACCGGAATCGACCAGCTCTCGTACAACGCCGCCAGACACAGGAACACGACGAACAGCGACAGCGCAAGCAACATCGGCGCCTGGTTGCCGGCGAGGATTTCCTGCAGCGACTGGCCGGTCCAGTCGAAACCGAATCCTGGCGGCAGGTCATTTTTAATAATGTTGCTCATCGCCGCCATCGCATCGCCGGTCGACTTGCCTTCGGCCTGCGCGCCGACCATGTCGATCGCCTCATAGCCGTTGTAGCGCGTGAGGCTCGGCGAGCCGGGCTTCCAGCCGGTGCGCACGACATTCGAGATCGGAATCATCGCCGGTACCTTGCTGCCATCCGCCGCGGTCACGTTCTGCGTAGCGCTCGGCACATAGAAGT
>VBNZ01000204.1:3571-8974 GCA_005877675.1 Gammaproteobacteria bacterium
AAGCGCGCATCGGCCTGCATATTGACGCGCTGCACGCGCCCGGAGGAAATGAAATCGTTGACGTACACCGGCGCCAGCATCAGCTGGATCGCGGTATACACATCACGCAGGCTGAGACCCATCGCCTGCGCCTGCGCGCGATCGACTTTGAGGTCCAGCTGCGTGGTGTCTTCGAGACTGTTCGGGCGCACGCCGACGAGCGTGTCCTTCTTCTCGCCTGCCTTGGCGAGCACGATATTGCGCGCGTTGACGAGCGCGTCGTGACCCTGGCCCGAGCGGTCCTGCAGGTACAGATCGAAACCGCCGAAGCGGCCGAGGCCGCGAATCGTCGGCAGGTTCACGACGAACGCGAGCGCGTCCTTGACGCCGAACAACTGGCCCTGGACGCGCTTGATCAGATCCATCGCGGTGACGCTGCGCTCGTCCCAGTGTTTGAAACGGATAAACGCCATACCGACGTTTTCCGCGCTGCCGACGAAGCTGAAGCCGGAGATCGCGAACACGCTGTCGACTTCCTTGTTGCTGCGGATCGTGCCGACGACTTGATCCATGACCTCGTTCGTGCGCGCAATGCTCGCACCCGAGGGCAGGCCGACGATCGTGAGCGCATAGCCCTGGTCCTCTTCCGGCACAAAGCTTGACGGCAATTTGAAGAAGAAGTACGTGGCGATCACCGCCACGGCCACGAACGCCGCGAGCCACACCGGCACCCAGCGCACAGCGCTGCGGATATGGCCTGTATAGAGATTTCGCGCCCATTCGAAGGTGTGGTTGAACCAGCGGAAAAACGCATTGTGCTGCCCGTTGTGCGGCTTGATGATCGTCGCGCACAGCGCCGGCGTGAAAATCAGCGCGAGCGCCGCGGAAAATCCGGTCGACAATGCGATCGTCAGCGCGAACTGGCGGTAGATCGCGCCGACCGAGCCCGACTGCAGCGCACTCGGGATGAACACCGCCATCAGCACCACGGCGATCGCGACGACCGGCGCCTGGATCTGTCCCATCGCTTTGCGTGTCGCGTCCTTCGGCGCGAGGCCTTCCTCGCGCATGATGCGCTCGACGTTCTCGATCACCACGATCGCGTCGTCGACGACGATGCCGATCGCGAGCACCATGCCGAACAGCGACAACTGGTTGATCGTGAAACCGCATGCCCACATACCGAGGAAACCGCCGATCAATGCGATCGGAATCACCAGCGTCGCAATGATGGTCGCGCGGAAGTTCTGCAGGAACAGCAGCATCACGAGGAACACGAGCACGATCGCTTCGACCAGCGTCTTGACGACTTCCTCGATCGAAATCTTGATGAAGGTCGTGGTGTCGTAGGGCACGAACCATTTCACGCCGGGCGGGAAGGTCTCTTGCAGTTCGGCCATCTTTTCGCGCACGACATTGGCGACCGTAAGCGCGTTTGCACCCGATACGAGCTGCACGCCGAAACCGGCCACGCCCTGGCCGTTCCAGACCACGCGCTGGCCGTAGCTGCCGGGCCCGAGCTCGACGCGCGCGACGTCTTTGAGGCGCACCGTGGTGCCATCGGCGTCGGCGCGCAGAATGATGTTTTCGAATTGCTCCTTCGAGGTGAAGCGGCCTTCAGCGACGACGGTCGCAGTGAACCCCGAGCCCTTCGGCGCGGGCTCGGCACCGATCGAGCCAGTCGCGACCTGCACGTTCTGGCCGCGCACGGCGTCGAGCACCTGCGCGGCAGACATCGCGTAGCCATGCAGCTTGTCGGCGTCGAGCCAGATGCGCATCGCGTATTCGGAGCCGAGGCGGAAGATGTTGCCGACGCCCTGCAGACGCCCGATCTGATCGACCACGCTGGTCGAGAGCAGGTTGTCGAGCGCGTAGGAATCGAGCTTGCCGTCCTCGGAGCGGATCGACACGAACATCAGAAAATCGGGATTCTGTTTGGCGACCGTGACGCCCTGCTGGTTGACCTCGGTCGGCAGACGCGGCGCGGCGAGCGTGACCTTGTTCTGCGTCTGCACCTGGGCGATGTCGGGATTGGTGCCCGGCTCGAAGGTCAGCGTGATATTCGCCGTGCCATTCGCGTTCGAGGTCGAGGAGAAATACATCAGATGATCGATGCCGGCGAGCTGCTGCTCGACCACCTGCGTCACCGTGTGTTCGACCGTTTCCGCGTCGGCACCCGGATAGGTCGCACTGACCGCGACCTGTGGCGGCGCGATCGGCGGATACGACTCGATGCCGAGCGTCGAGATCGCGAGCACGCCGCCGAGCATGATCAGCAGTGCGAGGACCCAGGCGAAGATCGGCCGTTCGATGAAGAAATTGGAGAACATATGCGTGATCCTGTGAGCGGGTCAGCGGTGAGCGGCGAGCGGAATAGAGAGAGCGCGGTACTACTGCTTTAACCGCTCCCAGCTCGCGATCCGCCGCTCACTCATCAATGTTTGTCACCTTGCTGCGGCTGCTGCGCAGCGCTCTGCGGCTTGCCCTGCCCGGGCGCAGCCTGCGCCGCGCCTTGCGTCGCGCCTTGCTGCGACGGCGCCGCGCCGGGTTGCCATGGCGTCGCCTTTGCCGGCGCACCCGGACGTACCTTCATCAGGCCTGCGGCAATGACCTGATCGCCATCGGCGAGACCATCGGTGACGATCCACGCATCGCCGCGTGTGTTGTCGGCCTTGATGCGCTTCTGCGCCACGTTGCCATCGCTGCCGACGACCATAACGAAGGCGCCGTTGGCATCGCGCTGCACGGCCTGCTGATTGATCGGCCATGCGTGCGTCAATTCACCGAGCGTGACGCGCACGCTGACGTACTGGCCCGGCAACAGCGCGTGATCGGGATTTGGCACAGTCGCGCGCAGACTGACGGCACCGGTCGACGCGTCGACCGCGGTATCGGAAAAATCGAGCGTGCCGGCGACGCCGCTCGGCGTGCCGTCGCCACGCAGTACTTCGACCTTGGCCTTGCCCTGCTCGGCCAGACGCACTGCGCCGGCGGCAGCGGCGCTGCGCACCTTGTCCATGTCGTCCACCGCCTGGCTGAAATTGACATAGATCGGATCGATCTGCTCAACCGTCGTCAGCAGCGTCGCCGTGCCCTGGCCGACGAGCGCGCCTTCGGTCGCGCGCTGCTGGCTCGAACGCCCGGAGATCGGCGCGGTCACGCGCGTATAGTCGAGATTGATCTTGGCCGCTTCGACGCCAGCCTTGGCCTGCTGTACGGCCGCTGCGCTGGTGCGCTCGGCCGCCTGCGCGTTGTCGAGATCGGTCTTGGAGAGCAGGCCCTTGCCGGCAATCGAGCCGCGGCATGGGCATTCGCGTATGTCGCCTGCGCCGCAGCAAGATTCGCCGACTGTGCGTTATAGGCCGCGCGCAAAGGCGCGGGATCGATTTCGAACAAAAGCTGGCCTTCCTTGACGTCACTGCCTTCGATGTAGGCTCGTCTCTGCAGCACGCCGGCAACGCGCGCGCGCACGTCGGCGCTGCGCGTGGCGGAGGCGCGGCCGACCAGGTCCTGCGTCAGCGGCACGCTCTGCGCCTTGGCCGTGATCACGCCGACTTCGGGCGGCGGCATCTGCTGTTGCTGGGGTGCGCCTTTGCCGCACGCGGCGATGGCGAGCGCAACGGCGATCGCCAGCAGCGTATGACGAGGGTTTACCTTGGGAAGAAATCCGGTCCGCATAAGCAACCTCTGGCTTTATGTTGTTATTCCATGACGTGCCCGCGGCTTTCGCCAACGTGACAACGTTTACATGGGCTCGGATCCGCAAATACTAAACCATTCGGTATATCTACCCAAATGCGACAAAAGTCATGGGCCGGATCCACCCGCTCAATGGCGGTGCTCGCAGGCGAGGTATTCCGCGCTCTGCATCTCGATCAGGCGGCTCTCGGTGCGTGCAAATTCCAGTGTCAGCCGGCGCCCGTGGTAAAGCTCGTGCGGCGGCGCGGCGGCGGACAGCACCAGATTGACGCCGTGATCGTAGAATTCATCGACGAGATGCACAAAGCGCCGCGCGGCATCCTCGTGCGCACTCGCGTCACTGAACTGTGGCACGCTCGAGATGAGAACGGTGTTAAAACTTTGCCCCAGCTCGATGTAGTCGGCGACCGCGCGCGGCCCTTCGCAGACCGCGGCGAATTCAAACCAGATGATGCCATCGGCGCGACGCTTCACCTCGATCGGGCGGCCATTGATCTCGATCATCGGCTCCGTGCGCAACAGACCCGGCGCGACGCGTGCGAAACATTCGGCCAAAGCCTGCTCGGCCGCGATACCGAGCGGCGTGAAGTAGACGCCGGCATAGGTCAGCGCGCGCAGGCGGTAATCCTGTGCCGAGACGAGTTCGAGAATTTCGCAGTTCTGCTCGATGAGCTCGATCGCCGGCAGAAAACGCGCACGTTGCAGGCCGTCCTTGTATAAATTCTTCGGCTCGATGTTCGACGTCGTAACCAGCGTGACGCCACGTGCGAACAGATGTTTCAAGAGGTTGCCGAGGATCATCGCATCGCCGATATCGCTGACGAAAAACTCGTCGAGGCAGAACACGCGCGCTTGCGCGGCGAAATGCGCAGCAACCGCGACGAGCGGATCCTCATGGCCCTTGAGTTTGTTCAACTCGGCGTGCACGCGGCCCATGAAACGATGGAAGTGCAGGCGCAACTTCGATTCGAACGGCAGCGATTCGAAGAACAGGTCGACCAGAAACGTCTTGCCGCGGCCGACCGCGCCGTAAAGGTACAAGCCTTGCGTCGGCGGCGTCGCACGCAGACGCTGCCACCAGCGCGAGTTCTCCGCCGCGATCAGTTCGGCGCGGATACGATCGAGATGCGCGAGCGCTGCGCGCTGCGCCGGATCGTCGTCCCAGCTTTTCGCGGCCACACCTTGCGTATAGCGTTCGCTCGGCGTGAGCGCGCTGACATCGCCGCGGCGGCAAATTGTCACGCACCTGGTCCTGCACGATCGCTCGCAGTTCGATCAGGCGGCGGTGGAAGAAATGCCCGGCCTCGGGCAGGCGCACGAGCGTTGGCGCCGGGTCGTGGATCGCCACGTAGGCGTACACCGCGGCTGGATCGACGACTTCGTCGGCCTCGCCCTGAATCACGAGCCAGGGGCAGTCGGGCGCGCGCAATGCGGCGAAATTGCGCAAGGTCACCGCCGGCGCGACCATGATCAGCTGCTTGACCGGCAGCTGCTCGGCGGCGCGCAACGCGACATAGCTACCGAACGAAAATCCGGCGAGCCAGAGCGCATCGCGCGGGCGCACGCGCGCAAGCCAGGCCGCGATCGCGAGCGCATCGTCGGTCTCGCCATTGCCATGGTCGTAGGTCCCGGCCGATGCGCCGACGCCGCGGAAATTAAAACGTAGTGTGGCAAGCCCGAGTTCGTGCAATGCGCGTTCGAGCGTCGTCACGACCTTGTTTGTCA
>VBNZ01000204.1:9045-9539 GCA_005877675.1 Gammaproteobacteria bacterium
GCGGGAAAGATGTCGGGTGCAGCAGCAGTCATGCGCCGCGCATCATAGCGAAAAACGCGGCATCATCGCGGCATGAATCATTTGGCCCACGTGCTGTTGTCCGGGACGAACCCCAATGCGCGCCTCGGCGCAATGCTCGGCGACTTCTGGCATGGCGCGCCCGACCCGGCCTGGCCGCCGCTGGTACGCGCTGGCGTGCTATTGCATCGAAAAATAGACGTCTATACGGATAGCCATCTTGTCGTGATGGAGGCAAAGCGGTTGTTCGAGCCACCGTGGCGGCGTTTTGCGGGCATCCTGACCGATGTGTATTTCGATCACGCGCTCGCCCGCTTTTGGAGTCAGTACGCCGATGAATCACTAGCTGAGTTGTCTGCCGACACGCTCGCGTTACTCGAAGCGAATGCTGTGTGGTTGCCGCCAGGCCTCACGCGCTTTGCACACTACATGCGCTCGCGCGGCTTGTTCGGCGCCTACGCCGAGCGTGCGACGAT
>VBNZ01000205.1:0-3274 GCA_005877675.1 Gammaproteobacteria bacterium
GGCCAATTCCTGCCCGCCGAGCGTCACGCCTTGCGTAAGTCCCTTGCGCTCGTCGACGAGCTTTGCGCCGAAGCCGATGCGGCCCATGTTTTCGATCAGCAGGTCGAGCGTCTGCCCGCCGCGCAGCGCAAGCGACGACACGGCGTGCTCATTGGCGCCGCGGTACAGTGTTGCCCGCACCGTGCCGTCGACCAAGGCGATCGCGTAATCGCGCGCTTCGCCGATATCGAGCATGCCGGACGTGTCGGCAACCACGCGATGGCGATACAGCACATAGCCGAAATCCTGGCCGAGATCCTCCATCGACAGCGGGTATTCGCTCTCTATCGGTTTTCCCAGCGCGGTCAGCGCGTCGCGCATGCGAACGGATTGCGTTAGTTCGAAGCGCGGGATCGCGAGCGTTTGCGGACTCGGTGGAATCTCCGGCAGCGTTTCGCCCGGAAGCAGATGTTTCGCGATCACCGCGCGCAGCGCATGGAATTTCGGCGTGACGCGCCCCGCCTCGTCGAGCGGCGCATCGTAGTCGTAGCTGGTCGTGTCGGCTTGATAGGGCGTCTTGCTGTCGTAATTTGCGCCGGCGAGATAGCCGAAGCTCGTGCCGCCTTCGAACATATACAGGTTGAACGAGATATCGCGCGTGAGCAGCCAGTCGACAAACGCCGCGTCGTTGTCCACGTCACTGGTGTGATGCCGCTCGCCCCAGTGGTCGAACCAGCCGGCCCAGTATTCGCCGACCATGCGCGGCGCACCTGGATGATATTTTGCGAAAAACGCAAACGCGCTGGCCGCATCCTTGGGCGTGCCGTTGAAGTTCATCACCGCGGGCAGGCCGGGCAGCGCGCCCCCGTCCTGCAAGCGCCGCTCGGCGCCGTCGGCGTGATAGAACTGCGCATCGAAGCCCGCCTCGATCAGTTGCTGGCGCACCGCGGCGACATAATCATGATCGTTGCCGAACGAACCGTATTCGTTCTCGATTTGCACAAGGATGATCGGCCCGCCGTGCGCGATCGTCAGCGGTGCCAGCTGCGCGCCGATCTGTTTGAGATATTCGCCAGCGGCTTGCATGTAGCGCGGATCGAGACTGCGCACACGCAAGCCTGGCGTCTTCAATAGCCAGCCCGGAAAGCCGCCGAAATCCACTTCCGCGCAAACATACGGACCCGGTCGCAGGATCACATACAGGCCTTCTTCCTGCGCCATGCGCACGAACGCGGCAATATCGAGGTCACCGCTGAAATCCCAGTGACCCGGCTGCGGTTCGTGCAGGTTCCAGAACACATAGGTGGTGATCGCGTTGAGTCCCATCGCGCGCGCCATGCGCAGGCGCGCGCGCCAGTGCTCGTGCGGTACCCGCGCGTAATGCAATTCACCCGCGCGAATCACGAACGGCTTGCCGTCGAGTGCGAAGTGATCGCCTTGAACGCCGAAGCTGCGTGTCGACGGCGCTGCCAGCGGCAGTGCGCGCGCCGGTGTCAGTGGGATCAGGGCGAGAAGTATCGCCAGTAAAATGTAGTTCATGCCTTCTCCGACAGAGGCAGGCCGCGATAGATGCCGATGCGCAGCGGGCGCCGCGCATCGAGCGCGTCTTCGATGACCACACGCAATTTGTGCAGCGGTGTCGCGCCGATGCGATCGAGCTTGCGATAGCCGATCGTGGTGCCGCGCGTCAGTTCGTGCCAGCCAGTGTCGGTCGCGCCATACACCGCGTAACGCGCAATGCGCTGACCGTGTGCGATGTCTTCTTCGAGGCGCACGAGACCGGCGCTGACGCTGCGACCGAGATCGATCTCACCGACGGCGCTGTGCACGCCGGTGCTGCGCCAGTTCACGCGTTTGCCGGCAGCAAAATCTTCGGCGAAGATATCATTGCGCGCGGTTTGCCATGCGCTCAGTCGCGCGACGTCGGTCGCGTGCATCAAGCCGTTGCGCGTGGGCGGCACATTGAGCAGCAGCTTGGCGTTGCGCCCGACCGAACTGAACCAGAGCTCGGTCAATGCCGCAACCGATTTGACTTGCGCATCCTCGGCGGCATGGTGAAACCAGCCTGGGCGTATCGATACGTCGCATTCGGCCGGCTGCCACACCGTGCCGGCCGGATGGCCATGCTGCAATGCTGCGATTACCCCGGCGCCGCTCGCGCCAGGATAGGGCACGGAGTCCGGATCGATCGTCGACCAGTTCGGATCGCCGGCGACGCCGTCCTCGTTGCCGCACCAGCGCACGTCGGGGCCGGCATCGGAAAACATCACGGCAGCGGGCTGCAGCCGGCGCACGAGCGCATGGATGCGTGGCCAGTCGTAGACCTGGCGCCGCCCGTTCGGGCCTTCGCCGTTGGCGCCGTCGAACCACATCTCGTTAAGCGCGCCATAGCGCGTCAGCAGCTCAGTCAGCTGTGCGCAGTAGAAATCGTTGTAGCGCGGCGAGTCGCCATAGACGCGCGCGTTGCGATCCCACGGCGACAGATACAGGCCCGCGCGCAAACCTTCGGCACGGCAGGCGTCGGTGAATTCGCGTACCACATCGCCGTGGCCGCCGCGCCACGGGCTGGCTGCGACCGAGTGCTGCGTCACCGCGCTCGGCCACAGGCAGAAACCATCATGATGCTTGGCGGTGAGGATCAGCGCGCGTGCGCCGGCTGCGCGCGCGGCGCGCGCCCATTGCCGCGGGTCGAGCTCGGTCGGGTTGAAGATCGCCGGATTTTCCGTGCCGTCACCCCATTCGCGATCGGTAAACGTGTTGACGCCGAAGTGCACGAACAGCGCGAGTTCGTCACGTTGCCAAGCGAGCTGCTGCGGCGTCGGCCGTGGTCGCGTGGATATCGTGGCAGATGCCGCGGTCGGTAGCGCGCTGGAGGCGATGGCCGCTGCTGCCGTTGCGAGAAATTCGCGTCGTGAAATTGTCATCGCTTCAACGTGCGATTGCGGAGATGCGTATCGTGAAGGCGTACTGCCCCGACAGCTTTTCACGCAACGTTGCCGGCAATTCGATCATCGCGCCCTGCGCATCGCGCCGCCACACAAGCGTGCCGTCGTCACCCAGGACACGTAGGTGCGCGCCCGCAGCCGGTGCGATGCCATGCAGCGCGATCTGCTGCGGCAGCGTTTCCTTTTCGTCGACGAGGTAGATCGCATTGACGCTGCCGTCCTTGAGCGCGGTGTAGCGCAGCTTGCCGTCGCGATATGGCGCGATTGCGCGGCTTGCGTAAATCGCACTGCCGTTGATCTTCATCCAAGCGCCGACCTCTCCGAGGCGCGCAACGGCCGTCGCCGGCAGC
>VBNZ01000205.1:3411-3961 GCA_005877675.1 Gammaproteobacteria bacterium
GGGATTTCCTGCTCGGGCGTGCGGTAATTCTCATAACGTCCGCCGACCGCACGATTGACGATGATGAGTCCCGGCTGGTTCTTGCGCGCGAGCGCGGCGAGGCCGGGCATGTCGATGTCCTGCGGCCACGGCACTTCACCACTGCCGGGCAGCGCATGCGGGTGCGGCGCCGAATCGACCCAGCCGCCATCGAGCCAGAGAATATCGAGCGGACCGTATTGCGAGGTTAGCTCGCCGATCTGTCGATGCGTGAAGTCGACGAAGCGTTGCCAGCGCTGCGGATACTTGCGCGTGTCGTAATTGACGTTGCGGTCGGGCGTTGCCCACTCCGGCGCCCAGTAGTCGGGGTGATGCCAGTCGGGTTTGGAGAAATACGCACCGGCGGCGAAGCCCTGCGCGCGGAACGCAGCGAACACTTCCTTGGCGACGTTCGCGCGCGGATTCGAGTGGAACGGCACTTCGGGCGCGGTGATGCGGTAATCGGTCTGCCGCGTATCGAACATCGAAAAACCGTCGTGATGCTTGGTCGTGAACACGACGTACTTCATGC
>VBNZ01000196.1:0-465 GCA_005877675.1 Gammaproteobacteria bacterium
ACCTTGATCGGCTTCTGCCCGGTGATCATCAGCATCGGCATGCCGCCGAGCTGCGCGTACGCGGCTGCGGTGACGAAGTTCGTCGCGCCAGGGCCGAGCGTCGCCAGGCACACGCCGGCCTTGCCGGTGAGACGTCCATACGTCGCTGCCATGAAGCCCGCGCCCTGCTCATGGCGGGTGAGGATCAGCTTGATCGACGAGGTGCGCAGCGCTTCGAGCAGATCGAGATTCTCCTCTCCGGGAATGCCGAACACGTATTTGACGTTCTCGGCTTCGAGTGCCTGCACGAACAGCTCGGAGGCTTTCATCGTGTCGCTCCTGCGAGGAGGGAGTTCGATTGTCGGCGCGCGCCCTGGCGGCGTCAATCGTCGCGGCGCAGCGGTGCCTCTCCGTCGGCGAAGCGCACGCTGAAGCGTTCGATCGCGCGCGCCTGTGCGGCGCTGCGCACGACGTGGTGGCCATCGC
>VBNZ01000196.1:471-5266 GCA_005877675.1 Gammaproteobacteria bacterium
GGTCGCAAGAGGACTGACGGCGTGCAAGGCGCGTGCGAGTTCGCGCAGCTGCGAGGCACGCGCCAGCATGCGTGCGGACAGAACCGCGTGCGCACGCTGGCGCAAGCGGTGCAGATGCTCGCTGCGCAACCTCAAGCGAGCTTGCGGATGTTGTGCGGCAAGCCGCGCGCGCAGATACGCGAGACGCTCGCCGCCCGCGTGCAGGCGCACGCGCGGGTGTTGCGCGCGCAGGCGCGCATAGGCGTGATCGATGCGCTGCGCCACGTTGTGCAAGCGGCGCTGCATCAGTTGCGTGAGCACAGTGTGTTCGCGACGCAATGTGCGCGCGATCGCGCTGGCATCGGGTACGAGTAATTCGGCTGCAGCCGACGGCGTCGGTGCGCGCAGATCGGCGGCGAAGTCGGCGATCGTGAAATCGACTTCATGACCGATCGCGCTGACGACCGGAATCGCACTCGCGCGGATCGCGCGCGCGATGCCCTCGTCGTTGAAGGCCCAAAGATCTTCGAGCGAGCCGCCGCCGCGCGTGAGAAGCAATACGTCATGGCGTTGTGCTCTCGATGCTGCGTTCAGCATCGCGATAATCGCAGGGGGCGCCTCGCGGCCCTGCACCGGCACCGGCAGCACCTCGACCTGCACAAGCGGGAAACGCCGCGCCAGCACGCTGAGCACATCGCGTACCGCAGCGCCGCTCGCCGAGGTGATCACGCCGATGCGCCGTGGCTGCGGCGGCAGCGCGCGCTTCTTTGTTACATCGAACAGGCCTTCGGTGGCGAGGCGCTGCTTCAGCTCCTCGAACGCGCGCAGCAGCGCGCCTTCGCCGGCTTCTTCCAGGTGCTCGACGACCAGCTGAAACTCGCCGCGCGCCTCGTACAGGGTCACGCGTACGCGCGCGCGTACGCGCATGCCATCGGCCGGCTTGAAGCGTAGCCAGGTGCTGCGCGGCTTGAACATCGCGCAGCGAATCTGCGCCTGCGCGTCCTTGAGCGAGAAGTACAGATGTCCCGAGCTTGCGCGCAAGAAATTCGAAATCTCGCCCTCGACCCAGATCAACGGGAACGTATCCTCGAGCAGATCGCGCGCCAGGCGCGTCAATTCGCTCGGAGAATAGATTTCACGCTCCGCGTTGTCGGCGGTCGGTTCGGACATGAAGGCTTGCGCTCGGATGGGGAGCGCAAGCCTACGCCGTTATCGATGTGGCGCCAATTCCGAATTGAGCGACCGACTACAGGCTGTGCGATTGCCAAACGGCGTTCGGTCTGCGCCGATCGGCGCAGATGCGTCGATCGCTTTTGGTCGAGAAGCGGATCAGGCCGCGGCGATCGGACGCTTCGCGGCGCGGTCTGCGCCGGCGGTCGGCGATCGCTTCGAAGCGACAACGGCAGTCGGTGCTTGAGCAGCCGGCGAGCGGCAGCTTTGGGGCCGTGGCGCGATCAAAGGTTTTGCCGGCGAAGTGTCGCGCGGTTTCGCAGGAGCAACCGCCGGCATCGGTACGCAACACCAGCAGATATGCGGTGTTGCGCGGTGCGCGGGCGGGATGCATGGCCGGCTGCGGCGCGGTGCGGACAGAGCCTTCGGTCTGGCGTGCCGCGCGATGACGCAAGATTGGAAGCAGCGGCAGGCCAATAATCGCGGCGACGATCAGTATGGTCGAGAGCATGATGATTCCCCCTAGCTGGTACCTGGTGCGAATCTTTGCGCGCGAATGTGCAGGCAATATGGAACATACGCCGAATCCAGCGA
The DNA here is from genome assembly GCA_005877675.1 of Gammaproteobacteria bacterium. Lineage (GTDB taxonomy): Bacteria > Pseudomonadota > Gammaproteobacteria > Xanthomonadales > Rhodanobacteraceae > Rudaea. The sequence goes on from VBNZ01000196.1 coordinate 2,215, forward strand.
GTTGGAAACGCTGACCGGCACAGCGGGCAGCGATCGATATCCGGCATGCTGACTGCACGCTGTCAGCAGCGCGTGTCGCGCAACGAGGCGCGAATCCACGCGGCGCTATAATCACAGGTCCTTCCGCGCATTTACTCCCGATGTCCGAGCGTTTCGAACTCGTTTCGCCGTTTCAGCCTGCCGGTGACCAGCCCGATGCGATCCGTCGCCTCATCAAGGGCTTCGAGGCGGGGCTTGCGCATCAGACGCTGCTCGGCGTGACCGGGTCGGGCAAGACCTTCACGATCGCGAATGTGGTGCAGGCTATCCAGCGCCCGACGCTCGTGCTCGCGCCGAACAAGACACTCGCAGCGCAGCTCTACGGCGAGTTCAAGGAGTTCTTCCCGCACAACGCGGTCGAATATTTCGTCAGCTACTACGACTACTACCAGCCCGAAGCCTATGTCGTTGCGAGCGACACCTACATCGAGAAAGATTCGAGCATCAACGAGCAAAGGCGCTGCTGTCGCGGCGCGATGCGCTGATCGTCGGCACGGTGTCGGCGATCTATGGCCTCGGCGATCCCGAGGACTATCTGTCCATGCGCCTGATCCTCGTTCGTGGTGAACGTGTCGATCAGCGCGAGCTGATCCGGCATCTGACCGAACTGCAATACGAACGCGGCGATTTCGAATTGCATCGCGGCTCGTTCCGGGTGCGCGGCGATGTGATCGACATCTTTCCGGCCGAGAACGAAACCGATGCGGTGCGCGTCGAGCTGTTCGACGGTGAGATCGAGAATATCGCCGTGTTCGATCCGCTCACCGGCGCCGTGCTGCGCAAGGTGCCGCGCTTCGTGATCTATCCGAGCACGCATTACGTCACCCCGCGGCGCACGGTGCTCGATGCGGTCGAGACGATCAAGGCCGAGCTGCGCGAGCGGCTCGATCAGCTGTACAAGGCGAACAAACTGGTCGAGGCGCAGCGCCTGCAGCAGCGCACGCAGTACGATATCGAGATGATGGCCGAGATCGGCTACTGCCAGGGCATCGAAAACTATTCGCGCCATCTGACTGGACGCAAACCGGGCGAGCCGCCGCCGACCTTGTTCGACTATCTGCCGGCCGACGCGCTACTGGTCGTCGACGAATCGCATGTGACGATTCCGCAGCTCGGCGCGATGTACAAGGGCGATCGCTCGCGCAAGGAAACGCTGGTCGAATTCGGGTTCCGCCTGCCGTCCGCGCTCGACAACCGGCCGCTCAAGTTCGAGGAGTGGGAGGCGCGCGAGCCGCGCACGATCTTCGTTTCGGCGACACCGTCGCGCTACGAGATGGAGCACGCGCGCGACAATATCGTCGAACTCGTCGTGCGTCCGACCGGCCTAATCGATCCGCAAGTCGAGATACGGCCGGTGCGCACGCAGGTCGACGATCTGCTCGGCGAAATCCACGAGCGCGTCAAGCTCGGCGATCGCGTGCTCGTGACCACCCTGACCAAACGCATGGCCGAGAATCTCACTGACTATCTCGAGGAACACGGTGTGCGCGTGCGCTACCTGCACTCGGATATCGAGACGGTCGAGCGCGTGGAAATCCTGCGCGATCTGCGCCTGGGCAAGTTCGATGTGCTAGTCGGCATCAATCTCCTGCGCGAAGGTCTGGACATGCCCGAGGTGTCGCTGGTCGCAATCCTCGATGCGGACAAGGAAGGATTTTTGCGTTCGACCGGATCGCTGATCCAGACCATCGGCCGCGTCGCGCGCAATCTGCGCGGTAAAGCGATTCTCTACGCCGATCGCATGACCGATTCAATGAAGCGCGCGATCGACGAGACCGATCGGCGTCGGCAGAAGCAGATCGAATACAACCTCGAGCACGGCATCACGCCGACGTCGATCGTGCGCAAGGTCATGGACATCATGGAAGGCGCACGCGCCGATGCCCAGGCCGAACGCAGTGGCGGTGCGCGCGGCAAGTCGCGCGGATTTGCGATCGCCGAACCGGGCATCGACTACGCCGCGCTATCGCCCGAGCAGCTCGCGGCCAAGCTCAAGAAACTCGAAGCGCAGATGTACAAGCACGCGCAGGATTTGCAGTTCGAGGAAGCCGCGCGCGTGCGCGACGAGCTGCACCGTATCCGCGCACAAGCGTTACTGAGCTAGGAAGCTATGCGCTGCGGAACGCCGCATGTTGCGGCGTTCCGGCTGTCCCGCGTGGAAGGGTGGCGCATCCTTGCGCTCCAGGGCTGCTTGCTTGTGTATGCGCCGGATCAGCGGGCACTGCGTGCGCGATGACGGGTGTCCACGCCTGCGAGCGCGGTCAGCAGTGCAACGAGAGCCAACAATCCCCATAGATTCAAGGCTGGCGCCGGTGCGGCTGGCACGGGTGGCGCGCTCACGCCGGGGCCGCCCTGATCGACGATTGTGCCGTTGATTGCGAGATCGTCGTCGCCAAAGTTGCCGTCTGCGATCGTGAAGGTCGCGACGTTGCCGGAGAGACTGACGTTGTTGTTCGCCGCGGTCAGCGTGTACCAGTGCGGTGCGGCATTGCCCGGTGTCGGACCGTATTTCCAGTACTGCTCGCTCGGGACGAAAGCGGTGGGGAAGGTCACCGTCAGCGTGATCGTGCCGCTGCAGCCGGTTGCGCTGAACGAGAACAGGCCGTCGGGGAAGGACACGCCAGGCGGCGCTGCGACCGGTGGGCCGACGAAGGCCGGCGCGACGAGCGAGCAGCTGGCTCCGCCGCCGGACAATACGGCGCTCGCCGTGCCGGTGCCGGTAAAGGTCGGACCGCTGAAGTTCTTGATCACCGGGCAGGCCGTCGTCGTGAAGGTCTGGTCGGCGCCATGGATCGTGCCGCCGACACCGTTGTTCGCGTCGACGCGGAAGTGATACAGCGTGCCGCAGGCGAGACCCGTTGCATTGACGGATACGGCGGCGTTGCTGGCCGCGCTGCCGAGCGGACTCTGCGTCGCCGCGAGCGAGCTGCCGTACGCCGCCGTGGTGCCGTACTCGAACATCACCGTTGTCGTCGCGCCATTCGCGCTGACCGTGCCATTCAAGATCGCGCTG
>VBNZ01000196.1:5426-7300 GCA_005877675.1 Gammaproteobacteria bacterium
TGGTCGCGCCGGCGGCGAGCGGGCTCTGCGCGGCGGCCACGTTCGAGCCATAGGCCGCGGTCAGGCCGTAGTCGAAATTGACCGTCGTCGATGCGCCATTCGCGGTAACCGTGCCATTCACGGTCGCACCCGTTGCGGTGATCGACGTCGCGGCGGTCGTGGTCGCGGTCGGCGGCACGCCCGGGCAGGCGCTGGTAGTGAAGGTCAGATCGCTGCCGTTCACCGTGCCGCCGACGCCATTGTTGGCCGTGACGCGGAAGTGATACAGCGTATTGCAGGTCAAACCGGACAACGCAGCCGACACCGGCGCGTTGCTCGATCCGCTCGACAGTGGGCTCTGCGTGGCGTTGATCGAACTGCCGTAAGCCGCGGTCGGGCCGTAGTTGAACGTCACAGTCGTGCTTGCGCCATTGGCGGTGACGGTGCCGTTCAACAGTGCGGACGTGGTGGTGATCGATGTCGCTGCGCTGGTCGTTGCGGTTGGCGGCGTCGCGGCGCAGGCTGCGGTGGCGAAGGTCAGGTCACCGCCGTTGATCGTGCCGCCGACACCATTGTTCGCATTGACGCGGAAGTGATAGGTCTGTCCGCAGGTAAGTCCGATCAATGCATACGTGACGGGCGCATTGCTCGCGTTCGCAGCGAGCGGACTCTGTGCCGCCGCCACGTTGCTGCCATAGGCCGCGGTCGGGCCATAGTCAAACGTGACCGTCGCGATTGCCCCGTTCGCGCTGACCGTGCCGTTCAAGGTCGCCGTCGTCGTGGTGACTAAGGTCGCCGCGAGCGTGGTCACCGTCGGTGCGATCGCGGCGCAGGCGCCGGTCGTGAACATGAGATCGCCGCCGTTGATCGTGCCGCCGACGCCGTTGTTTGCATTTGCGCGGAAGTGATACAGCGTGTTGCAGGTGAGGCCAGAGACCGTGACCGATACCGGCGCGTTGCTGGCGCCGCTGGTGAGCGGGCTCTGCGTCGCGGTGGCGGGGCTGCCGAGCGCGCCGTAGGCGGCCGTCGTGCCGAAGTCGAAGGTCACAGCGGTGACTGCGCCATTCGCGCTGACCGTGCCATTGAGCACGGCAGTGGTCGAGGTGATGCCGCTCGCCGCATTGCTCGCGACGGTCGGCGCGACAGCCGCACAGATCGCCGTGGTGAGGGTGAGGTCGTTGCCGACTACGCCGCCCTGGCTGTTGCCCGCTGTGACGGCAAAATGATAGGTGGTGTTGCAGGTCAGGCCAGTGATGGTCAGCGAGACCGCCAAATTGTTCGAGCCGCTCGAAATAGGGCTTTGCGGAATAGCGGTGTTGGTGCCGTAGAGATTAGTCAAGCCGTAGGCGAACTTCACGGTCGTCGTTGCGCCGTTCGCGCTGACGATGCCGTGGAGGGTCGCGCTCGTCGCGGTAATCGCATCGGCGGCGGTAGTAGTTGCGCTGGGAAGAGCGGGCGCGCATGGTGCCGCGGTGAACGTCAGGTCGCCGCCGAATACGCCGCCGCCGATGCCGTTGCTTGCCTTGATGCGGAAGTGATAAGTCGAGCCGCAGGTCAGGCCGCTGATGGGCCCGCTGATCGCAGTATTGCCCGCGCCGGCAGCCAGAGACGCGGGAACCGCGGTGGCCAGCGTGCCGTAGCTCGTATCGGGACCGTACTCGAAGCTGATCGCGGTTGCCGCTCCGTTGTCGCTGACGGTGCCGTTGAGCGTGGCGGTCGTTGTCGTGATATTGCTAGCGGCCAGCGTCGTGACGGTCGGTGAGGACGCTGGGATTGTCGCGACGTTGGAAAATTCCGACGAGTTATTGACGTTACACGACGAGAGAATCACGCCGAGATCACCGATGAAGCAGGTGAGATTGGACTTCCAATCGCTGCCGCCGCCCGGCTGATCG
>VBNZ01000196.1:7416-10679 GCA_005877675.1 Gammaproteobacteria bacterium
CTCGTCGCGCTGTTGTCGTCGACCGCGTTGATCTGGAAGAACTCCAAGCGGAAATCCGCCGGACCGTGCGTGGCGAGCGTCCATTGCAGCGTGGTCGAACCGGCGCTCGACGACGGCGCGGTCGAACCGCTGCACGCGCCGGTGTCGGCTGGGCCGCTGCAGATCGACGGTTGCGCCTGATCGAGGTTGGCGTAATTGGTCGGGAACTCGCCGTGCAGCGGATTGATCGCATTCTCGGCGTAGTCGAGGTCGAGCCCGATACCGGCCGTCGCGGTTGCGTTGTGATAAATGCGGTTGCGCTGCGACATGTTGCTCCAGCCGTTGCCGCTGCCGCCGTTGCGGATCTTGACGCCGTTGCGGCCATTGGCGGCGATCGTGTTGAAGTCGGTCGCCCCGGCGCCGCCGAGCGTGGTCGAGCTCGCCGCATCGATGTGCACGCCGTCGACGCCGTTGCCGAGCGTGAGGGTGCCCGAGAACGCCGGCGACACGCCGATCGAATTGCCGAGAATGCTATTGCTCGTCGTGGCGCTGCCGCTGACGACGATGCCATGGCGCGCGTTGGCTGCGACGATATTGCCATCGGTCGCCGCGCTGCCGCCGATCTTGTTGCCCGACGTGGTAATGATGATGCCGTCGCCCTTGTTGCCGTAAGCGGTGGAATTGCTCGGCGTACCGGCGGGAAACTCGGCCAGACCGATCGTGTTGCCGAGCACCTTGATGCCCGTGCTCGATCCGGTTATCAGCACGCCCGCGTTGGTGCCGAGCTGATCGGGGAACGCGTTGTTGTTCGCGCCCTGGTTGTCGCTGATCACATTGGCAGGGCCGACGATCAATGCCGTGCCGCTCGGATTGAAGTGCCCCGCGCTCGTGTCGGGCTTGGTAGCGATGACGATACCGCTGCCGCCATTGCCGACGTGGTTGCCGACCGCGCTGGCGAGGCCGATACGGTTGCCCATGATGAAATTCGGCAGGTACACCGCGCCGGCATCCACCTGGATGCCATTCTGCGTATTGCCGCTGATCACGTTGCCGGGGCCGATCAGATTGGCGAAAGTGTCACCGGTCAGATGCACACCATTGCCGCCGTTCGGGATCGCGATGTTGCCGGTGATATCGGTGCCGATGAAATTGCCCGAGATGATCGTCGCAGCGAGGTTTTCGCTGAAGATCTCGATGCCGTTGAGCTGGTTGCCCGAGATCGTATTGCCGCTGATCTTGTTCGGATTTAGATTCTGCAGCGCAGTGGCGATGTTGACCGAGAAGCTGTTGATCTGCGAGGAGTCGACCGGCTGCGCCGGCAGCGCGCTGTAGAGTGTCTGCAGGCCGGCGACGTCGATGAACTGGCTCTGGTACGCGGCCGAGGCCGACAATGAAATGCCGTGGCCGGTGTTCGGCGTCGCGAGCACGCCGAGGAAATTCACGCCGATGCGGTTGTTGGAAATCGTCAGCCCGTGTCCGTTCGCGCTGATGCCGTCGCCGCTGCAGCCGCCGATCGACAGATTGGTGACGGTCGAGCCGTTCGCGCCGTTGCCGTTGTGGATGTTGTTCACCGGATCTTCGGTGCCAGAATCGGTCAGGCTCAGGCAGCCGTGACCGCCGCCGCTGATCGTTGCAGCATTGCCGTTGAGCACGTACTGCGCGCGCATCTGGCTCATCGCGCCGTTGACGACGGTGATCGCCGGCACATTGATATTGATGATGTGCGGCCCGGTGATATTGTTGCCGAGCGAAATGGCCGCGCGCAGGCTGCAATGGCTCGTGTTGCCGGTTTCCGAACACGTCGTGGTGTTGCCGACCACCTGGTCGCCGTCGCCCGTGCTGTCGACATTGAAGATGTTGGCCGCAGCCGGCAGTGTCGCCAGGGCGAACACGAATCCCAGCCAGCGATGGCGCAGCAGGGCGGGCCGCAAGCGTTCCAGGGGAGCTGCGCGCGCAGCGATCACACGGTTCATCGACGTCTCCAGGCAAGGGGTGGCCGGATAGACGCAAACTGCGGGAAAAAAGAATCACGCCCCGGAACAGGGCGGCCGACGCCTTGCAAACGGCCAAGGCGCACGGGAGACGGCACGCAGCGCGGGAAAACGTCGCGATAGCTTAGAGGGATTGGATCATGCTGGCCTCGCCGGCTCTGGCCGACTGCTGCCCGCTCAACTCGTCGCGTTGCGCGCGCGACGCATGCAGATCGAATTGTCGTTTCGCGATTTCAGAGGTGGTTAGGCGATTTAATTACCTCCGTCCCCATTTTCGCGATCAAGCTCAAGTCAAAGCGGCGCTCGCAACGCTCGTCGGCTGACCCGCAAAGCAGCGAAGCCCGCGCAAGGCAGGCTTCGGGAAAATGTCGCATTGTATATTTTGATGCAAATCAATCGAGGCTGACCCCATTGATTATGGCAGCGGTCCGCCGAGTTAGCTCTCGCGCCATATTTGGATGACATGACGCGGCTCGAAGGACAGCTGGAGGCCCGCTTTTAACTCGGGCGTACAGTAAGCGTCATTGTCAAGCGTACCGAGATAACCAAAACCCTGAGCCTCGCCGACTGACACCCACATGCGCTCGGTGCGTTCAGAGGGTAGGCCCGGTTCGTCGCGAAGCGCAATGCGAAAAATGAGCTTCACGATTTGCCCAGCCTTCAAAGATTGTCGCTCAGTAAGCGGCGGAAGCTCGAAAGTTGCAGGCGCTTCGGTGTGCCGTGACTCGCCATCTTCGAGTTCCCAGCCGTCATCGTGAAAGGTAGCGAGGTGCATATTCAGAGAGCTAGAGCCTGAGTTCTGCGGCGCCGTTAGGCGTCCGCTGGAACGAAAATGTTAGCGAAGCACGCATCAGGGAGTTGTATCGACGTGCCGGCACGAATTTGAAATCGTTTTCCTCGCGGAAACCCAGCCTCAGCAAATTGAACCATGGCTGCTTCGAAGAGCGGCCGCGTCACGTAGGGCGCTTCGAAAACGGCAAATAAGTAAACCAGGGGGCTGTTATGAAATCTGGAGGCCGATAATCGACAGCCTCCAACGGAAATAGAGGTGACGGTTGACTGCAACAAGGTGGCGTCTCCATCGATTCCCCACCATGCATCTGCTGATGTGCAAGCTTCTGGTCTAAGGCACAGCCGAGTCAGAATTTCCGGTTCATCACCAAAGGGGTGGACTGGAATGTATTCCCATCCTAGGATTTTGTGCCGATAAACGGACTGTGGATCGTACTCAACACGAGAACGGAAATCAGACCACCGACGTTTTCGTAATGTATGCCCCATGTTTTTCATTGC
>VBNZ01000196.1:10756-13603 GCA_005877675.1 Gammaproteobacteria bacterium
ATACGTTGATTCGGCCATGGATCATCTGCAACGGGCTTACCGCTGACGCATAACTCCAATGTTGCAGAATTGCGGCACCGCTGGGTCCGCATGGGGGTATAGGATTGTATATATATATTTATTGCGGGTTCGCAGTAGCGCGAACAGGGATGTTGCGCGAAAGTTTTAGCGCAAGCGCAGCGGAAAGCGCACGCTGCGGGTCGGCTTTTAGACCGACTTTTCGTATTTGTAAAATGTATACAATAAACCGTGTAAGTATTTGATTTATTGGTGGGCGGTACAGGGATCGAACCTGTGACCCCTACCATGTCAAGGTAGTGCTCTACCGCTGAGCTAACCGCCCACATTTGTGGGGAAGGTGCGGACGCCTTCCCGGAGGGGCCGCAAGAATAGCCGAGGACGCCGGATCAGGCAACCGAATCCGTCAAAATTCCTGCGTCAGGACGCCTTTTTCAGCGCAATCACCGAATTGAGCCCGCCGAATGCGAACGAGTTGCTCAGCGCGGCGCGAACGGAGCGTTCACGTGGACTATTGGGCACATAGTCGAGGTCGCATTCCGGATCGGGATCGACGAAGTTCGCGGTCGGCGGAATCACGCCGTACTGCAGCGCACCGAGCGCAGCGACGAGTTCGATCGCGCCGGCGGCGCCGAGCGCGTGACCGTGCATCGATTTGGTCGACGACACCGCGAGCTGGTCGGCGTGCGTGCCGAATACCTGGCGGATTGCCTTGGTCTCGGTCGGATCGTTCGCCGGCGTACCGGTGCCGTGCGCGTTGATGTAGTCGATGTCGCCCGGCGTGAGTCCGGCATCGTCGAGTGCAAGCTGCATCGCGCGTGCGACCGTGCCGACGGCGGGGAATACCATGTCGACCGCGTCGGCACTCGCGCCGCTGCCGGCGAATTCGGCCAGGATCGTCGCGCCGCGTCGGCGCGCGTGTTCGTATTCCTCGAGCACGAAAATGCCCGCGCCTTCGCCGAGCACCATGCCGCGGCGCTGCTTGCAGAACGGCCGGCAAGTATCGTCGGCGGTCACGCGCATTGCCTCCCACGCTTTCATCGTCGGCGCGGTGATGCAGGCTTCGGTGCCGCCGGTCACCGCGAAATCCACTTTTCCACTTTTCACCATGTCGAAGGCCTGGCTCATCGCGTGGTTGGCCGAGGCGCAGGCGCTCGCCACCGCGAACGCCGGGCCGGTCAGGCCGAATTCGATGCCGATGTGACAAGCCGGTGCGTTCGCCATTACGCGCAAGATGGTGAGCGGATGCACGCGCGGATTGTTCTCGCCGTAGAAGCGACGCGACTGCTCGGTATGCGTGTTCTCGCCGCCGATGCCGCTGCCGACGATGCAGGCGGTGCGCGCGCCGCGACCATCCGCACGGAAGTCCAGGCCCGACTGCGCAATCGCTTCGCGCGCCGCGACCAGGGCAAACTGTGAAACGCGATCGAGCAGCGGCAGGCGCTTGACGTCGAAATGTGCCGCCGGATCGTAGCCGCGCACCTCGGCCGCGATCTTGACCAGCAGGATATCGGTCGGCATCGATGTGATCGGGCCGATGCCGCTGCGGCCTTCGCGCATCTCCTGCCAGGTTGCCTGTGCAGTGTGGCCGAGCGTGGTGATCGCGCCCATGCCGGTGATCGCTACGCGGCGCTGGCTCGTGCTACGTCCTATTCAATTCGCCGAAGGCGTTTGCTCAGCCTTGCGCTGCCGGGGTCGCCGCTTTCGCGGCAACGAGTTTTTCGACCGCCTCGACCAGGCCCTTGACCGATTCGGTGTCGAAGTTCGGATCGCGGTCGGGCAGGGTGATCTTGTAGTGATCCTCGATCTCGAAAATGATCTGTACCGCGTCGAGCGACTGGATCTCCAACTGCTTGAGCGTCGAGTCGAGGGTGATCTTGGCGGGATCGATGCTTGCCTCTTTGGCGATGATGCCGAAAACCGTGTCCTGCACGTCGCTCATGTTTTACTCCGCGATAGGGGTCAATGATTCAGTGGCGGCAATTGTACTTCGTCCGACTCGCTGCCGAGCAGCAAGATGCCGCCGGTGATCAGCATTGCGCCTGCAAGCATATTCCAGGTCAGTGCCTCGCCCAGCACCAGCCATGAGGAAAACATGACGCCGACGAATACGATGGCCGAGGTCGGAAACGCCTGAGATAAGCGCGACTTGCGCAGGATCAGCATCCACGCGAGGAAGCCGCAGACATAGGTGCCGATCGCGGTCCACAGCCAGGGCGAGCTCAGTGCGCGCGCGAAGCCGGCCAGCGAGAAATCGAATTCGCCGGTAGCGCGTCCGGCGAACTTGAGTGCGACCTGGCACAGCATTTCACAGCCGACCAATGTAAGCCAGGCCAGCCATAGGCTGCTGCGCGGCGTCCCGGGCGCGGGCGCAGAGGGCGGATTGAGCGCGGCGAGATCGGCATCGTGGCGGTCGAGGCGTGCAAGCTTCTCGACCGAAGCGAGGATGCGGTCGAGCACCGGATTGCGGTGCCGATACCACAACCAGTTCGCGGCAAGACGGCTGCCGAGGCGCAGTTTCTCGCGATGCAAACCCTGGCCGCTTTGGTAGAGCTTGATGCCGTGCGCGATGCACCAGCGCACGTTTTCTATCCATGTGTAGAAGTATAAATTGTATTGCCGCGCGACGGCGTAATCCATGCCGAGGAACTTGTCGATCAGGCGCTCGCCGTCGTGCAGCACGAGGTTGAATGCGATGAGCTTGTCGCCCGCCCAGTAGGTCGCACACAGCGCGCGGCCGGCGCATTCGCGCAAGACGTTCGAGAAGTACTCCGGCGTCAGTTCCTCGAAACTCAATTCCGCGTTCGAGTAGGTTTCGCGATACAGGCG
>VBNZ01000197.1:0-419 GCA_005877675.1 Gammaproteobacteria bacterium
GTACTGCTGCCGCTCAAACGGCACGTTGGCAAAATTGCGCGCGCCTTTGATTTCTAGATCGTAGCCGTGGATGAAGTACAGGGCGTCCGGCTCGGGATGTTCGCGTTTGAAATCGACAAACTTCTTCACCTCGCGTTCGAGCGTGTTGTTGATCAGCTGATCTTCAAGCCGTGCACGCAGATACACCGCAGCCACGGCAAACAGCGCCGTCAGCGCAAAGCCGAATAATGCAAACGAGATGATGATGCGGCTGCGCAGACGCCGCCGGAAGCGCACTTGAGTCATGCGCGCCAGCGTAGCCGAATTTCGAGGCTCAAGAAATTGCGCGAAAGGATTGTGCGGCGTCTACTGCGCCGCCGCATCAGGATCGACCATGCGATAACCGATGCCGTGGCGCGTCTGGATCAGCGGCTTGTCGA
>VBNZ01000197.1:452-6366 GCA_005877675.1 Gammaproteobacteria bacterium
TCCTCGCCCCACACGCGCGTTTCGAGTTCCTGCCGTGTCACCACCGACGGGCTCGATTCCATCAGATGCTGCAGCAGCTTCAACCCGATCGGATTGAGCTGAATCGTCTTGTCGCCGCGCGTGACGATCAGCGTATCGAGATTGTAGGCCAGATCGGCCACCTGCAGGATGCGACTTTGTATACCCTTGCCGCGACGCGCGAGCACCGACAGGCGCGCCTCGAGTTCCTGCAGCGCAAACGGCTTGACCATGTAGTCGTCGGCGCCGGAGTCGAAGCCGGTGAGTTTCTGATCGAGCGCGTCGCGCGCGGTAAGCATCAGTACCGGCGTCTGCCGGCGCGCTTCCTGGCGCAACTTGCGGCACAGTTCGAGCCCGTCCATGCCCGGCAAGGTCAGGTCGAGCACGATCGCGTCGAAGTCGTGCGAGATCGCGAGATGCAGACCGGTGATGCCATCGCCGGCGAAGTCGACCGTATGCCCTTTTTCTTCGAGGTAGTCGCCGATGTTGGCGGCGATATCGCTATTGTCTTCAATGACCAGAATTCGCATGAGTCGAAGCTTACTCGTGTGGGGCAAAAATTTCTCGGTGAGCCACGTCGGCGTACTGCTCGCCGCAAACGCGGATGGGAGAACGTCTTGTGTGTATCGAACCATGACGGAAGTAACTTCAAGGTGAACGGCGCGCGGCCAGTAGGCCTTGGATTGCAGCAAGACGCGACAAGTTCCGCGCGCCGCACATGTGGTGTAGGGGAATACCTGAGGCAGGGGCGCCGAAACGCACAAAAGAAAAAGGCCCAAGGAGGTGTCATTGGGGAACACACCTGCCTTGGGCCTAAAGCTACTGCCCCGATTACCGTAATCTGCCTGTCACCTGACCTGACCTTAGGAGTGTCGAGCAGAACTTACAGTGGCTGGGATGCTAGAGGACTCTCGATTAAGAGGACGTTAAAGCAGCCTATGGGTTTCGTTAAAGGCAGTTAGTTGTCGCTATCCGAACCCGGGCGACGGCAAATATGCGAACCGGTCACCTTACGGCATGACTCGCGCGCGGGCTCGCGCGTGAAGGCGAAGCTGCGCTGATAACGCGCATCGGTCTCCGCTCCAGTCGCCGCGAAGCGCCACTGGCGCAGCGCCGCGACCGCGGCCTGCTCGAATACACCTGCGGGTTGTGCATGCAGCACGCGCACATCGCGTACGTGGCCGTCGGCGTCGATACGGAAATCCATATCGACCTTGCCGGTTGCACCGCTGAGCAATGCATCCTGCGGATAGCGCGCGGGGACGATCTGCTCCGGCGTTGGCGCTGCGACGCTCGTCGCTGCGGCAGGCATCGACGATTTCGCCGCTACGACGTTGACGGGCGACGCATCCACCGCTTCGGCGACGTGCAGCGGCGGCGCAACGAATTCGATTCGCGTGGGCGCCGGCGCGACGCGCGCCAGCCGTGGCGGCGCGAGCGCAATGCGTGGACGCGGCGCGCCCTCGACCAGCACCGGCGATGCCGATGTCGCAGTGCCGGCACCTTCGGGTGCTTGTGTGGCGACGCGCGCAGGCGCCGCACTCACCAACGCATCGTGTGCGGGAGCGAGAGCGGCATTGCCGCTGATCAGCGCCGCACTCTGGGCAGGCAACTGCGCAATTGCCGCACTTACTTGCACGGGCACGAGATGCAGGCGCAGCGCGAACAAGGCAAAACCGGCACAGGCGACTAGCACTGGCAACAGTGCACCAGTACTGCGCGGCAGGGGGTCGAGTGCAACGGTCTGCGCCGGGTCGACAATGCGGCGAATGCGCGCGAGCAGCTCGCCTCCGCCGATACCGAGTGCGGGCACCGCTGTGCCATAGTCGTGCTGCAGCTCCTCGAGGTCCGCAAGCGTGCGCGCATAGGCGATCGCATTGCCGCCGCCAAGCGTCAGTACGAGATCGTCGCAGCATTGTTCGCGCGCCTGGCGCACGTCACGCGAGATCCAGTGTACGAGTGGGTGATAGAACAGCAGCGTCTCGATCGCGATCTGCGCGAGATTGGCGATATAGTCGAAGCGTCGGACATGCGAGAGTTCGTGCGCGATGATCAGCTCGATCTGCGCGGGGGTGAATCCGGTCAGCAGGCTGATCGGCAGCAGGATCGCGGGCTTGAACCAGCCGATCAGCATGGGCGAATGCACATGCACCGATGCCAGCAGACGTACCGGGCGCAGCACACCGAAACGCTGACTGAGCTGAATCAGATTGAATTGCCACTCGCGCGGCAGTTCAACTGCTTCGCGCACGATGCGCGCGAGACGACGCCAGTGCAGGAATGAACGCGTGGCAATCGCGCTCACACCGAAGAGCCACAGCGCCACCAGCCAGGGCAACGACTGTTCCCAACGCCAGCCGGACACCGCTGCAGTAACCGAGGCGACGGCGTCTATACGTGTTGCGGCAGAACTGACGGCTGCTACCAGCACATCCACTTGCACTTGCGCGCCGGGACGCAGCCACAGCAGCGTTGCTACGGGCGCGACGAACATCGCGAACAGCGCCGTCATACCGAGGCGGTAACGCGTGCTCGTGCTGGTGCACAACGACCGCAGCAAAAAGTATACGGCGCCGATCAGCGTTCCCTGCCAGAGAAAATGCACCAGGCAGCGGCCGAGCGCATCGATCCATGGAATCCACCCCGTCAGCATGTCGCTCATCGCGATTTCTCCGCATCAGACTGGCGCGCTTCCATGCGGTCGAGCAGGTCGCGGATCTGTTCCAGTTCCGCGCGCGACGCGCGTGGATGATCGCCCAGCGCCTGCAGCACTAGCTGCGAGGGCGAGCCGTTGAACAGGCGCTGCACCATCTCGGTCATGAAGCGTTTCTGCGTGCGCTGTTTGCTCACTGCAGCACGATAGACGTGCGCGCGTTGCGTGTCGTCGCGCACGACCAGGCCCTTCGCGTGCATGATCTGCATCAGCTTGAGCGCGGTGGTGTAGCCGGCGCCGTCGTCGCCGTAGAGCGATTCGTGCACCTCGCGCACCGTACTCGCACCGCGCTCCCATAATACGCGCAGGATGTCGAGCTCGGCTTCAGTCGGCCGCCGCAAGGTCTCGCGTTCGCTTTGATTCTTCATGCTGCGTCGCTCCGGAGGCCCGACGCATCACCGCGCCGGGACCGCGCAAATCATACGCCTAACCGCCGCGGATGAGACTCTTGTTGCCGACTTGAAGTTGGTCGTCCAGGAACTTCTGACTCTTGCGCCGCTCGTGCTCGATTTCGCCAACCGTCTTGCATGTTCGAACCCACCGGCGAGCGCCGCTCGCAAATCAGACGGTTGCTGTCGTTGTGCGTCAGGATGCCGTTGACGTGCTCTTGCCGGTTGAACAGCTGAATCTTGTCGTCCTGATTCATCTGCGCAACCGAGCCTGCCTTCTGCATCAAGGCGGACATTGCCGCGAGATCAGAATCCACCTGCGCCTTCGCATCAGGACGGATAAATTCGTAGTGCCCGCCCTCGGCCATCTCCTGATGTACTGCGGCGGTCAGCTGCTCGAATTTTTCGGGCGTGTCGGCCGTATCCGCCGCAACACGCTTTTCATTTACCTTGTCTGCAGCGCATGCGGTGCCCAGCCAAAACATCGAAGCAAATAAAGCCAAACTAAATGCCTTCATTGATTTCCCCAAATGGTTCTGTGTACGGATACGGAGTGATACAGCCCTGCTCAATGGTGGCCGGATGCCGAATAGCCGCCGGCCCGGTTCATGGGCAGCCGCGTTCCTATTGGCGTCGCTCGAATGATCGGTCGTGTACTTCTCCGAGTCGCGGCGCATCTTCTCGACTTCGCCGAAGGCCTTGCAGCTATTCGGAACGACTTTTTCCGACGCCGACGCGAGATTCGTTGCGCAAACTTGTCGCAGCAGCAACACATTTTGTAACGACGGTTTCATAGGGAATCGTCCCTCCGACACCAAATACGTACCTCATCGTAGATTGCAAAAAGCGCTTTTGTCAACGATGATTTTCGTAGATGATAATCCGCGTTACTTGGCGCCAGTCGTTCGGGCCTGGATTCCACCGCGCCGGCGTACGCGCCGCTCGATGTATTCGATGATCTTGCCGGCGATGTCGATGCCGGTGGTGGCTTCGATGCCCTCGAGGCCTGGCGAGGAATTGACCTCGAGTACCAGCGGCCCGCGGCGCGAGCGCAGCAAGTCGACGCCGGCGATATTGAGTCCCATCGTCCGTGCGGCGCGCAGCGCGGTGTCGATTTCGGCCTTGCTCGGCTTGATCTTGGTCGCGGTGCCGCCGCGATGCAGATTGGAGCGGAACTCGCCATCGCGCGCCTGGCGCTGCATCGCCGCCACGACCTTGCCGCCGACGACGAAACAGCGGATGTCGGCGCCCTTGGATTCGCGGATGTATTCCTGCACGAGGAAGTTCGCGTAGAGGCCGCGAAAGGCCTCGATCATGCCCTGCGATGACGTGCTCTTCTCGGCCAGCAGCACGCCCTGCCCCTGCGCGCCCTCGTTGAGTTTGATCACATGCGGCGGATCGCCGAGCAGGGCGAGCAGGTCGGCGGTGTCGTCGGGATTGTCGCCAAACACCGTGCTCGGCAGGCCGATACCCTCGCGCGCAAGCAATTGCAGCGAGCGCAGCTTGTCGCGTGCGCGCAGCACGGCGTCGGACGAGTTCGGCGTGAAGATGCCCATCATCTCCAGCTGGCGCAGCACCGCGGTGCCATAGAACGTGATCGAGGTACCGATGCGCGGAATCACCGCATCGACGCCGTTGAGTGGACGGCTCTTGTAGCGCATCAGGAACTTGCCCGGCTCGATGCGCATATAGCAGCGCAGCGGATCGAGCACACGCACGCGATGGCCGCGCTTGCGTGCGGCCGAGATAAGGCTCGCGGTCGAGTAAAGTTTGGCGTTGCGCGACAGAATCGCAATCTTCATGAGGCAGGCTTCGCAGACTTCAAACGCAGAGGCCTGCCACAGCGGTATGACGCAGCAGGATCGATAAGAAATCGATGCCCCAGCGCCAGGCGCCCGAGCAGCATCGGAAATAGCATATTGCGTCGATCGGTCAGATTGATTTCAGCCTCGAAGCGCAGCCCTGCAAGTTCGATCGGCGTGCGGATGAACCAGCGCTGCGTCACGTGCCCACCTGAATCGGTCACCGCGCGACGTGCGATGGCGGGGGCGACGCAATCGATGCGTGGCGCATGCCGCCGCCCGGTCGCGGACACGCTGAAATACAGCCAGGTGCGCCCGCCGCGCTCGCGCGCTTCGAGCGTGTCGACATGCAGCGACGAGGTGCGCGCGCCGGTGTCGATCTTCGCTTTGATCGCGGGGATTGCAAGCTCGGGTAGCGCCAACCACTCACGCCAGCCGATCGATACGGAATCTTGGGACATCACACACTCTGTCTGGACGCTCGAATGAAACGGGCGATATGCTAGCTGAACGCCGTGTAAGAAATTCCTTTCAACCGCGGAGACGAGTCATGAACCAGCAAACCGTTGCAGCGTTGGGCCGCTTACTTCTTGCCGGGCTATTTCTGTTCAGCGGCTTGGGCAAGATCATGGCTCCGGAGGGAACGCAAGCGTACATCGCCGCGGCAGGTCTGCCATTCCCGCTGCTCGGCTACCTCGCCGCAATTGCCGTCGAACTCGGCGGCGGCATCCTGCTCCTGCTCGGCTACCGCACGCGCATCGTCGCGTGGGCAATGGCCGCGTTCACCATCGCCGCGGCCCTGTGTTTCCACAACCACTTCGCGGATCAAAACCAGCTGGTCCATTTCCTCAAGAACATTGCGATCGCGGGCGGTTTGCTGCAGGTCGCGGCATTCGGCGCGGGTGGCCTCAGCCTCGACGCGCGTGCGCGGCGCGCGTAGTTGCAGCCGCAGGCGGCGCTTACGATCAGGACACCGCCTGATGTGTTGGAGC
>VBNZ01000198.1:0-4255 GCA_005877675.1 Gammaproteobacteria bacterium
CGCTGAATCGTCCGCCGGGACCTGAACGACCAGGCTGGACGATTCGGCAGCAAAGTGTTAGGGTATACTTATATAGCCGGGCCGCAAGCCGCCCCGCTCTGCTCGACCCCATCCCACCTCTTTCTTAAGAATCTGCAGCGCAGATTCCCTCCGCCAAAGATGGCGTTCACGAGGTTTTCCCGTGTCTGAAACCGAAACCAAAGAAACACCCCGCAGTGACGCTGCGCGCAGCGACGGCGACTCCGCCGCGCCGCAATCCAACAACGAATCCGGCACCCCGCAACCGCAGCAGGGTGGCGGCGCGCAACAACAACGCCGCGACGACCGCCGTGGCCCGCGCGGGCGCAACCGCCATCGCGGTGGTGGTGGCGGTCAGCAGCAGCAGGGCGGCCAGAATCGCGGCGTCGACAGCGACGAGGAATTCGTCGAGATCGAGGGCCCGAACAAAGGCGTCGTTATCGATCTGAACGAGCTCAAGCGCAAGCCCGCGCATTTGCTGCTGAAGATGGCCGAAGAACTCGGCATCCAGGAAGGCGTTGCGCGCGCACGCAAGCAGGACATCGTATTTTTGATCCTGAAGGCGCATGCGCGCGCGGGTGGTAGCATCCACAGCGAAGGCGTGCTCGAAATCCTGCAGGACGGCTTCGGCTTCCTGCGCACGCCGGACGAGTCCTATCTCGCCGGCCCGGACGATATCTATATTTCCCCGTCGCAGATCCGCCGCTTCAATCTGCGCACCGGCGATAACCTCGTCGGTACCGTGCGTCCGCCGAAGGAAGGCGAACGCTACTTCGCCCTGCTCAAGGTCGATGCGATCAACGCCGAGCCACCCGAAGCGTCGAAAAACAAGACGTTGTTCGAGAACCTCACGCCGCTGTTCCCGCGCAAGATGTTCCACCTCGAGCGCGGCAACGGTTCGACCGAGGACATCACCGGCCGCATACTCGACCTGATCGCGCCAGTCGGCCGCGGCCAGCGCGGCATGATCGTCAGCCAGCCGAAAGCGGGCAAGACAATGATGCTGCAGAACGTCGCGCAGGCGATCGTGCACAACTATCCCGATGTGCATCTGATCATCCTGCTGATCGACGAGCGTCCGGAAGAAGTCACCGAAATGCAGCGCACCGTACGCGCCGAGGTCGTCTCCTCAACCTTCGACGAGCCGGCCGTGCGCCACGTGCAGGTCGCCGAAATGGTGATCGAACGCGCCAAGCGCCTGGTGGAACACAAGAAAGATGTTGTGATCCTGCTCGACTCGATCACGCGTCTGGCGCGCGCCTACAACACCGTCGTGCCATCGTCGGGCAAGGTGTTGACCGGCGGTGTCGATGCGAACGCGCTGCAGCGCCCGAAGCGTTTCTTTGGCGCCGCACGCAATGTCGAAGAAGGCGGCTCGCTCACGATCCTCGCCACCGCGCTGGTCGAAACCGGCTCGAAGATGGACGAGGTGATCTACGAAGAGTTCAAGGGCACCGGCAACATGGAAGTGCACCTCGACCGCCGCATCAGCGAGAAGCGCGTGTATCCGTCGATCAATATCAACCGCTCCGGCACCCGTCGCGAGGATCTCTTGATCGAACCCGACGTGCTGCAGAAGATCTGGATCTTGCGCAAGCTGCTGCATCCGATGGACGAGCTCGCCGCGATGGAGTTCATGCTCGACAAGATGAAGAACACCAAGTCGAACGACGAGTTCTTCAATTCAATGAAGCGCTGAGCATCACAAAGACGCAAAGAAAAAGCCGGCCCTGTGCCGGCTTTTTCTTTACAAGCGCAACCGCATCGACTACTTCAGCATCCCCACGCGTCCGGCGTCATCGTAGACCCAGTGTCCGTCTTCACGGCGCATCTCGACCCGGAACAGCCATGCTGAACCGCCGCCGCTGTCGCCCTCTACATCGAGCAGCGCGTAATCATCGTCGACCAGTTCGCCGCCGCTGACGCGCGGTTGCTTGGGCAACTTGAAACCCATCGTTTGCTTGAGGTCTTTGAGGTTCTCCGCGGGCGTGTTGTAGTCGCGCTGATAGCCCGCGGCCTGGCGCCGGCTCATCTGCGCGGTGATCTTGGCGAGATCATCGCCCTGCGCGGCCGTCAAAAATGTCCGGAACGCCTTGCCCGGTTCGCCGCCGTCCTTCGCCAGCGGCTTGCCCGGCGTGTGTCCGAGCACGGCGCTGTCGAACGTGAAATCGACGCTCCAGATCGTGCCGTCGGTCGTCTTTACCGGCTCGGCGGTTTTCACCGTACAGCTCACGCGCTCCTTGCTGTTGCTCGTGCAGGTCGCTTTGAGCGAACCTTGCTGCATCATGATCGTGCCCGAGCTGTCGACATACTGCACGCCGCCGACTTTCGCGTTCATGCCGATGACGCCGTCGCCATGCACCGACAGTGCGATGTAATCGGCGTCGAGCACGGCCTTGTCGTTGATTGCAGCCGTGTAGGGATCGATGCTCTTGGCGATTGCGTCGCGATTGACCGGCTTTTGCGTGAGCATCACATAGGTCTCGAACTCGCGCGCATGGAATTGATCGCGGATGCGGAATGCGGCGACCTCGCTCGGCTTGAGCGGCTTGCCGTTCAACACGAATTGCCCGCTGACCGTATCGGCCAGCGCCGAACTTGCGGGTACCCAGAGCAGTATCAACCACCAGCAACGTGCTGAGTTCATGATTTCCCCTTTCGATGTGGGTTCGATCGCCACGCTCACCCTACGCGTGCGGCTTGGTCGCCACTGTATGCCGATGTAGCGCCCGGTCAAGCTCGTGTCATTCGATGCGGAATTCCAGCGTCGCAGCAACCGCGCGTTTCCAGTCGGCATAGAGCGCTTCGCGCGCGGGCGCGGCGAGCGCAGGCGTGAAGGCGCGTTCGCTCCGCCATTGCTGCATGATCTCGTTACGGCCGCCCCAGTAGCCGACCGCCAGACCGGCGAGATACGCCGCGCCGAGTGCGGTGGTTTCAGTCTGACGCGGGCGCTGCACGGTCACACCGAGCAGATCGGCCTGGAACTGCGCGAGAAAATCATTCGCGATCGCACCGCCATCGACACGCAGCGCGGAAAGTTCGATGCCGGCGTCGGCCTGCATCGCGGCGAGCACGTCGCGCGTCTGGTAGGCCATGGCTTCGAGCGCCGCGCGCAGGAGATGCTCGCGTCGCGTGCCGCGTGTGAGACCGAAGATCGCGCCGCGCACATCGCTGCGCCAGTACGGTGCGCCGAGTCCGACGAACGCGGGCACGAGGAATACACCTTCGTTTGAAGACAGGCTCTGCGCCGCGGCGCAGGAATCGGATGCATCAGCGATCAGGCCGAGTCCATCGCGCAGCCATTGCACGACCGAGCCTGCGACGAAGATGCTGCCTTCGAGCGCGTACTCGACTTTGCCATCGAGCGCCCAGGCGATCGTCGTGAGCAGGCCGTTGTTCGAGCGCACCGCCTTGTCGCCCGTATGCATGAGCATGAAGCAGCCGGTGCCGTAGGTGTTCTTCGCCATGCCGGGCGCGAAGCAGGCCTGACCGAACAAGGCAGCCTGTTGATCGCCGGCGATGCCTGCAATCGGTACGGCGGCACCCGGCGTGAACAGCGCGGTATGGCCGTAGCTCTCGCTCGACGTACGCACTTCAGGCAGCAACGCATGCGGCACGTCGAACAACGCGAGCAGCTCGTCGTCCCAGCGCCGCGCGTGGATATCGTAGAGCAGGGTGCGCGCGGCATTGCTGACATCGGTGACGTGCACCTTGCCGGCGGTCAGATTCCACACCAGCCAGCTGTCGATCGTGCCGAACGCCAGTTCGCCGCGGCGCGCGCGTTCGCGTGCCCCATCGACCTGATCGAGGATCCACTGAATCTTCGTCGCCGAAAAATATGCATCGATCAACAGCCCCGTGCGTGCACGCACGAGCGCATCGTGCCCGCGTGCAATTGCGGCATCGCATAGCGCGCGGCTCTGGCGCGATTGCCACACGATTGCGCGGTAAACCGGTTGACCCGTGCGACGATCCCACACCACCGCCGTCTCGCGCTGATTGGTGATGCCGATCGCGGCGATGCCACGCCCGCGCATCGCGTCGTGCGCCAGCACCTCGGCGACGACCGCCTGCACGCTCGCCCAGATTTCCAGCGCATCGTGTTCGACCCAGCCGGGCTGCGGAAAATGCTGCGTGAATTCGCGCTGCGCGCTCGCGACGACGTTGCCTGCTCGATCGAACGCGAGCGCACGCGTGCTGGTGGTGCCCTGATCGATCGCGAGGATGCAGGGTTCGC
>VBNZ01000198.1:4339-4989 GCA_005877675.1 Gammaproteobacteria bacterium
TCGACTTCGCGCTGCGTGAGATCGGCGCCGAAATTTTCGCCGAGATCGCGCATCTCAATTGCACCATCGAGCACGCGTTCGATGCGCGTGCCATAGCTGCGCGCGTAGCGCAGCGCGAGTCCGGCGGGCAACCATGGATAGCGCCGCACGACGCGATGCAGGAAGCGATCGAAGCTCGCATCGTCGGCACGGCCGAGATCGCCGCCCGGCAGCGTCGCACCTTGCGCTGTCCACGCCGGCTGTTCGTTGCCGAGCGCCGGGCCAAGCCAGTCGACCGCCTCCTCGGCGAGCTTGCGATGCGTGGTGATCTTGCCGCCGAACACATTGATCAGTGGCGCGCCCGCATCGCTGTCGCAATCGAGCAGATAATCGCGCGTCACCTCCGATGCGCTGCCGCTGTCGTCGTCGAGCAGCGGGCGCACGCCCGAATAACTCCACACCACATCGCTCGGCGTGATCGCGCGTGTGAAATAGCGATTGCTCGCGGCGCACAAATAGCGCTTTTCCGCCTCATCGATGCAGACGTCTTGCGGCGCGCCGCTGAACTCGATATCGGTCGTGCCGATCAGCGTGTAGTCGTGCTCGAACGGAATCGCGAATACGATGCGCCGGTCGTCCTGCTGAAAAGTATACGCGTGCTCGTGCGCGTA
>VBNZ01000198.1:5001-6560 GCA_005877675.1 Gammaproteobacteria bacterium
GCTGCGCGATCTCGTTCAGAAAACTCGCCGCCCACGGCCCACTCGCATTGACCAGCGCGCGCGCGGCGATATTGCGTTCGTTGCCGGCGTCATCGCGCAATTGCACCTGCCAGCCATCGGCATCGCGCTGTGCGCGCGTGCAACGCGTGCGCGTGAGGACCTGCGCGCCACGTGCGGCGGCGTCGAGTGCATTGAGCACGACCAAGCGCGCATCGTCGCACCAGGCATCGGAATAGATGAAACCCTTGCGGAACTGCGGCTGCAGCGGCGCACCGGCCGGGTGTTCGCGCAGATCGACGCGGCGCGAATGGATCAGCGTGTGCGCGCGGCGGCGGCCGAGGTTGTCATACAGCAGCAGCGCCGCACGGATCATCCACTCCGGCCGCAGATGCGGCTCATGCGGCAGCACGAAGCGCAACGGCCGCACGATATGCGGCGCCGAGCGCAGCACGACCTCGCGCTCGGCCAGCGCCTTGCCGACCAAGGTGAATTCGTATTGCTCGAGATAACGCAGACCGCCGTGGATCAGCTTGCTGCTCGCGCTCGAGGTGTGCGCGGCGAGATCGTGCTGCTCGCACAGCAGCACCGACAAGCCGCGCCCGGCCGCATCGCGCGCGATCGCGGCGCCATTGATGCCGCCGCCGACGATGAGCACATCGACCTGACCGCGCATCGCGTCCGCCATCGCGTCCTTCGTCGTGACCGCCATGCGCGCACGATACGCAAGCGCGCTGCGAAGGGAAAGCTTCGAGCGCTGCGATCAGAGTTTGCTGCGCGGCGTAAACACCAGCGGCTGCACGTCGCTACGCGGCGTGCCGGTCGCGCAATGGCCGCAGCTCGAACAGCCGCCGCCGCTGCCGCAGCCCGTGCCGTTCGCGACCTGCACGGGCTGCAGGCGCAGGCCGAGTGTGCGCAAACCCAGGTGCGTCGCGAGCGCATGCGCGATACACGCCTGCAGCGCGCGCGCGGAGCGCGGGAAAAACTTGCGCCACGCAAATCCGGCGCTCCATGCGAGCACGAGCGCGAGGATCAGCGATTGTACGGTCGCGTAAATCATGTGAGCGCACTTGCGATCTGGTAAGTCGCGAACGAGGCAAGATAGGCCAGGCCAAACAGATAGCCTGCGAGCACCACGACATTGCGCCATGATCCGGTTTCGCGCTTGACTGTCGCGAGTGTCGAGATGCACATCGGCGCGAACACATACCACGCGAGCAGCGACAGTGCAGTCGCGAGCGACCATTGCGAGGCGACCACCGCCTGCAAACCGTTTTCGCTGCCGCCGAGCGCATACACGGTCGCGAGCGAGGACACCGCCACTTCGCGCGCAGCCATGCCTGGAATCAGCGCGATGCAGATCTGCCAGTTGAAACCGAGCGGCGCGAAGATCACATGCAGGCCGCGGCCGATAATCCCGGCAAGGCTGTAGTGAATCGCCGGCTCCGCCGCACCCGCGGGCGGCGCAGGAAAACTCGACAGGAACCACAGCAGGATCGTCAGCGCGAGGATGATGCCGCCGACGCGGCGCAGGAAAATCATCGCGCGCTCGTACAGGCCGA
>VBNZ01000198.1:6577-8536 GCA_005877675.1 Gammaproteobacteria bacterium
AGCAGCGCGTGTTCGCTCTGGTCGCGACGCAGGCGCTTGATCACCCACGCGACCGCAAGCGCGCTGACGATACCCGCGGCATAGAGCGTGAACAGCACGAGTCCTTGCAGATTGAATACGCCGGCGACCGTGCGCTGCGGAATGAACGCCGCGATCAGCAAGGTGTACACCGGCAGACGCGCCGAGCAGGTCATCAGCGGCGCGACGAGGATGGTGGCGAGGCGATCACGCGGGTCGGCGATGCTGCGCGTGGCCATGATGCCCGGGATCGCACAGGCAAAACTCGACAGCAGCGGAATGAACGAGCGCCCCGTGAGTCCCGCCGCGCGCATCGTGCGATCGAGTAGAAACGCCGCGCGCGGCAGATAGCCCGACTCTTCGAGACAAAGTATAAAAAGGAACAAAATCAGGATTTGCGGCAGGAACACCAACACCGCGCCCGCGCCCGCGATCACGCCATTGACGAGGAGGCTGCGCAGCGCGCCGTCTGGCAGCAGCATGCCGAGCCACGTGCCGAACGCCTTCATGCCTTCGTCGATACCATCGTGCAGCGGCGTGGCCCACGAGAACACAGCCTGGAAAATCAGGAACATCACTGCCGCAAGAATTGCCAGACCCAGCACCGGATGCAACACGACGCGATCGAGCGCATCGTCGATCGCCGCCGTGCGGCGCGGCACGCTCACGGCGGACGCGAGCAGCGCGCGCACCTGCGCATGCAGATCAGCGCTCTGAACTGCCTCTCCCTCAACAGCCTTATCGTTGGGGGAGAGGGCCGGGGTGAGGGGGTCTTTTGATTTTTCCGCCGCACCTTGAGACGGTGCGCCGGCTCCTTCACCCAAGCCTCTCCTCCGAGTAGAAGCGTCTTGGAGAAGGGGGTGTTCTATCGCGTCGATACGTTCAATCAGCGCGCGCGCACCACCATGTTTGACGGCGATGGTTTCCACCACCGGCATGCGGAGCTCGCGCGCGAGCAAGTCCGTGTCGATGCGAATGCCGCGCCTTTTCGCCGCGTCGATCATATTGAGCGCGAGCAGCATCGGCCGCCCAAGGCGCTGCAGTTCGAGCACGAAACGTAAATGCAGGCGCAGATTGGTCGCGTCGGCGACACAGACAATCAGATCGGGCACGCGCTCATCCGCATGGCGGCCCGTCACGATATCGCGCGTGATCGCCTCGTCCGGACTTGCCGCGGCGAGACTGTAGGCGCCGGGCAGATCGAGCACGCGCACGCTGCGGCCCGAGGGCGCGGTGTAATGGCCTTCCTTGCGTTCGATCGTCACGCCAGCGTAGTTCGCGACTTTCTGGCGCGTGCCGGTCAAGAGATTGAATAGCGCAGTCTTGCCGCAATTCGGATTGCCGACCAGGGCGATATGCAGTGCGGCGGCGTGCGCGCTCACGACTCACTCTGCCCGTTCGCGACACGCACGCGTGCGGCTTCCGCGCGGCGCAGGGCAAAACGCGTGTAGCCGATCTGCACGAGCAACGGATCGGCACCGAGCGGCGCGCGCGCGACCAGACGCACGGGCTCGCCCGCGACGAAACCGAGGTCGCGCAGGCGCTGCGCGATCGCATCGTTCGCGCCGCTGTCCGTCACGTCGAGCACCACGGCAGAAGCACCCATCGCCAGTTCCGAGAGCAACACGCTAAAGCCAACTCTAAATAAGAATGGTTCGCATTATACTCTAGCTGTGCCAATTCCCAAATCTGAAGAAAATTCGCAAATAATTCAATAGATTATGACAGAATTAGCCGAGTCGCCCGGATGGTCTAGACAACGGTGGCATCTAAGCGACTGCTCAAGGTCGCTGCCAATCCTGCTGCCAACCGAGCTTTGCAATGGCGCAGAACTTCGCCTTCTGCGGAGGAAATCTGGCAACACGAAGGGCTGATTCCTTTGTGTTCTGGCAGAATTTCTGGACGTGTCGCGCGTTGCTGCTGATATGAACTGATCGTTTA
>VBNZ01000199.1 GCA_005877675.1 Gammaproteobacteria bacterium
AACGACAACGGCACGCACTTCGCCGGCGGGGCACTGGCGGCGACCTGGCAGATCACGCCAAGTCTGCTCGGCGTAGCCGACCTGAGCTACCAGTCGCAAACGCACGCGACCGCGAGCCTTCTCGAAGCGTTTGTGCGCTATCGGCCGGTTTCCACGAATGCCTGGCGCTGGTCATTCAAGGCGGGCGAGTTCTTTCCGCCGATCTCGTTGGAAAACGACGCCATAGGCTGGACCAGTCCATGGACGCTGACGCCGTCGGCGATCAATAGCTGGGTCGGCGAGGAGCTGCGCGCCATTGGCGGCGAATTGAGGATCGAGCATCGCAGCGATACGAATACGCAGGAAGGTGCGATTGCACTGTTTCGCGCGAATGACCCGCTCGGCGAAATCCTTGCGGCGCGCGGCTGGTCGCTGAGCGATCTGACCAGCGGCGTCGGCAGTCGCCTGCGCGAACCCGACGTGTACGCCGAACAAATCGGTGTGAGGCCGCCGCGTCGTTTCGATCCGTTCCTCGAGATCGACCATCGACCTGGGTTCTACGCTGATGTCACTTGGCGTTCGCAGGAATTCGGCCGTGCTACGTTGCTGTATTACGACAATCTCGCCGATCCGAGCGCCTCTCATCCTTTCGGCCATAACGGCGATGAGTTGTATGCCTGGCGCACGCACTTCAGCAGTCTGGGTGTGCAAAGCGGCGCCGGCAATCTGGTGCTGATCGGCCAGGCCATGGTCGGCACCACCGAGATCGCGCCGCAAGGATTCCGCGGCGAAACACATTTTTTTGCCGGCTACGTCCTTGCCGGCTGGAATCTCGGTGCGTGGCGTCCGGCCGTGCGCGTAGACGTGTTCGGCAAACGTGATGATCCACCGTCGACACCGCGGTTGGCCGAACATGGCAGCGCGATCACGCTCGCGCTCAACTGGCGGCCGCTGGACTGGCTGCGCCTTACCGGCGAGGTGATCCGCGTGGACAGTTCGGCCGATCAACGCATCGCGCTCGGACTAAGCCCGCGCCAGATCGATGCGCAAGTGCAATTCAACGCACGCGTGCTGTTTTGACAAGCAATCTTCAAGGCAGAGGGCGAGGCCGACACCTGCACGCCACTAGAGCCGGCGATTCGAGCAACATCAAACTTTTAAGTTGCGCCATTTGCCGGCTTCGCATGACAGGGTGCCCCACGCGACCAGATGGAGCTTGCGTTAGCCGACGTCAGAATCAGCCGTCAGGAGCATCTTCACAAATAGCGACCCGTCGCGCAGCCGCGTCTCCTCGCGAATCATCACTTGCGTTCTCTTGGAGATCCAGAAACGCGTGGCGCCGTACTCGGGGTGGTCGGACGGCATTTCGACGATCCAGCAGTCGATCGTGCTGCCGTCGGCTGCGCTGATTTTGCCGCTGTCTACAACGCGGTATGTATACAGCTGCGGCTCAGGCTGGTCGGGTCCGGGCTCGTAGAACGGAATGCGCACGCTGTAACCGCTGCGCAGCGGCAGCGCTTGCAACAGTTCCATGTCGGTCTCGAAAGCATACGGAGCGATTTTGGCCGGCTGCAGAAAATCTTTGCGCGCGTTGTCGGGGAGATCGGCCATTCCGACGATGCGATCCGGCAAATATTGAAAGCCGGATACCGTTACCTTGTCGCCCTCGGCGAGCCGGCGCGTGATCGTGAGCGGTCGGAACGTGCCAGGTTCGAACCAGTAGTCCCGGGTCGACGTAAATTTCCGCTCGCCGACGCTGTCCCAGCGCCATGCGATATGCATGCGTTTCTTGCCGTCTTGCTGTTCGAAGCGGAGTTGCCGGCGCCAGATATCGATGGTCTGACGCGAGTCACCGACGACCTTGTAACGCAGATACAGGCGCGTTGCCGGCTGCATGAGAGAAAACCGTGCGAGCGGTTGACCAACTTCGATGGTCTCGGCACTGCGCGCATCGTGATTCGTTTGTGCGAATGTCGGTGTCGCAACCGTAGCGCAAGCCAGTACCGCCGCAACGAGTCTTGCATTCATGGAAGTTCCCTGGGTCGAAGGCCGCGAGATGATATAGATGCTCGCTATGCAAACGATGTGTCGGCGTCGCGCAATGCGGCGAACCGACACCGACGCGCGCCGAAGCGTGAAGGCATGATGTAGCCAATCGCTCGATGCGCTGATGAATCGCCGTACGCTCCGCCAGTTGTCGTCAATGTCGGTCCAAGCGATTGCGTACGGAGGGAGGCAAATGGTGGTGGAGCCCTTCAGTGGATCGACGCTGATCCGGTGGATGCCTGATGCTTGAGTTGCAGGTCAGTTAGGAATGTGTCGATGACTGGCTGAGATCTCAATGCAGTCCATCACATACCGCGCATAGCGAAAATCGCGGATGCTGGTGACGCGGTCATCCTGCCAATCCAGACAAATCAGATAAGCCGGTTGATCGGTTGAAAAGTTGGGATCGCGCACCACGATCACGTCGCGGCCTTCGACAATGCCGATCGAGAACCGCCAGCCGGCGACGCCTTCGTAATTGTGCATATAGGTCGAGACCTTGGCTTTGCCGTGGTAACGCACTCGTTGCACCAGGTCGAGTTTGACTTCGTCGGCAAGCATGTCGCGCACGGCGTCGAAATCGCGCGCGTTGAAACGCGTAACGTAGCGTTCGAGCAGCACGCGTTCACGCGGCGGCAACACGCAGATCGCCGCCGGCTCGGCTTCGCGCGCGAGCTCGGCGAGGCGAGCTCGCCCGCGATGCAGCGCGGATTTCACCGCGGCGACACTCACCTCGAGCATCGCCGCAATCTCCTGCAATTCGTAGCCGAGCACATCCATCAATATCACGCTGCTGCGCTGGATAACGGGCAGCTGCATGAAGCGGCGTAGGCCGGTGCTGATCTCGGCCGGGGTATCCGGGCCTGAAGCTGTGTCCGCCGCTTCGCTCGCATTTTCGTCAGGCAGTGTGGTCGACTCCTGCCGCGCACGTCGGCGCAGCCAGTCGAGCGCGGTGTTGTTGGCGATGCGGAACAGCCAGCTTTCCAGGCGCACGATCTCGCCGTGCTGCTCGGCGAACGCCTGTAACGCCTTGACGTAAGTCTCCTGCAGCACGTCTTCGCCATCGAATATCGAACCGGTCATGCGCGCACAGTAGCGGTGCAGCCGCGGACGCAATTCGCGCAGGCGTACTTCGAATGCGGAATTTTCGTCCGTCGTGCTCGCAGGTTCCGGCGTCGTGCGGGTGGAATCTGCGATC
>VBNZ01000248.1:0-3809 GCA_005877675.1 Gammaproteobacteria bacterium
CACGGTTGAGCAGCACCGGGTGTTCGCGGATCACCTCTTCGAGGATGTCCCACACCTCGGCTTCTTCGCGCTCGACCAGCTTCTTCGCCGCCTTGATCGTGGTGGCGAGGCCGCGACGCTGCAGCTTGGAGAAGATGAACGGCTTGAACAGCTCCAGCGCCATCTTCTTCGGCAGACCGCACTCGTGCAGCTTGAGCGTCGGACCGACCACGATGACCGAACGGCCGGAGTAGTCGACGCGCTTGCCGAGCAGGTTCTGGCGGAAGCGGCCTTGTTTGCCCTTGATCATGTCGGCGAGCGACTTGAGCGCGCGCTTGTTGGTACCGGTGATCGCGCGGCCGCGGCGGCCGTTGTCCATCAGCGCGTCGACGGCTTCCTGCAGCATGCGCTTCTCGTTGCGCACGATGATGTCGGGCGCGTTGAGTTCGAGCAGGCGCTTCAAGCGGTTGTTGCGGTTGATCACGCGACGGTACAGATCGTTGAGATCGGACGTTGCGAAGCGGCCGCCATCAAGCGGCACCAGCGGACGCAGGTCCGGCGGCAGCACCGGCAGTACGGTCATGACCATGTATTCCGGCCGGTTGCCGGATTCGCTGAACGCCTCGACCAGCTTGATGCGCTTGGACCAGCCGAATCAGTTCGGCGGCGAGATCGATCGTCTTGAGCAACTCGTAGACCGCTTCGGCGCCCATACGCGCATCGAATTCGTCGCCGTGCTCCTCGACCGACTGCAGGTACTGCTCTTCATTGAGCAGCTGGCCGCGGCCGAGCGGAGTCAGACCCGGATCGATTACGACATAGGCTTCGAAATACAGGATGCGTTCGATGTCGCGCAGCGTCATGTCGAGCATCAGGCCGATGCGCGACGGCAGCGACTTGAGGAACCAGATGTGCGCAACCGGTGAGGCCAGTTCGATATGGCCCATGCGCTCGCGGCGCACCTTGGTAAGGGTCACTTCGGTGCCGCACTTCTCGCACACGACGCCACGATGCTTCATGCGCTTGTATTTGCCGCACAAGCACTCGTAGTCCTTGATCGGACCGAAGATCGCCGCGCAGAACAAACCGTCGCGCTCTGGCTTGAACGTACGGTAGTTGATCGTCTCGGGCTTCTTCACTTCGCCGAACGACCACGAGCGGATCAGTTCCGGTGAGGCCAGTGCGATCTTGATCGAGTCGAAATCGAGCGACTGGCGGGTCTGGTTGAACAGGTTCAGCAGGTCTTTCATTTTGTTTCTCCGGGAGGAGTAAATCTTGCGTCGATGGCTAAGAAGCTGGCGGTAGCTGGAAGTGTGCAGGCAGGTTGCCGGAGTGGCGGAGATCTATGCTCTCCGGCCACCGGCTACCGATTTGCGGCTATCGTCAGCGCTCTTCCAACTCCATGTTGATCGCGAGCGAACGGATCTCCTTCACCAATACGTTGAAGGATTCCGGCATGCCCGCGGCCATCTCGTGATTGCCGTCGACGATGTTCTTGTACATCTGGTTGCGGCCCGGCACGTCGTCGGACTTCACCGTCAGCATTTCCTGCAGCGTGTATGCAGCGCCATAGGCTTCGAGCGCCCAGACTTCCATTTCGCCGAAACGTTGACCGCCGAACTGCGCCTTGCCACCCAGCGGCTGCTGCGTGACGAGCGAATACGGACCGGTCGAACGCGCATGCATCTTGTCGTCGACCAAATGGTTCAACTTGAGCATGTGCATGTAGCCCACTGTGACCGGACGATCGAACGTCTCGCCGGTGCGTCCGTCGATGAGCATCGTCTGGCCCGACAAGGGCAGATCGGCGAGCTTGAGCATCGCTTTGATCTCGCTCTCGGCCGCGCCGTCGAACACCGGCGTCGACATCGGCACACCGTGTTGCAGGTTGTCGACGAGCGTGAGGATTTCCTCATCGGTCAGCGACTTCAACTTGACGCGATCGCCGAACGTTTCCTTGTCGTGGTTGTAGATCTCGTCGAGGAACTTGCGCAGCTCGACGACCTTCTGCTTCGCCTCGAGCATGCGCTGGATCTTTTCGCCCAGGCCTTTCGCGGCCCAGCCAAGATGCACTTCGAGAATCTGGCCGATGTTCATACGCGACGGCACGCCGAGCGGATTGAGCACGATGTCGATGGACTGGCCATCGGCCATGTACGGCATGTCCTCGACCGGACGGATCATCGACACCACGCCCTTGTTGCCGTGACGGCCGGCCATCTTGTCGCCCGGCTGGATACGGCGCTTGACGGCGAGGTATACCTTTACCATTTTCAGCACGCCCGGGGCGAGGTCGTCGCCCGCGGTGATCTTGGCCTGCTTGGCCTTGAACTTCTTGTCGAACTCGGCGCGATGCGCGGCAATCTGCGTCTGCGCCCTCTCCAGAGCCTCGGCCGCGCTCTCGTCCTTCATGCGCAGCGTGAACCACTCGTCCTTTTTCAGACTGTCGAGATATTCGTCGGTGACCGCCGCGCCCTTCTTGATGCCGCCCGGCCCGCCGTTTGCCACTTGGCCGATGAGCTGGCCGCGCAGACGCGCGAAGATCGCACCTTCGAGGATGCGGAACTGGTCGTCGAAGTCCTTCTTGACACGCTTGATCTCCATCTGCTCGATCTGCAGCGCGCGCTTGTCCTTCTCGATGCCGTCACGCGTAAACACGGTGACATCGATGACGGTGCCGTCCATGCCCGGCGGCACGCGCAGCGACGAATCCTTCACGTCGGATGCCTTCTCGCCGAAAATCGCGCGCAGCAGTTTTTCTTCCGGCGTGAGCTGACTTTCGCCCTTCGGCGTGACTTTGCCGACGAGGATATCGCCTGCCTTCACTTCGGCGCCGATGTAGACCACGCCCGATTCGTCCAGGCGCGCGAGCGCCTGTTCGCCGACGTTCGGGATGTCCGCGGTGATTTCTTCCGGCCCGAGCTTGGTGTCGCGCGCCTGAATCGTCAGTTCTTCGATATGGATCGTGGTGTAACGATCTTCCTCGACCACGCGCTCGGAGAGCAGGATCGAGTCTTCGAAGTTGTAGCCGTTCCACGGCATGAACGCGACCAGCATGTTCTGGCCGAGCGCAAGTTCGCCCAGATCGGTCGAGGAACCGTCGGCAAGCACGTCGCCCTTCGCCACCACATCGCCGACCCGCACCAGCGGACGCTGGTTGAGGTTGGTGTTCTGGTTGGAACGCGTGTACTTGGTCAACGTGTAGATATCGACGCCGGCGTCATCTTCACCGACCTCGTCTTCGCTGACACGCACGACGATACGGCCGGCGTCGACCTGATCGATCACGCCGCCGCGGCGTGCAGCAGCGGTCACGCCCGAGTCGCGCGCGACCGGACGTTCAATGCCGGTACCCACAAGCGGCGTCTGCGAACGCAGCGTCGGCACTGCCTGGCGCTGCATGTTCGCGCCCATCAGCGCGCGGTTCGCGTCGTCGTGCTCAAGGAACGGCACCAGCGCGGCCGCAACCGACACGGTCTGCATCGGCGAGACGTCCATGTACTGGATGTCCGCGCGCTGACGCAATTCGGATTCGCCATGCGAACGGCAGGCAACGAAGTCTTCAGCGAAGCTGCCGTCTTTGTTGAGGATCGAGTTCGCCTGCGCGATCACGAATTCTCCTTCCTCGATCGCCGACAGGTAGTCGACCTTGTCGGTGACCTTGCCGTTGACGACCTTACGATACGGGGTTTCGAGGAAGCCGTACGAATTGGTGCGCGCGTATACCGCGAGCGAATTGATCAGGCCGATGTTCGGACCTTCCGGCGTTTCGATCGTGCATACGCGGCCATAGTGCGTCGGATGTACGTCGCGCACTTCGAAGCCTGCGC
>VBNZ01000248.1:3815-4394 GCA_005877675.1 Gammaproteobacteria bacterium
CGCCGACACGCGACGCTTGTGCGTCACTTCGGACAGCGGATTGTTCTGGTCCATGAACTGCGACAGCTGCGAGGAGCCGAAGAATTCCTTGATCGCCGCGCCGACCGGTTTGGCGTTGATCAGGTCCTGCGGCGACAGCCCTTCGGCTTCGGCCAGCGACAGGCGCTCGCGCACCGCGCGCTCGACACGCACGAGACCGATACGGAAGACGTTCTCGGCCATTTCGCCGACCGAACGCACGCGGCGGTTGCCGAGGTGATCGATGTCGTCGACCGTGCCGCGGCCGTTGCGGATCTCAATCAGCACCTTGAGCACTTCGAGGATGTCCGAGGTCTTGCCGAGCTTTTCGACCAGAGCCTTGGAATCGGCGTCGTTACGCGCGCCAAAATACTTGCTGTCGTACAGCACACCGGTGCCGGTCGTTTCCTTGCGGCCGACGCGGCGGTTGAACTTCATGCGGCCCACGGCCGACAGGTCGTAGCGCTCGAACGTGAAGAACAGGTTGTAGAACAGGTTTTGCGCCGCTTCCTTGGTCGGCGGCTCGCCCGGACGCATCATGCGATAGATTTCCACCAGCGC
>VBNZ01000249.1:0-546 GCA_005877675.1 Gammaproteobacteria bacterium
TAAGTCTCTTCTCGCCAACCATACGCCCGCTGGCGATGAGGCGTTGGCTTATTTGCTAAATGTATACATGGGCGAGCACGCTGGTGAAGAGCTGGTCTGTGAGGTCACTAACCGCGGCAAGCTCATCGCTCCTCTCATTCGCTCCTATCAGCAATGCCTGCCTCTCACTGGGTTAGAGCCGTTGCACAAATTTGTCCAAGGTTCCGGCTCTCAAGCAGGCATAGCACTCGACAGCATCGCGTCAGGAGAGGTTTGCCAATATGAGTAAGAACGCGGACTCCACGCAGATGAAGTGGATGATCTACGGCGCGAACGGCTACACCGGCGAACTGATAGCGCGTGAAGCGGCGCGCCGCGGACTCAAGCCGGTGCTGGCCGGGCGCAGCCGGGAAAAAATTGAGCCGCTGGCGCATGAACTCGGCCTCGAAGCTCGCGGCTTCGGCCTTGATGACGTGACGCAGGCGACCCAGCAGATCGAGGGCCACTCCATCGTGCTGAACTGTGCGGGCCCATTCTCGGCAACAGCCCAGGCGATGATGGAAGCGT
>VBNZ01000249.1:556-1127 GCA_005877675.1 Gammaproteobacteria bacterium
GGGCGAGATCGCAGTGTTCGAGCTGGCACAGTCGCTGAATGAGCGGGCTCGCGTTGCCGGTGTCGTCATCTGCCCAGGTGTCGGCTTCGATGTCATCCCCACGGATTGTGTCGCAGCAACACTGAAAGCCGCGTTGCCGGATGCCACGCATTTGGCGTTGGGATTCGATTCGCGTTCGGGAATGTCGCCCGGGACCGCAAAAACCTCGATCGAGGGCCTGGCGCAGGGCGGCAAGGTGCGACGCGATGGAAAGATCGTCAGCGTACCGCTCGCTTTCAAGGTACGGCGCATCGACTTCGGCGACGGCGAGAAGGACGCCATGACGATTCCGTGGGGCGATGTGGCAACGGCCTACTACAGCACGGGTATTCCGAACATCGAAGTATTCATTCCCGGATCTCCGGCGATGATTGCCAATGCTCGGCGCGCAAATTGGTTCAGGCCACTGCTGGGACTCTCACTCGTGCAGAAGCTGATCAAGGCCCGCATCGCCAAGATGGTGAAGGGACCCAACGAGGAGAAGCGCGCGCGGATGCCAACGTTCGTCTGGGGCGAGGCGAGCAATGCGCGC
>VBNZ01000249.1:1221-4368 GCA_005877675.1 Gammaproteobacteria bacterium
TGGCGCCTATACGCCATCCAAGCTAGTCGGTTCGGACCTAGTGACGCGCCTGCCCAAATCCGGGCCGCTGCAGATCACCTAGCGTCCTGCGTTCCGTGGCCAAACTATGCTTTCCAAGCCCGGCCAAACTATGCTTTCAAGAACACGCGCGTAGCCAATAAGCCAAAAAAAGTCCTTTTGGACACTTTATGGATTACATGGCATGGACGCTTTATGGTTTACGAAGCGAGCACCCTCGCAATCGGCCAATACCTGACATTGCCGAACTCCAAAGCCAACCCCAAATCCGCCGAGAAGAATTGCTCGAAGCCGGCAACTGGGCGGATGGTGCCTGCCGCCAAGCTAGGCACTGCACATCACAACCATCCTCACCCATGGACCATCACGTGTCTGCGACGGCATGTCCGATTGTTTAGAACATTGAAGGACACACGCAACCCTCCCGCGCTTTGACAGCTGCGTGAGCGCTTCACGGTCCCCTAACCTACTGCCTTCAATGCAGCTCCGAGGAAGCGCTCGACGATCTCCGACAGCATCGATTGGACGGGGAGCGTGTAGTGGGTGGTGTTCGGCAAGATTGCGAGCTCGTTTGCGGGCCGCAGAGAGCCATCGATCCCGGCATCGCGCTGGCCGCCTGCCAACGCCTTCCAGAACTCCATCATGTGTTCGGGCCGGATGGCGTCAGCGTCGGCAAAGACCAGCAGTGTGCGCGCCTGAAGCTTGGCGACATCGGCGCTCAGGTCAAAGGGGCGTTTGGTCAGGTCACCGACCTTCCTGAAGAGGTTGGTCCAATCGACATCGGGGTAGGCCTGCCCTAACGGCGATGCCTTGACGCCAGGGCCGAGCGTGACAGCTTTGGCCTCCAGCTGTTTGAAGGCCGCCACCCCCTCCGGATAAAAGCCGTCCTGCCTCATCGCTGCGGACACGAGCACGAGCCGGTCGACCACGTCCGGATGGTGGATGGCGGTCTGCAGCGCGACGCCGGAGCCCAGCGAGTAGCCCATGACGTCGGTCTTGCCGAGGTTCAGATGGCCGATTAGAGCGGCAACGTCGTCGCCCATTGTTTCACTGCGCAGTGGCCTGTCAGTGTCTGGCGTGCGCCCATGTGCCTGGAGATGGGGGGCGATCACCTGCCGCCCCTTGGCCAGTTCGGCCAGATTGCTCCCGAAGCTGTCTGGGTTGATGCCACCGTGGAGAAGAATGAGCGGCTTGCCGGTGCCATGCACGCTGTAAAAGAGATGCTGGCCATTGACGTCGGCAAAATGCGCATTCGACATGGCGAGGGTCTTCTTGGCTTGAACAGGAAGGGTCGCAGTCAGCACCGCGGTCGCCATAGCAGTCTTCAGGAAATCGCGTCTGAGCATACGGTCCTCACGTGGCGCCGAACTGGCCAGCGCGGCGGTGATCGTGTGTTTCATCGTCATCCCTTCTATACGCCGGTGGCCGCGGTGTGGTCACGAGCTGCCTGCGAGCAACTCATCCAGCTGCGCGAACTGTTCGGGCAGGCCTTCTGCCGAGCCGGCGAGCGCTTCCTCGAGGGCCGCTGTTGTGGGGTAGAGTTCGTGGAAGGTGACCAGCGTCTTCCCGTCATTTTCTTCGAACGTCACCGTGGTCACGGCGCCCTGATCGCTTTCTTCGTTCGCCCATACGAGACGCTTGTGCGGCGTTACTTCTTTGTACGTGCCGAAGAACGCCATCGGTTGATCGAAGGCCGGATGGCTGAACACGAGGCGATACGTGCCCCCGGTGCGAATATCCATGTCGCACGAGAGCAGCGACATGCCCACCGACTTCGGAACCCACCACTGCTTGAACAATTCGGGCTTGCTCCACGCTTCGAAGACGATGTGCACTGGGGCATCGAACGTTCGCGTCACGACGAGTTCGCGGTCGGACTTGCGTTTCACGGCAGTGTGGTTCACTGCGGCGGAACTACCTTCTTTTACGTTGGGCATCTGCCTTCTCCTTGCGTTTCAAGTGTTCGACAAGCTCGTCCAGCGCGTCGAAACGTGCGCTCCAGAGCTGGCGGTGCTGCTCGATCCAGGCGGCCTCTTCTTCCAGCCGGCGCAGCCCGAGCTTGCAGGTTCGTACGCGCCCCACCTTCTCCGTGGTCACCAGCCCCGCCTGCTCCAGGATGCTGACGTGCTTTTTCATGCCCGTGAGGGTCATGTGAAACCGTTGGGCAAGGTCTGTGACTGAGGCGTCTGAATTCCCCAGTCGCTCCAGCACGCCGCGTCGGGTGACATCGGAGAGCGCGGCGAACGTTGTGTCGAGGCGGGTTTGATAGTGAACCATATGGTTCACTGTAGAACGCGCGTGGATGATTTGCAAGGGGATGACCCACGGGCGCAATTCACACGTAGCTCCTCTGCCGCTCCGAACCCAAACGGCGCATGCCGGGCGCGGGCAAAGTTCCGACCGGCGGCTTTGTGACCGCCACGAACGAGTTTTCCTATTACGTCGCGTTTCAGTGGACCAAATAGATCAGGGAGTGTCCGCGCCAGCAACGCTCTGAGCTTTGACTCCAACGCTCGACAGCCGCCGAGGAAAGAGTGGATCTCGTGCCGCACTGAATTGAAGTCGGTCCAACGTCAGCTCTGGGAGTGTGATTTTGGGCTCTTCGCGGGCTGGTTTTGGGCGGTTGTTGCCTGTTGACCAAACTATCGTTCCAGGCCCCGGCCAAACTACGATTTCCGGAACAGCGTGGACGAAAGCATAGTCTCGCTGCCCGAATGGTTGTGGCGGGATGGCTGCGAGCCACAGCGATCAATCTTCTCGCCTGAGGCTGCCCACGGACAGTCGCGCGGCCGTGCGACTGTCACTTGACAGTCGATATTCTACCAGCTACCTTGTTGAAGACAGGTAGCTGTTCGCATATGGATCCCGACAAGTTCAATACGCTGCGCAAGGGTCTGCTCGAATTCCTCATCCTCGGAATCGTGTCGTCCGGCCGTGTCTACGCTGCAGACATGATCCAGCGGTTGAGCGATACGGATTTCGCGACGCAGGAAGGCACGCTGTATCCGCTTCTGAGCAAGATGCGCAGAGATCAATTTCTCGACTACGAGTGGCAGGAATCCGAGACCGGCCCGCCGCGCAAGTACTACAAGCTCACGGCAACAGGGCGCAAACAGCTCGCGGAATTTC
>VBNZ01000228.1:0-442 GCA_005877675.1 Gammaproteobacteria bacterium
CTCTGCCGGCCAGATGTGCTCGTTGAGCCAGGTCATCAGCGGCAGATCGTCGGCGAGACCGCGCATCAACACCATCGGGTTGTGCGTGTGCGCGTTGACGAATCCGGGGATCAGCGCATGCGCGCTCAAGTCGACGCGCAGCGCATTTTTATACTTTTCACGCGCCGCCTCGATCGGCAGCACATCGGCGATCGTGCCGCCCGCGAGCGCGACGGCGTGATGCTCGAGCACCACGCCATGCGGTTCAACCGGGATGACCCAGCGGGCTTCGAGAATTTGGTCGACTGCTTTGCTGGTCATGCTGGTCAGGCCGGTCGATCAGCCTTTGACGCGGCCGACGTACTCGCCGGTGCGCGTATCGACGCGGATCACTTCGCCGTTCGGCACGAACAGCGGTACGCGCACGGTGGCGCCGGTCTCGAGCTTGGCCGGCTTGCCGCCG
>VBNZ01000228.1:495-1103 GCA_005877675.1 Gammaproteobacteria bacterium
TCCACAGCGTGACGATGCACTGCTCGTTGCCCTTGAGCCACTTCTCGGCATCGGCCATCGCGTTCTTGTCGGCGGCGATCTGCTCGTGCGTTTCCGGATGCATGAAATGCCAGAACTCGCCGTCGCTGTAGAGATATTCCATGTCGGTGTCGACGACGTCGGCCGGCTCGACCGAATCGGTCGACTTCATCGTGAGCTCCACCACGCGGCCGCTCTTGAGGTTGCGATACTTCACCCGCGTGAAGGCCTGGCCCTTGCCGGGCTTCACGTACTCGGTGTCGACGATCGTGCACGGATAGCCGTCCACGATGATCTTCATGCCGTTCTTGACGTCGTTCATGCCATAGCTGGCCATACAAATCTCCGTTGCCGCAGGCGAATGCGGATAAAATGCGCAAATGGAAACGCATATTGTAACCGGGAATGTCGTTTTGCGGGACTCGGAACGCACGACTCGCGCCTGCGGAAAAGCGGATTGGCGCCGGCTGTGGCGCGATGCCATCACCGATCCGATCGAACTGCTGGACCTGGTCGGCTAGCGCGCTCAGGCGAGCCAATTGCTCGCGGCCGAAGACACTGGATTTGCCCTGCGCGTGCCGCGCGGCTTC
>VBNZ01000228.1:1118-4280 GCA_005877675.1 Gammaproteobacteria bacterium
CATGCGCGCGGGCGATCCGGCCGATCCGTTGCTGCTGCAGGTTCTGCCGCAAGCTGCCGAACTGGTAGCGGTGCCGGGCTTCGTCGACGATGCGGTCGGCGATCTTTCCGCGCGCTCCGCGCATGGCGTGCTGCAGAAGTACGCCGGGCGTGCGCTGCTGATCGCGACGGGTTCGTGCGCGGTCAATTGCCGCTATTGTTTCCGTCGGCATTTTCCCTACGCCGAAGAAACCGCCGCCTCGAATGGCTGGCGCGAAGCGGTTGCGCAGTTGCGTGCCGATGGCAGCATCAGCGAAGTGATACTTTCGGGGGGCGATCCGCTCTCGCTCGCTACTGCGAAGTTGCGCGAACTGACCACGCAGCTGGCCACGATTCCGCATCTGCGCCGGCTGCGCATACACACGCGTCTGCCGGTCGTGCTGCCCGAGCGCGTCGACGACGAGCTCACTGCCTGGCTGCGCGACCTGCCATGGCCCATCGCGATCGTGCTGCACGCCAATCACGCGAACGAACTCGACGCATGCGTATCCGATGCCTGTGCGCGCCTCGTTGCCGGCGGCGTGACCTTGCTCAATCAGTCGGTGTTGCTGGCCCGGGTCAACGACAACGCCGATGCGCTGGCCGACCTGTCCGAACGCCTGTTCGCCTGCCGTGTGCTGCCCTATTACCTGCACCAGCTCGATCAGGTACGCGGTGCGGCGCATTTCGCAGTACGCGACGAGGACGCGCTCGCGCTCGTGACAAGGTTGCGCCAACGCCTGCCCGGCTATCTCGTGCCGCGGCTCGTGCGCGAAATCGCGGGCGTCGCGCATAAAGTGCCGTTATGAAGCCGGCCGCTATGAAGCCGGCGGCATTGGAGACCGGCTGCATCGGTATACAAATACGCTCCGGCACGCGCCGAACCCCCCTCGCATCTGGCGCCCGGGCGGCGAATCGAGTAAAACAACGGATGGCAGGGGGACTGCCCGTCGCATTCAATGAATAAAGCCGTCTCCATCATCAAATTGCTGCTGGTCGAGAACTCGGTCGAAGAGGCCGAGCGCCTCGCGAGCGTGCTGCGCAATGCCGGCATCACCGTGCGCGCGACGCACATCAAAAACGCGACGGAGCTCGAGGCGCAGCTGCAGGCGCAGACGCCGGACATGATCTTCGTCAATATCGCCAGTACCTCGCCCAAGCTCGCCGAGGTCGTGCAGCTCGCCCATCGCGGGGGCAAGGACATCGCGGTGATCGCACTGCTCGATACGCTGCGCGAAGAAGACGTGACCCATGCCCTGCAGGCCGCTGCCAACGCGGTCGCCCTGCGCTCGCGCAGCGATCAGTTCGTCGCGGTGGTGCGGCGCGAATACGACAGCCTCAACATGCGCCGCAGCGTACGCAGGCTCGAAGCAGCACTGCGCGAATCCGAGCGCCGCTGCGATGCGCTGCTCGATTCCTCGCGCGACCCGATCGCCTACGTGCACGAAGGCATGCATGTGCGCGCCAACAAGGCTTATCTGGAAATCTTCGGCTACGAGGATTTCGCCGATATCGAAGGCGTCTCGCTGCTCGACATGATCGCCCCCGATACCGCGGATAGTTTCAAGGCGCTGCTCAAGAATCTTTCCAAAGGCGAAAAGCCGCCGGAGAAACTCGACATCAAGGCGCGCGGCGCCGACGGCAAGATCTTCGACGCGATCATGGAGTTTGCCGCGGCGAGCTTCGAGGGCGAGCCCTGCCAGCAGATCGTGCTGCGGCAGCACGCGGTCAGTGCCGAACTCGCAGCCGAAATCGACTCGCTGCGTCAGAAGGATCTCGTCACCGACCTCTACAACCGCCAGTTCGGTCTCAGCGAACTTGATCGTATGGTCGCGGAAGCCGCTGCAGGGGCTGCCAATCAAAGCCTGCTGCTGATCGAGCCGGACAAGTTCCGCCAGCAACTCGATACGGTCGGCATCGGCCAGGCCGATCTGCTCCTGGGGGATATGGCGACGCTGGTGCGCAATCATCTTGCCAGCACCGATATCGCGATCCGCATGGGCGAACACACCTTCGGCGCACTCGTACGTGGACGCGATCCGGAAGCGGTAAGAAAGCTCGGGCAGGAGCTGTGCAAGGCGTTTAGCGAACACATTTTCGAAATCGGCAAGCAGTCCGTCAGTGCCACGGTCAGCGTCGGCGGCACCTTGATCGGCGAGCGCAATGCCAACGCGCAGACCGTGCTGAGCCAGGCATCGACTGCGCTGCGCGCCGCGCTGGATGACGGCGGCAATCGAGTCAACATTCTCGACCCGGGCCTGCAGGACCGCGCTGCGGCGGCCGAGGCGAAAGAGCTGCTCACACGATTGCAACAGGCGATCACGAGCAATGCCTTCGTACTGTATTTCCAACCCGTCGTCAGCCTGCAC
Organism: Gammaproteobacteria bacterium; assembly: GCA_005877675.1. Taxonomy (GTDB): domain Bacteria; phylum Pseudomonadota; class Gammaproteobacteria; order Xanthomonadales; family Rhodanobacteraceae; genus Rudaea. The sequence goes on from VBNZ01000228.1 coordinate 3,505, forward strand.
GGCGCGGACGGCGAGTTCTACGAAGTACTCGTGCGCATGATCGGCGACAAAGGCGAGATCATGCCGAAGGCATTCTTTCCAGTCGCCGAACAGCATGGCCTGCTCGGGGCAATCGACCGCCGCGTCATCGGCAACGCGATCAAGGCGGTGGCCGAGCGCGAGAAAGCCGGCCGGCACACGACGGTGTTCATCAAGCTCACAACCGCATCACTCGAAGATGCGACCTTGCTGCCGTGGATCGCGCAGCAGCTCAAGGCAGAACGATTGCGCGGCGATGCGCTGGTATTCGAGATGGCCGAGAGCAAGGTCGTCACGAGCCTCAAACCCGCGCGCGCGTTCGTCGCGGGCCTCAAGCAGCTGCATTGCGGGTTTGCGCTGGAGCAATTCGGCTCAGGCGTCAACTCGTTCCAGCTGCTCAAGCACGTCGACGCGGACTACCTCAAGGTCGATCGCAGCTACATGTCCGAGCTGACCAAGAACAAGGAAAATCAGGACTTCATCAAACAGTTCTGTCAGCAGGCACACGCCGCCGGCAAACTGACCGTGGCCGAATTCGTCGAGGACGCGGCGAGCATGTCCATCCTTTTCACCTGCGGCGTAAATTTCGTGCAGGGCAATTTCCTGTCCGAACCTGAGCGCGTGATGAGCAGCATCGCGTAGCGATTCATCGCGTCCAATCCGTTTGGCGACAACCAGGCGCTGTGACGCGCGCCTACATCGCCTGCAACGCAGCGATGCGTTCGGCGATCGGCGGATGACTCATGAACAGTCGCGAC
>VBNZ01000162.1:0-564 GCA_005877675.1 Gammaproteobacteria bacterium
AATCAGCTGACCGGTGTCGTTCCATCGCTCGCTGCAGTCAGCAATCTCGCCTACTTCAGCGCCGCGAACAATCAGCTTACCGGCAACATCCCAGCGCTCGGGGGTCTCGGTAATCTGCAGGCGATCGTGCTCGACAACAATCAGCTCTCCGGCTCGATCCCACCGCTGGCCGGACTCACCCAGTTGCTGTCGATCACGGTGTCGAACAATCGCCTCAGCGGGACATTGCCCAGCCTGACCGGTCTGGGCAAGCTGCAAAATTTTTCGGTCGGCGGCAACGGCTTCTCGGGCGATGTTCCCGCACCACCCGCCAGCTTGCTCGCAAACGGGTCGAGTCTCTGCAACAACGCACTCAACAAGGTCGCAAATACCGCGTGGGATGCGGCGGTCGGCGGCAGTCCCTGGTACTCCGGCTGCACCAGTGTGCCTGCGACGCTGCGGCTTGCAACTACTGACGCCAGCGTTGCAACCGGTACGCAAACGACGATCACCGCGACGGTCAGCGTCAATAGCGTCGGCGCCTCGCTCACCGCTGCCGGGGATCCGCCGACGGGCACCGTCACG
>VBNZ01000162.1:624-1105 GCA_005877675.1 Gammaproteobacteria bacterium
GTGGTTCGACGACGAATCTCGGCGGTGGCTATTCGGGCAATACGAATATCGCGCCCGCTTCTGCGACGATTCCAAAAACGACCCCAATCACTGTCAGCGGCAATCTCGATCAGCACGGCTGGACCGGCACCTGGTACAACCCAGCCACGAGCGGCCAAGGCATCGTGTTCGAAATCTATCCGGATGTCGTCGGCGTCGGTACCGGCCTGATCGGCGGCGGCTGGTTCACCTTCGATACCTCGAGCGGTGGTGAGGACAAGAAACGTTGGTACACGCTGACTGGCCCGGCATCGAGCAGCAGCACGACCACCACGCTCGATATCATTTCGCCGACCGGCGGCAACTTCAATACGACGCCGATCATCAATTCGGGCAACGGTCAGACCTGGGTTGGGCACGCGACACTGAATTTCACCGACTGCACGAACGGCAACTTGAGTTACTCGTTTACCGACGGCAGCGGCCGTGCCGGCAATATCCC
>VBNZ01000162.1:1177-1776 GCA_005877675.1 Gammaproteobacteria bacterium
CGATATAAACCCGGTGCAAAACATTACGGTTGCCGCCTGGTATACATTTGCACCAAATGGCCAGAGTGTCGGGGGCGGTGCTAGTCAACGCTGGTACACCTTGCAAATTCCGTCCGCGAATGTCGGCGCGTCGACGCTCAGCAATATCAGTATCTATTCCGCGCAAGGCGGCATGTTCGATGTGCCGGGTGGCGTGACTACACCGCAGGTCGGCAGCGCCAGCGTCGCCTTCAATAACTGTAATTCGATGGTGCTCAACTACAACTTCACCGCCGGTACCAACACCGGACAGAGCGGCACTATCAATCTGCAACGCGTGGGGCCGACACCGGCCGGCTGCTCGCTCTGAGAGATTTATCGGGGATCAAAACGCTGGCGGCACAAACAGGGGGTGCTGAAAATGAAAGCGGGGAACGTTCCTAATTGCTTTGTGCTCAGCCTTGCAAGCTGGGCCTTCATGCTCAGCGCGCACGCCGCGATTCCTGCGAACGAGCGAGCGGTACTCGATAATTTCTATCAGCAGACTGGCGGTCCAGAATGGTCGTTCCGCTCGGGCTGGGGTGGCGCTCCCGGATCTGAGTGCGGGTGGTACGGCATCA
>VBNZ01000162.1:1797-2384 GCA_005877675.1 Gammaproteobacteria bacterium
GATCATGTTCTCGCGCTTGTAGTGCCCGGCAACAATCTGACCGGTGTTTTGCCACCGATTGCCGGCTTGACTCGGCTTGGCGCCTTTAGCGTCGGTGCCAATCACCTGGCGGGCGCGCTGCCGCCGCTCACTGGCATGGCAAATCTGCAGACATTCGATGTGAGCCGCAACGAGTTTATCGGCAACATACCGTCGCTCAGCGGACTGTCTAATCTGCAAAATTTCTACGCGGAATACGATCATCTAACAGGCACGATTCCGAGTTTGGCCGGACTAACCAAGCTGCAGGGATTTTTTATCGAAGGCAATCAACTCACCGGCAGCATTCCGGCACTCGGCGGGCTGTCGGATTTGCGACAGATCGATGTCAGCGAAAACCAATTGAGCGGTCCGCTTCCGGATCTGAGCAGTTTGACACTGCTGGGCAGATTCCTCGCGCGCTCCAATCAGCTGACGGGCCCGCTTCCACCGATAACCGGTTTCACAAACCTTGCCGCATTCGATGTCTCGTTGAATCGCCTGACCGGCGGACTGCCCGCACTGGCAAATTTTTCGACGCTGCGATCGTTCTCGGTAGAGAACAATTT
>VBNZ01000162.1:2516-23461 GCA_005877675.1 Gammaproteobacteria bacterium
ATTGGTATTCGGCGTGCACGAGCGCAGTTCCGACACTCTCGATTGCGACGAGTGATGCGACCGTCGCCACCGGCACACAGACAACCATAACCGTAAGTGCATCCGCCGGGAAATCGCTAACGCTGGCAAGTTCCGAGAAGGAAACCGAAACGATATCCGACGACAAGGGAAACGTGATTTGCTACATCGCGCTTACAAACGGGTCGGGAGGGTGCAATACGATACTTCCCGGCGGAACGACCAATTTGACTGCGGGCTATTCAGGCGGACTGAACCTTGCGCCGGCCAGCACCGGTTTCTCCAAAACCACACCCGTGACCGCACCAGGCAATCTCAATCAGCACGGATGGACTGGTACCTGGTACAACCCCGCGACAAGCGGTCAGGGAATCGTTGTCGAAGTCTACCCTGACATCGTAGCGCCCGGCACCGGCGTGATCGTTGGCGGATGGTTTACGTTCGATACTGTTGCGGGCGGCGAGGACGCCAAGCGCTGGTATACCCTGCAAGGTCCCGCGACCAGCGACAGTGCGTCGAGTACCCTGCAAATCTACACTTCGATGAACGGCAACTTCAACGCAGGTCCGGTCATCAACGCGGCGAATGGTCAAGCGCCGGTCGGTACGGCAAAAATCACTTTTACCGACTGCAAGCACGGCGTGTTGAACTACCGTATTACCACGCCGGCGAGCCGCGCCGCCTTGGCCTATGAACCCGAGGGCGACATACCGCTCACCCGCCTGGATTCGAACGTCACTTGCGATCCGACCAATGGCAAGGGTAACGGTACCGCCCCTGGCAAGTTCCTGCTTTCCGGCGCGTGGTTTACGCCCAATACCAGCGGCCAAGGCGTGCTGTTCGACATCAACCCGGTACAAAACATAACGGTTGCCGCGTGGTACACCTATGCGCCGAACGGCCAGAGCATCGGCGGCGGCGCCAGTCAGCGCTGGTATACCCTGCAGATTCCGTCCGCAAATGTCGGTAATGCACCGCTCAACAACATAGGCATCTACTCCGCCCAAGGAGGCGTGTTCGACGCACCCGGCGGGATAACGACACCGCTGGTAGGCACGGCGAGCATTGCGTTCAACAACTGCAATTCGATGGTGCTCAACTACAGCTTCAACGCTGGGACGAATGCAGGTCTCAGTGGGACGATCAACCTGCAGCGTGCCGGGCCGACACCCACAGGCTGCAGTCTGTGATCTGCGATATACGTCGGAATGTGGCCGGCATGACATGTGCCGGGTCCAGACTATGCCGCCGCATGTTAGGATTTTTCAACTTCAACGAGTGGGGTACTCAATGAAATGCCGCCTGTCGTTATCCATTGCTCGCGCCTTGATCACTTCCGGTCTGCTCGTTTCGAGCGCGTCGGTCTTTGCCATCACCGACCTTGAGACCAATTCTGCGATTCCTTTCAGCTTCTCCAATCCGGGTGCACGCAGCCTGGGCATGGGCGGCGCGTTCGTCGGACTGGCCGATGATGCCACCGCGGCGTACACCAATCCGGCAGGACTGACTCAGCTGGTGCAGACCGAGGTTTCCGTGGAAGGACGCCGCGTGGAGACCAATTCGCCTTTCACCCTCAACGGCAATGCGACGTTCAACCCCTACGCGTTTTCCAACGTCACGATCGGCAATACCAGGAACAACAACAGCTCGCCGTCATTCCTTTCGTTCGTGCTGCCGCGCGGCGATTGGTCGTTCGCTTTCTACCGGCATGAGTTGTCGAAATTCAACACCAGTTTCAGCGCTGGCGGCACGATCCTCGACGACTTCAAGATCAACGGTGTGAAACAGCAGGTCACGCCGTTCGATGCAGCAAGCAATCTGCATCTCGTCGACTACGGACTCGCGGTTGCGTTGAAGGCAAACGATCATATCTCCGTCGGCGTGGATTTTTCCTACTACGATTTCAGCCTGACTTCGTCGCGTAACCAGTTCTTCAACAATCGGCTACTGCAAAGCGTGGTCGATTTCGGTTCGGACCACGCGCTCGCAGCGACGCTCGGCTTGCGCCTGCGCTTCAACGATCAATGGAGCGCCGGGTTTGCGTATCGTTCGAGTCCGAAGTTCGGCTATCTCGAAGGTGCGTTCGGCACCGACTCGTCCGGCAATCTGATTACCACACCGCTCGCCGTGATCAACGCGCAATTTCGCGTGCCCGACGTGGTCAGCGGCGGACTGAGTTATCACCCGAACGACCAGCTCGTGGTGAACTTCGACGTGGACGAGGTGTACTACTCCAAGCTCACCAGCCGCACCAACTCGATCTTCGACGACGGCACGGCGAGCTACGCCAACGCGCTGCGTCACCTGACCGTGCCCAACGGCACCGAACTGCACCTTGGTGCGGAGTATACTTTTGCCAGCATGGCCAATCCAATGTTCGTGCGCGCGGGCGTGTGGCACGATCCGCGCCACACCATTCAATTCAACGGCACGCCGACGGACGGCGCTGGTTTGACCGAGGCCGTTGTGTTCGGCGGCGGTTACGGCGCCAAGATGCACTACGCGCTCGGCGGCGGCGTCGTGTTCACCACGTCGTTCCTCAAGGGCCTGCAGCTCGACGCGGCTTACGATCATTCGGAAAAGATCAAGACCGCGTCATTGTCGGCGGTATATCGATTCTGACCGCATACGGTTCGTGGGCGTGATTGCTAGGGGGCGCGAATTTCGCGCCCTCTTTTTTTGCCGGCGGCGGGCTAGCGATTTTCGGCGTAGAAACTGCGGAAATGCGGCGAGAACAGCACCGCATCCGGCGCGGCATTCGCGTTCAGCGCGTGCGCCTGCCGCGCATCCGCGCGCGCTGCTTCGAATTGGCTCTGATCGCCCAGCTGCGCCAGCGTGTAGCGTGCGCCACTGCGCACCAGATAGGCATGGAAGCGCACACGCGCGTCAGCGTAATTATCAGGATTGATGCGCGCGACTTCGCGTAGATTGCCGTTGAGGAAATTTTCGAACGTGGCGATCAGCTGATCCGGCGGGCCGACTTTTTCCGAGGGTGCCGCCGGTTTTTCTGCGGGCCGCTCCACCGCTGGTTTGACTTCCGGTTCGCTCGGACGCGACGGCGTCGCAGGACCGGTCGACGCGACATTCTTGTCCGCATCCGGCTTGGGCGCCGGCGCTTTCGGCGATTCCGGCGTGCTCGCCGGCGGCGGCGCAGTTTTTTGCGCAACCGATGACTCATTCGCCTTCGGTGCTGCAGCGGGCGGCGGCGCCGGAGCACTCGGCTTTTGCGCGATTGCGACGCTGCCACATTTCGCCGCCGCGGACTTCTCCTCGTTCGCCGCATCTCCGACCTGCGCCACCGTCTGCGCATTCTCCGCCATTGCCCAGGCCGCCTGCGCGCCTGCGCAATCGCCTTGCGCTGCGGAGATCAGGCCGAGATAGTGCTGCGGCAGGTAGGGCTCGAAGCGCGTGCCGTACAAACGCACGCGCGCCGCGGGCTCGGGATGCTCGGCAATCGCTGCAAGCAGCAGTTGGCGCGCGTCCGCGTAGCGACCGGCCTTGTATGCCTCGAGCCCCTTGCCGTAGCTGTCTTTATAGTCGGCGTATGCCGCGAGTGAAACCGCCAGCAGCGACGCACATACGCCGCACGCGACGCGCCGGCGCCACGCGCTTGGTGTCGGCATTGGCGCGCTAGAAGCCCGCACGCGTGAAATATCCTCTTGCTGAAATCGTCGGGAACGCCGCGTTGTAGGCGTTGCGCTTCTTTGCATCGACCTTGGCAATGACCTGCGTCGCCTGTGTGGCGTTCGGGTGCTTGAAGGTGATGCGGTAGCTGCCCGCCGGCAAGGTGAGCGTCAGCGGCGTGACCGTATCCGGCGGCAGCGCCACCGCCTTGCCGTTCGCATCAACCACGGCCTCGATCCTGGCCCAGGGGAACGCATTCAACACCAGCTCGCCGCGTTCGGCTTCGAGCCGAGCCTGCTCGGTCGCGACAGCTTTCGCACGCAAATCCGGCAACGACCCAACGAGCGCACCGTAGGCAGCATCGGCGGCGAGATTTTTTCTCTCGTCGTTGAGCAGCGCCGCAGCGGCATCGAATTCGCTGATGGCATCGCTCGCGCGAATTCGATTGCCGATCGCCTCGATCAGGCGCGTACGCAACGTGCGCGTCTCCGCGCTCGCGTCGTTCACCGCGAAAAGCGCATCGAGTTCCTGTGCGGCCCCCTTTAGTTTGTCGACATCCGGCGCCGCCGCCCCAACCACGACAGCGATACGGTCGCGTCGCGCCTGCGCGGCTTTTTCCGCGCTCTCACGCGCCAGCTGCGCGGACAATTGCGCCTGCACGCTGACGAGATTCGTGTCGACCGGATAGAGCTTGAGCGCAGCCTCTATCAGGTCGCTTGCGCCTGCGGCATCCTTCGCTGCGCCCGCTTGCGCCGCGGTCGCGATACGCTTCGGCAATTCGGCGAGCAGGCCCTTGCCGGTCGCGTTTTCCGGATCCAGTTTGAGCAGCTCCTGCAATGCCGAGTACGCGTCGTTCTTTGTCGGCGGCACGAAGCGCTGTTCGTTGAGTGCCGCCTGCGCAGTCGACAACGCACGTGCGATGCCCGCGGCGCGCTGGCCCAGACGCTGTTCGATCTGCGTCTTGAAATCCTGCGCGCCCGCGGTTTGCGGATCTGCTTGCAGCGCAAACTCCACATTCTCGATTGCCAGCGCCGGCTGATTCGCGGCGTCCTGCTTTCTCGCCTCGGCGAGCAATGCCTGACCAAGCGATTTGGCCAACGCTGCCGAGCGCGCGTCGGCGCCCGCGATCTTGCGCAGTTCGCCGAGCGATTGCGCGGCGTTTTCGCCTACGGGCGAAACCAGATGTCCCGCACGCAACTGCGCATTGGCGCGATCGAGCAACGCGATGATCTCGGCGGCGGTCTGTTGCTGCTTCTGCGCCAGGCCGAGCCGTGTCTTCATCTGTGCATAGGCAGGCTCGGAGCCGAGATACGGCTCGAGCGCCGCAAGCGCCTCGCCCGCCGCGGCGAATTCACCGGAATCGATCTGTTTCTGCGTCTTGCCGAGCTCGTCGTCGATCAATGTACGGATGCGCCGCTGCACGTCCGCATCCGTCGGCACAAGCGCACGCGCACGCAATAGCGATGCGTAGGCGCTGCCCTCACCGAACAATTTTCCGGACGTACGTGCGGTTTCTGCCGCCTGCACCAGCGCATCGATCTGCTGCTTGTTGCGCGCTGCTTTCTGCGTATCGGCGATCTTGGTCTTGAGCGCTTGCACGTCGGCCACGTCGGGTCTCACCAGCAGGCTCTCGTTGCTCAGCTCGAGCGCCTGGTCGAGTTTGTTCTCGCCGAGCGCGGCCTGCGCGGACGCAGCCAGATTTGCCGCGATCTGCGCAACCAACTCATTCGCGCGCATATTATTCGGATCTTTCTGCTTGGCCTCCTGCAGAAACTGATAGGCACTGTCGTCACCGATCAGCTTGCCTGTCTGCAGGCGCAGTTCGGCCTTTTCGATGCGGAACTGCACGAGCTCCTGTTCGTCATGCGTAAGCTCGTGTTTGCGCCCAAGCATCAGCCACAGCGAGAGCACGAGCGCCAAAATTGCAAATGCCGCGCCCGTCCATTTCCATGCGGGTCGTGTCCACAATGACGGCTGCGCCACGGGTGCAGGCGTCGCTCCGGTTCCCTGCAACGCGATGCGTGCTCCCGCCAGCGAACCCGAGCCCGTCATGCGCGGCAGCGACGATGGCGTCATCGCATCGAAGCCCAGATCGCGCAGCTGATCCGATGTGCTCTGATCCGGATTGAGCTGCAGACGCGTGAGCAGCGTATCGCTGCGCGTCAAGCGCGACTTGAGCTCGGCGACGAATTCGTTGAGATTGGCATAGCGCTGCTCGCGATCCTTCGCCAGCATGCGGCTGACGACGTCCTGGAAATCGGCGAACTCCGCCGGCAACGGCGGCGCTTCCTTGGTCAGGTGCGACATCAGCACCGCAAGCGTAGTGTCGCCAGTGAATGGCGGCGCGCCGGTCAGCAGTTCATATAGCAGGACACCGAGGCTGTACTGATCCGCGCGCCCGTCGACGAGCTGGCCGTTGATCTGCTCCGGACTCATGTACTGCGGCGTGCCGACCATCATGCCGGCCTGGGTCAGCGCGGCTGCGGCCGAGTCGCGCTGGCGCGCGATGCCGAAGTCGGTCAGCACCGGAACCACGCCGTCGCGGAACATGATGTTCGCGGGTTTCAGATCGCGATGGATGATGCCCCTGGTGTGGGCGTATTCGAGCGCGCTCGCGGTCTGCACGATCACCGACAGCGCCTGGCCGAGGCTCACGCCCGAGCGCATGCGCTCGGACAACGTGCCGCCATCGAGATACTCCATCACGATGTAGGCGATGTCGTCGTTGGTGACGATGTCGTAGACCGCGACGATGTTCCGATGCGGCAGCGCCGCCATCGTGCGGCCTTCGAGCAGAAAGCGCTTCTCGAACTGCGCGGCGCATCACTTTGATCGCGACATTGCGATCGAGCGAGCGCTGCCTGGCGAGATAGACGACCGACATGCCGCCACTGCCCAGCTGGCGGAGCATCTCGTAGCCGGGGATCTGGACGGATTCCGTTGCCATCAGCCGCATGTCGTCGATGTCGTGGAATCATAGCATTCCGCCGGATCGCGCCACGGCGACAGTTGCGTTGCCATCCGCCTACGGAATCATGGCCATTCCGCCCGATCGCGCCGGGCAGCAAGCAAGCACAGGAAAAACAAAGGCGCCCCAAGGGCGCCTTTGTCGCCGGCGTTGAGCGACGCGAAGCGTTCGCTCGAACGGCGGAAGTTGGTCGCTTCGCGACTAACTTTAGTCTTCGGTCGTCACGATCACCTTGACCGACGTGTGCACGTCGGCATGCAGGTGCACCGGGATGTCGAACTCGCCAGTGTGACGCAGCGGGCCTTCGCCCATCACGACTTCGCTCTTCTCCAACGGATGACCGGCGGCGCTGAAGGCCTCGGCGATATCACGCGGACCGACCGAGCCGAACAGCTTGCCTTCGGGGCTCGCGTTCGCCTTGATCGTGATCGAGGCACCTTCGAGCGCGGCGAGACGCGTCTGCGCGGCGGAGTGGATCTGATTCGCTTTCGCCTCGTACTCGGCGCGGCGCTTCTCGAACTCGGCCAGGTTGGCTTCGGTCGCAGGCACGGCACGGCCCGTCGGCACGAGATAGTTGCGGCCATAACCCGGCTTGACGTTGACCTTGTCGCCAAGGCCGCCGAGGTTCTTCACTTTTTGCAGCAGTACCAATTGCATGATGTTCTCCGATTCGTTAGCGCCGGATGCATTGCTCCGGCGCAGCAGGTTGTTGTCCGAATCACGGACGTTTCGTTGAATCATCGCGCGCGAGCGCGATGGTGCTCACTCAGTGGGCGTCGCTGTACGGCAACAGCGCCAGGAAGCGCGCCTCATTGATCGCCTTGGTCAGCTGACGCTGATAACGCGCCTTGGTGCCGGTGATGCGGCTCGGCACGATCTTGCCGGTTTCGGTCAGATACTGGCGCAGCGTGTTGAGATCTTTGTAATCGATGTACACGACGCCTTCGGCAGTGAAGCGGCAGTACTTCTTGCGACGGAAAAATTTGGACATGACTTAGGCTCCCTTCTCGGCGGTGGCGCTTTCTTTGCGCGGACGGCGCTCGCGCGGTTCGTCGAAGTCTTCGCCGCCGAAGCCAATGGCTTCGTCGTCACGGCGACGGCTGCCCTTGTCGTCCTTGTTCTTGAGGATGAACGACTGCTCGGTGATCGCCTCGTCACGCTTGACGATCAGGTGACGCAACACCGCATCGTTGAAGCGGAAGCCGGTCTGCAGTTCGGTGACCACGTCGGCGCCGCACTCGATGTTGAGCAGCACGTAGTGCGCCTTGGCCAGATTGTTGATCGGATAAGCGAGCTGACGGCGGCCCCAGTCTTCGAGGCGATGGATCTTGCCCTTGCCGCCTTCGATCAGCGCCTTGTAGCGCTCGATCATCGCAGGCACCTGTTCGCTCTGGTCAGGGTGGACCAGAAACACGATTTCATAGTGACGCATGATGGTTCCTTGTGGGTGACGCTGCGGAGGAATTTCCGCGGCGAAAGCCTCCTGCTGGGCAGTGAGGCAAGGCCCTCGGGTTGCGAGGGAACTGAGAATTGTAGGGGAATCAGGGGATTGGCGCAACCATGGGGGATTGCGCAGTCGAGCGTCAGCCCTGCCCTTCCACCGTAAAGCTCTCGCCACAGCCACACTCGCCGGCCGAGTTGGGGTTGCGAAACACGAAAGCCGCATTCAGCCCCTGCCGTGCGAAGTCGATTTCGGTACCGTCGACCAGCGGCAGACTCTTGTCGTCGACCACGAGCTTGATGCCATCTTGCTCGATCACCTGGTCGTCCGCCGCAAGTCGATCGGCGATCTCGACCACGTAGGCGTAGCCCGAGCAGCCGGTTTTGCGCACACCGAAACGCACGCCCGCCGCCTGCGGATTGGCGGCGAGGAAGTTCTGCATGCGCGTGCGCGCGGCGCTGGTGAGGTGGATGATCATGTTTGGTGATTCTAGCAAGCCATGGGCGGCACCGGGGGCAGTCCGCTATGATGCGCGCCTTACGTTCATCCACTATTTGCGGCGAAAACAGCGGAGTTTCAAGGCATGTCGTCAGTCAGCGTCAAGCAAGCGTTGTCGGGTTCGGTCAGTGAGGGCGGCGAGGTTACGGTCAAGGGCTGGGTGCGCACGCGCCGCGATTCGAAGGCCGGATTGTCCTTCGTCAACGTCAGCGACGGCTCCTGCTTCGATCCGATCCAGGTGGTTGCGCCGAACACGCTCGCGAACTATGCCGACGAAATCGTCAAGCTGACCGCGAGCTGCGCCGTGATCGCGACCGGCACGCTGGTGAAGTCGCAGGGCAAGGGACAGGCATTCGAAATCCAGGCGTCGAACGTCGAGGTTGTCGGCTGGGTCGACGATCCGGAGACCTATCCGATCCAGCCCAAGGCGCACACGATGGAATACCTGCGCGAGGTCGCGCATCTGCGCTCGCGCACCAATACGTTCGGCGCGGTCGCGCGCGTGCGCGATTGCATCGCCAAGGCCATTCACCGCTATTTCCATGAGCGCGGCTTCTTCTGGATCAATACGCCGATCATCACTGCGAGCGATGCCGAAGGCGCCGGACAGATGTTCCGCGTCTCGACGCTCGACATGGTCAACCTGCCGCGCACCGACAAGGGTGCGATCGACTGGCACAAGGATTTCTTCGGCAAGGAGGCCTATCTCACGGTCTCCGGCCAGCTCAATGTCGAGGCGTACGCGCTGTCCTTGAGCCGTGTGTATACATTTGGACCGACGTTCCGCGCCGAGAACTCGAACACCGCACGACACCTGGCCGAGTTCTGGATGATCGAGCCCGAGATCGCGTTCGCCGATCTCAACGACGATGCGACGCTGGCCGAGGATTTCCTCAAATACATTTTCAAGGCGGTGCTGGCCGAGCGCATGGACGACATGAAGTTCTTCGCCGAGCGTCAGGAGAAGAGCGTGATCGAACGCATGGAAGCGTTCATCAATGCGCCGTTCGAGCGCATCGACTACACCGACGCGATCGAGATCCTCAAGAAATCGGGCCAGAAGTTCGAATATCCGGTCGAATGGGGCCACGACCTGCAGACCGAGCACGAGCGCTATCTGACCGAGAAGCACGTGGGGCGCCCGGTCGTGGTGATGAACTACCCCGAAGCGATCAAGGCGTTCTATATGCGCCTCAACGACGACGGCAAGACCGTCGCGGCAATGGACGTGCTCGCGCCGGGCATCGGCGAAATCATCGGCGGTTCACAACGTGAGGAACGTCTGGATTATCTCGATCGCCGCATGGCGCAGTTCAAGCTCGATCCCGCGCATTACCAGTGGTATCGCGACTTCCGCCGTTACGGCACCGTGCCGCACGCGGGCTTCGGCCTCGGCTTCGAACGCCTCGTCGTGTACATCTGCGGGCTGACCAATATTCGCGACGCGATTCCGTATCCGCGCGTGCCGGGCTCCGCCGAATTTTAACGGCGCGGTCCGACAACGACATTTTGACGATGGAAAGCGCCGACGAAGCGGCGCTCAGAGATTGCGTTGCAGGGTCAGACTGACGATGTGCGCGCCGTAACCGCCGGTTTCCTGGCGACGCTGGGTATAACCCGCACCGAGATGCAATTTCCAATTCTGGAAAATGCCGACCGATAGGTCCGCGCTGATGTCGTTCGCACGCTTCCAGCTGCTCAGATGCTCGTCTTTCTGCACGCCGAGTGCTGCCTGCACGCCGAGGCCAACATTGTCACTGACGTGAAAATACGCGCCGCCGGTCAACGCCACGCGCCGGTAATCGCTCGGCGCGTAATAGCCATCGTGCAAGTCATGATCAAAACTGAAGGCCTGCCCCGCGACGCCGAGATCGAGGCTCAGCCAACCGTTGCGCACCGTCGCGCGACGCAATGCAAACGCGACCTCGTCGCGCTGATTGGAGTCGGAATAGTTGTCGTGGCGCGCGTAGGCGTCGAGCGTCCAGCGCAGATCGGGCATCCAACGCACGTTGACGACGCCACCATTGCGACTTAAGCCTTCCGACGCCGCGAGCGGCGATACGCCGACGCGATCGCGCTCGAGATCAGCGCTCCAATGGAATTCGTCGCTGGCGCGTCCGAGCACTGCAATACTACCAATGCCGGTGCTGCCCGCGCCCTGTCCAAAATGCGACGCGCCGACCCAGCCTTCAACGGCATAATCAGCATTGAGTGCATAGCGCACTCCGCCGCGCAGGCGGGATTCATCGACGTGATTGCCACCCTCGATCGTGTAGAACGGGCTCGTTCCCGACACGCTGTAACGGTTCGTACCGGCGTCGAGCAGCAGCGTGGTCGTGTCGCTCAACAACCAGTCGAGTCCGGCACTGAGGTGGCGGATCGCGACATGCTGCGAATCCCAGCTGTACCAAAGCGGCACATCGACATACGAGCTCACACGCTGCCCGGTCGACCGCACCAGGTCGTCGGTCTCCTTGTCATTCGGTTTCAGACGCTGCACCACGGCAACGTAAGGCAACGCCGCGCGCGGGACGAAACTCAAGCGCTCGGCGATCGCCGCGGTGTAATTGCGATCGTAGTTCTCTGGCTCCGCCGTCAACAACGGCGCATTCAAGTCGAGCGCATGATGACGCCAGCCCGACCAAGCGTACACACGCGCGCGAAATGCACGCTCCGCATCGTCGTCGCCGAATTGCTCCCGATAGCCGGCGAGGATCTCGGCTGCGCCGGGATAGTTGCCTTGCCATGCATTGAAGCGCGCGAGATCGAGCGTCGCCTCGCGATCTTGCGGATATTTCTGCAGATAGCGCCGCATGAACACGATTGCAGCATCAAGATCGCCGTGCCACGCCGCATTGCGCGCGAGCGGCGCAAGCACGTCCTCGCGCTGCGGCGCGAGTTGTTTGACGCGCTGCAGGCTTTGCTCGCCGAGCACGTAGTCATGATTCCAATTCGCCAGGCTTGCCTGATCGATCAGGAAATCGACATTGTCGGGCTGCAACGCCAGCGCGCGCTGGATTGCCGCTAGCGCCTCGCGTGGCCGATTGGCCGCGCTCTGCGCGTGCGCCGCGGCGGCTTGGAGTTCCGCATCGTTGGAACGCAACGCTGCCGCATGATCGAGCGCTTCGGCGGCAGCCGCTGCATGCCCTTGCTTGGCCTCGACGTCGGACAGGCGACGCCACAGCGCGACATCGTCCGCCTGCGCCTGCAACGCCTGCCGATATATCTGCGCCGCAGCGGCCCAGTCGCTGCGGCCTTCCGCGGCAATGCCTGCGGCGGGCGGCTCTGCCGCGCACACGGTACCCGCCGCGAACAGCGCAGCAATGATCAGCGTCAGCCTCGCACGCGCGAGACGCTTGGTTATTTGCGCCATTTGCGGTTCCCCGTGATCCACAGGTCGAAGGCGAAACGCAGGATCGTGAAAAAATCGGCGAAGATCAGCGCATAGCGCAGCGGCGTGATCAGCAAGCCACGCAACACGCCCCTGACGCGCTCGCCGCGCGAGACGGCGGCCAACACCGCGAGCGAGACGATCATCTCGGCCACGATCGTCACCGCGAGCGGCTCCCACATGCCGAGTATCGTCATCACGATCAGTGCAGTCGGAAAGCCGACTTTCTCGATCGCCGACATGAACACGGTCCAGCCGATGGGCCGCCCATACGTCTGCGTGTATTTTTCGCCGAACGGCTGGCGATACTGCTCTTTGACCTTGCGCAGGTCAGCGACGCGCTGCGCCTCTCCGCTCGCCGCCTCCTGACGCTTCTTTTTCCACAGCTTGAGCGCCTTGAACGGCGTGCGCAGCAGCGGATCGAAGTAGTAGCAGCTCTGCAGGAACGATGAGGACCACAGATAGATTTGCCTCGGCAGACGCTGTACTTCCGGCTCCTCGGAGCGCGCGCGTACGTCCTGCAACTGGGCGTTGCGGTAGCCCTCGTTGATCAGTGCAAAACCGATGAAGATGTCTTCGGAATTGGTCAGATCGTCGCCGAAGATCGGCTCGTAACGGTCGAACAGGTCTTTGATGTACTTGCGCCGGTAAGCGACCGCACAACCGACCGGGTTGGTGATCGAACCGAAAAAGGTCATCTGCCCGACGTAAACGAAGCGCTGCAGGAAGGTGTAAAGGCAGGTGCGGTAGGTATTGGTGATCCACCACCAAAAAGAATGCAGCACACCGCGCCGTGCATGTGGATCGTCGTAGGTCGGTGCGCCGTGCCAGCGACGAAATTCGTCACTTTGCGCCAATGCGTGGCGGTCCTGCGGGCGCATCGGCAGGATCGTGCCGCAAGCGCTGGCGATGCCCACGCCCTGATACAACTCCTGCACGCAGCGCTCGATGTAATTGGGCGATTCGAGAAAAGTGTCGCCATCGAGGATGAACTCGACGTCGGAGTCGAATTCGCGCGACTGACGCTTGATCGTCGGCGTCTTGCCGATCGACGACTTGCGCTCGATCACGGTCAGATCGATGCCAGCCGCCTGCGCGTACTCGCATGCGCGCGCAACGGTTTGATCCTTGGCGCCATCCTCGACCAGGATGACGTGGCGCGGCTTGAGCGTCTGTCTCGCGATCGACGCGAGACAGTGCACGATGTTGTCTTCCTCCTCGAAGGCGGGAATGACTACATCGACGACCGCGTCGTGCCAGTCCTCGGCTGGGGTGGGAACCGTCTTGTCCGGTCCCCGCAGCAGCCCGATGGTACTAAGCAGCGCATTGGGACTCAGGACGAACCAGGGGGCGGTAGCCATCTCGCTCCTTTTTCGGGTGGCGTTGTCGCTCGATCGCGATCAATTCGTCGATCGTGCGTTCCAAAGTGTACTGATGCTTGAAACCGGTGAGGGCGCGCAGCTTGTCCAGTGCCGGACGGCGACGGCGGATGTCTTCAAAATTCTCGCCGTAGGCTTCCTGCAGCGCCACGTGCTTGATTTCGGAATGGCTGCCGGCGCGCGCGATCACGAGCTCGGCGAGCTCGAGGATGCTGATCTCGCGGTCGTTGCCGACGTTGACGACCTGGGTATCGGCGCCGATGCGACTGGCGAGCGCGTCGAGCGCTACAACTGTGTCGCGCGCATCGCAGAACGAACGCGTCTGCTGACCGCCGCCGAACACGGTGATCGGCTCGTCCGCGACCGCCTGCGCGACGAAGCGCGGCACCACCATGCCGTAACGACCCACCTGGCGCGGGCCGATCGTATTGAAGAAGCGCGCGATCACTGCGGGAATGCCGAAGCGCTGCGCATAGGACAGGCCCAGCGCCTCGTCGGCGATTTTGCTGACGGAATAACCCCAGCGCGTGCCTGCGCGGGTGCTCACGGACAGATCCTGATCTTCGTGCAGGACTTCCTCGTTGTTGTGGCCATACACCTCGGAACTCGACGCAATCACGATCTGCGGCTTCCAGCCCCCATCGTGCGCGGCACGCAGCAGGCGCTCGCAGCCGGCGATATTCGTCGCGAGCACCTTGGTCGGCTCGGCCAGCACGCGATACACGCCGACGACCGCGGCGAGATGATAGATGCGGTCGGCCCAGGCGACGGCGCGGTCCAGCCGTCCCCAGGTCAGGATATCGGCCTCGTCAAAGCGGAAATTCGGGCTGCCCTCGTACTCGAGCAGATTGGCGCGGACGCCGGTGGAAAGGTCATCTACCACATGAACCTGGTCGCCGCGGGCTAAATGCAGCGCGACGACATGTGACCCGATAAAGCCGGCACCGCCAGTGACCAGAACGTGCATTTTGTCCCCCTGTAGGACGCTGTCGGCCGTCACCAGAGTGGTGGCCGGCGTTGAACCATATAATGTGATATTCATCACGTTTTGTAAAGGGTGATAAAAATCACATTACGCCAAGCAAAGGGAAGCAGAATGTGTGCCAGAATTCAAACACACCCGTTCCCGTGATCCCGTCATGAACGTACTGCTGCACGCCGAACGGACTATCCACGCCGCGCCGGAGGCGGTCTACGCACTCTGCCTCGATGCCGAGCGCTTCCCTACCCTGTTCACTGGATTCGGCCCGATACCGGGCCTGCGCAGGATCACGCTCAACGGCCCGCTGGCGGTCGGTGCGACGCGCGATCTCGAAGACAACACCGGCCTTGTGCTGAAGGAACGCATCGACGCACTCGAACCGGGCCGTCGCCACGCATACACGCTGTCCGGCTTGCACCCGCCGCTTGCGTGGCTTGCGCGCAGCGGGCATGCCGACTGGCATTTCATCCCATCGAATGAAGGTACGCGTGTCGTGTGGACTTATGATTTCGAGCTGACCGGGCCGCTTGCCTGGCCCCTCGCCTGGCCGCTGCTGCAAGGCTTCATGCGCGGCGCGATGCTGCGCTGTCTGGACGCAATGGCGCGCGCGCTCGAATAGAGTCGCCGCACTAGCAGCCCGCGCTTAAGCTAGGGCATTCAACTGACGCAGCTTTCGCGATGGAAAAGTATATCCTGCTCGGCCTCGGCCCCGTCTTCCTCGCCTGCATCGCATGGGAGGCGTGGTACTGGCGCAAGCGCAAGCCCGGCATGTACACCTGGACCGACACGCTCTCGAACGCCGGACTCGCGCTGATGCATCAGGCTTCCGATGCGATCGCGTGGGCACTGGTGATCGGCATCTATTATTTCGTCTATCAGTATCGCGTGTTCGACCTGCCCGCTTCGGTGTGGACGATCGCGGCATTGTTTCTCGCGCAGGATTTCTTCTATTACTTTTTCCATCGCGCGAGCCATCGCATCCGCTGGATGTGGGCTTCGCATATCACGCATCATTCGTCCGAACGACTCAACCTCTCGACTGCGTTTCGACAGAGCCTCACCTACCCTATCTCGGGCATGTGGCTGTTCTGGCTGCCCCTTGCCTGGCTCGGCTTCGAGCCGAAAAATATCATCGCCGTAGTCGCGATCAATCTCGCGTTCCAGTTCTTCGTGCACACGCAGGCGATCGGCAAGCTCGGCTGGGTCGAGAGGATTTTCAACACGCCCTCGCACCATCGCGTGCATCATGCGCGCAATGCCAAGTACATCGACCGCAACTATGCCGGCGTGCTGATCGTCTGGGACAAGCTATTCGGCAGCTTCGTCGAAGAAGATGCCGCGGTGCCGTGCGAGTACGGCATTGTCGGCCAGATCCACAGCCACAATCCGGTCCGGCTTACGTTCCACGAATGGTTCGACATGCTGCGTGACGCATCGCGCGCACATGGCATTCGAGATGCATTCGCACAATTGTTCGGGCCGCCCGAGCGCGCGTCGTCGCATACGGGAATCGATCCACGCCTCTAAAATTGGTCGGCAGCGCGTCGCCCACTGCCTGAGGGGTTGCGCGTGACGAGTTCGGCTGCGCTAAACTTGCATCGTCCCATCGCGATGTTTATTTCGCTCGATCGAAACACGAGACGCGGCCGTGCACGAACCCGATCCGGATTACGAAGAACAGTGGTGGATAGCCTCGCTCGGCGATGCGCTGGTGTGGGCGCGCATGCGCGTGCTCGACTCCGGCGTCGCGGAAGTATTCAACGCCGAGGGCGAAACGCTGCGCTACGAAGACGAAGATGCTGCGCACACCGCGCTGCTGGATGCCGAGTTTCGCGCCTTCGATGGACTCGATGACGACGATGCGCAGACGCTCGGCTTTGAGCTGGATGAGATCGAACCGCCGACGGCGGAGAGCGATGAAGAATTGTTGCCGCTGATGACCGAAAAGCTGTAGCTCGCTGCGCAACGGAGGGCAAGTGAAGTTTCTCTCAAACCAGAAATTCCTCGCGATCTATTCCGGCGCGCTGACCATCGTGTTCGCAGCCAGCGTGCTGATGGGCGCAACCCAAGTTCCTGCGCACAAGACCAAATTCGAAGAAATCGAGGTCCAGCGCATCAATATCGTCGAGCCCGACGGCACGCTGCGCCTCGTCGTCTCGGATACGGCGCGGGCGCCAGGCGCGTACTTTCACGGCAAGGAATACCCGCATCCTGGCGGCCGCAAGATGGGCGGGATGATTTTCTTCAACGACGAAGGCACGGAAAACGGCGGCCTGATTTTTGATGGCGCGAAGGACAAGAACGGCAACAGCAGCAGCGGCCATCTGAGCTTCGACAACTATGAGCAGGACCAGGTCATGGTGCTCGAAGCGGACCAGGTCGGCGAACGGAAGCAATCGTTCCTGCGCATCATGGACCGGCCGAGTTGGTCGCTGCTCGAGATCTTCGAACTGTTCGAGAAGAACAAGAACCTGTCGAAGGAACAACAGCAGGTAGCGCTCGATAAATTCTTCAAGGAACACCCCGCCGCGCAGACGAGAGTATTTCTCGGCCGCGGCCTGGATCAATCTGCGGCATTGAATCTCAAAGACAGCGCGGGCCGCGACCGCATCGTGATCAAGGTCGGCGCGGACGGCACCCCGTCGCTGCAATTTCTCGATGCAGACGGCAAGATCACCACTCAGCTGCCGCCAGCGAAGGGTTAGGCACCAGCATGAACCTCGACCTTACCGGCAAACACGCTCTCGTCTGCGGCGGCTCGCAGGGCATCGGCCATGCCAGCGCGATCGAACTGGCCAAGCTCGGCGCCGATGTGACCTTGCTCGCGCGCACGCGCGCGAAGCTCGATGCCGCACTTGCAGCTCTGTCGAAAATACGCGATGCGCAGCGGCACGATGTCATCGCGGTCGATACCGGAGATCACGCCGCGCTGCAGGCACAGGTCGCAGCGTTGATCGCGCGGCATCCGGTGCAGATTCTTGTCAACAACTCCGGCGGACCGCCGCCAGGCGCGCTCGTGGGCGCCAGCGTCGACGCGTTTCTGGATGCCTACCGGCGCCATCTGCTCGCCAATCACCTGCTTGCTGAGCTCGTCGTCCCGGGCATGAAGGCCACGCAGTACGGCCGCATCGTCAACGTGATTTCGACCTCGGTGAAGCAGCCGATTCCCGGGCTCGGCGTATCGAACACGACGCGCGGCGCGGTCGCGAGCTGGGCCAAGACGCTCGCGAACGAACTCGCGCCGTTCGGCATCACGGTCAACAATGTGCTGCCCGGCTCGACGCACACGCCGCGCATAGAGCAGATCATCGACACGCGTGCGAGCACGACCGGCAGGAGCCGCGACGACATCTACGCTGCGATGGCGCACGAGATTCCGATGGGTCGCTTCGCCGATGCCAGCGAAGTCGCCGCGGCCGTCGCCTTCCTCGCCTCCCCCGCCGCGTCGTACATCACCGGCATCAACGTGCCGGTCGACGGCGGACGCACCTCGTCGTTGTAATGCAGCGCTGCGAGCGCGCGATGCGATGGTCCGCGCTGCCGGCCATCGTTATCCTCGTGCTCGCCGCCTGCGTGCAGCCCGCTGCGCATAACGATGCGGCGGCACCGGCCGCAACGCCCGTGCCGCGCGCAAGCGCCGGCGAGGCCGGCACATTTGCACGCCTCAATGCCCTGCAACGCGAAGCTGCGAAGCTGACGACGCCGCTCGCGGCGTACCTGTTCTGGCGCGATCAGTACGTTCATGGCGACGCCAAGGAGCAGCAGCTGATCGGCCAAGTACTTGCCGCGACGGCATCGGAACTCGGTGCCTACGACGAAGCGGTGCAACGTTTCCCCTACGGGGTGACGCATCTGCAAGGCAAGCCTGCGTCATTGCCTGCGCCGGAGGATTTTCGCGCGGTCGATGCAGCGCAAGGCATCGCCGAGCTCGCTCACGAGCGGCGCATCGTGATGATCAATGAGGCACACCATGCCGCGCAAACGCGTCTGGTTACGCTTGCGCTGCTGCCTCGTCTGCGCGCGCAGGGCTTCACGCATTTCGCTGCAGAAGCGCTCGATGAGCGCGACCGCGCACTCGCTACGCGAGGCTATCCGATTTCCGCAAGCGGCACCTATGTACGCGAGCCGCTGTACGGCGACATCATCCGCACCGCGCTGAAGCTTGGCTTCATCGTTGTGCCGTACGAATCCACGCGAGCCGATGCCGACACCGCGACGCGCGAAGAGGAACAGGCGCAGCATCTGGTCGAACGCATATTTCGCGACCAACCCGACGCCCGCCTGTTCGTACACGCGGGCTACGCACACGTGCATAAGCGCAACGACTATCTGTTCGACGCAAGACCGGCTTCGATCCGCTGACTATCGATCAGACCATGCTGCGGCCGATCGATGCCGTGCGCGAATATGCGGACTACGCAGAACTGCTGCGCCGCTTCCCGATCGCGCGGCCAAGCATTTTCGTCTCGCGCAAAGATGGCATCGCGTGGAGTCTCGAACCCACCGTCTACGACGTAAGCGTGGCGCTGCCGCCCGCGCGCGAGACGATCGTCGGACGTCCGGCCTGGCTCGCGCTCAGTGACGAGCGCAAGCCGACAGGTGTTGCGCTCGATCTCTCCGCTGGCACCCTGCCCGTTGTGATCGAAGCGCGGTTTGTGAACGAAAGCGAGAAGGCGGTGCCGGCCGACCGCGTACTGATCGAGCGCCCGACGCGCGAGGTCGTGCTGTTCCTGCGTCCAGGCAGCTATCGCATTAGCGTGAGCGGTGCGACCGGGAATATCGTCAATGAGCAGCATTTGCGCGTGGATGCGGACGCCAAACTGCAGCAGTGAGGCGCGACCGCGATCACGCCACGCTGCGTGGCCGACGAGGTTCCTCTAGAATCCTTACTCCGTCCTACCTGCTGAAGTCGGATTGATGAAAGAAAATTTTCGGGACGTGCTGCTCACCGTATGACTGCTGCCGACACGCTCGTTCTTGCCAACTTCATCGACGGCGTCCTCGCGCCGCCGCGCGCCGCGCGCTATCTCGACGTGTTCGAGCCCGCGACGGGCGCGGTGTTCGCGCGCTGCCCGGATTCGGATGCGGCCGATATCGATGCTGCGGCGCAGGCTGCGCAGCGCGCGTTTCCAGCATGGTCGGCGCTGTCAGCGGATGAGCGCGCGGGTCACCTGCAGCGCATCGCGAATCTGCTGCATGAGCGTCTCGAAGAATTCGCCCTGGCCGAGTCGCGCGACACGGGTAAACCTCTCACGCTCGCACGTTCGCTCGACATCCCGCGCGCGGTGTCTAATTTGCGCTTCTTCGCCGCAGCGATCACCCAGTTCGCGAGTGAGACGCATGCGACGAGCGATTCGCTCAATTACACGCTGCGCGCGCCGCTCGGCGTGGTCGGCTGCATTTCGCCATGGAATCTGCCGCTGTACCTGTTTACATGGAAGATCGCGCCCGCGCTCGCCGCGGGCAACACCGTCGTCGCTAAACCGTCCGAGATTACGCCGCTGACGGCATTCATGCTGGCGCAAGTCTGCATCGATGCGGGCCTGCCGCCCGGCGTGCTCAATATCGTGCACGGCAGCGGCGCGGCGACCGGACAGGCGCTGATCGAGCATCCCGCGATCAAAGCCGTGTCGTTCACCGGCTCGACGCGCACGGGCGTCGCGATCGCGTCGACGCTCGCACCGAAGTTCAAGAAAGTCTCGCTAGAAATGGGCGGCAAGAACGCGACCGTCGTGTTCGCCGACTGGGACGCGAGCGAAGCGAATCTCGCCACGATCGTACGCGCAGCTTTCGCCAACCAGGGCCAGATCTGCCTGTGCGGTTCGCGCATCCTGGTCGAGCGCAGTATCTACGACAGATTCAAAAGTGCATTTGTGGAAAAAGTGCGTGCACTGCGCGTCGGCGATCCGAACGAGGCGGCGAGCGATCTCGGCGCAGTGGTGTCGCAGGCGCACTTCGACAAGGTGATGGGCCATATCGCGCTGGCGCGCGAAGAAGGCGGCCACGTCCTTTGCGGCGGCGAGCAGGTGCGCGTCGATGGCCGCTGTGCGGACGACTGGTTTATCACACCGACCGTGATCGAAGGGCTCGGTGCCGCTTACCGCACCAATCAGGAGGAAATCTTCGGCCCGGTCGCGACGCTGATTGCTTTCGACAACGATGAGGAGGCGATAGCACTCGCCAATGCGACGCGCTATGGCCTCGCCGCTTCGGTGTGGACTTCGAATCTCTCGCGCGCGCATCGCGTGGGCGCGCAACTCGAGTCCGGCATCGTCTGGATCAACTGCTGGCTGCGCCGCGACCTGCGCACGCCGTTCGGCGGCGTGAAGGATTCGGGCGTTGGGCGCGAAGGCGGCGTGGAAGCGTTGCGCTTCTTTACCGAAGCCAAGAACATCTGCGTGGCCTTGTGACCGTGCAAGGAGACCAGGAAATTCGCCACTGCTGCGCAAGCGGGATTTTCAGCACCTTGATTCGCTCGTGCTGGAAAAGGAGCGTCACTGGATTCCCGCCTTCGCGGAAATGACATCAAATCAAAATCAAGATCACGATGACCGGCAAACCCAATTCCAGCCTCGCCCATCTGCTCGCGCGCAACCGCGTCTGGTCGCAGGACCTGCGCGCACGCGATCCGCAGTTTTTTCAGC